>JAYTOR010000163.1:0-2160 GCA_043747685.1 Actinomycetota bacterium
TCCTAGCATCATCGTGGCTGCTTCTGTCCATCTGTTCGGCATCCGTCATCACGGACCGGGATCTGCGGGCTCGCTCCGGCGAGCCCTCGACGAAGTACAGCCGGATGTGGTGCTGCTGGAAGCACCGAAGGAAGCGGAGCCGCTGCTGCGGCTGGCAGCGGATCCGCAGATGGTTCCCCCTGTCGCCCTGCTCGCCTACGTCGCCGAGCAGCCGGAGCGGGCGGCGTTCTATCCGTTCGCCAACTTCAGCCCGGAATGGGTGGCGATTCGATGGGCGACGTCGCGAGCGGTCACATTGCGTTGCATCGATCTGCCGGCGGCGAACTCGCTGGCGACGGGCACCAGCCGCATCCCGTCGATCGACGCCATCGGCCAGCTCGCCGACGTTGCCGGCTACGACGATCCAGAGCGCTGGTGGGAAGATGTCGTCGAGCACCGATCGGGCGATCCCGATTCGCAGAGCATCTCGACATTCGGAGCGGTCGCCGAGGCGATGACCGCCGTTCGCGCCGGAGAGCCGAACGCAATCGGGGCCGAAGCGCTACGGGAGGCGTCGATGCGCCAGTGCCTTCGCCAGGCGCACGTCGACGGGTTCGAGCGGATTGCCGTCGTCTGCGGGGCGTGGCACGTGCCTGCGTTGGCGGCACCACTCGGACCGGCATCGACAGATGCCGCCCTGCTGCGAGGGTTGGCGAAGGTCAAGGTGGCCACAACGTGGGTGCCGTGGACGCATCGGCGATTGGCGAACGCCAGCGGGTACGGCGCCGGTGTGACCTCGCCGGGATGGTACGCCCACGTCTTCGCGATGGACGGCCACGAGAGCACGACGACATGGTTCGCGCGCATTGCCGCCTTGCTGCGCGAGCACGACATCGCCGTCTCGCCCGATCATCTGATCGGAGCAACACGGCTCGCGCAGACATTGGCGGTGATGAGGGGGCGTCCGAGCGCCGGCCTGTTCGAAGTCGTCGACGCCGCCAAGGCGGTGCTCGCCGCCGGCAGGTTGGGCCCGTTGGCGCTGATCCAGGAGCGCCTCGTGATCGGCGACGAGATCGGATCGGTCCCTGCGTCCACGCCAATGGTGCCGCTCGCCCGGGACCTCGTCCTCCAACAGAAACGCGCCCGCCTCAAGCCCGACGCTGCCGAACGGGCCATCGAAATCGACGTCCGTGCATCGACGGGCAGGATGCGATCGCAGCTGCTGCACCGGCTCTGGGCACTCGATATTCCGTGGGGTCGACCACAACAGAGCAGAGGAAGTACCGGCACCTTTCGCGAAACGTGGACGCTGCGATGGGAGCCCGAGCTGTCGGTGGGCCTGATCGCAGCTTCGGCCTACGGGGCAACGGTCGAGGCTGCTGCCACGGCCCGCATCATCGAGCGCAGCACAACAGCGACGGCACTCGCCGATCTCACCGCGCTCGTCGAACTGGCGCTGCTCGGTGACCTCCCGCTGGCGGTCGCCCCGACAATCGAACGCCTTGCCGGCCGAGCGGCACTCGACGCAGACATCAGCCAACTGATGGATGCGCTCGCACCGCTCGCCAGGGTTGCGCGCTACGGCGATGTACGTGGCACCGATGCGACCTCACTGGCGACAACGCTCGATGGCCTGGTCGTACGTATCTGTGCAGGGCTCGGCCCGGCGTTCGCCTCCCTCGACGACGACGCTGCGGCGAGTGCGGCCGACCGGCTCGGTTCGACCCAGGCGGCACTCGCGCTCGTCGATCATGCAGCACGCCACGACCTCTGGCCGCGTGCGCTCGAAGGTGTTGCCAACAGACACGGCGGCCACGGAGTCGTGCGCGGCCGGGCGATCCGGCTGCTCGTCGACAGTGAGCGGTGGTCCGCAGAACAGGCGGGCGCGGCGTTATCGAGGGCGTTGTCCGGCGGAACCCCTGCGCCGGCAGGCGCCGCCTTCGTCGAGGGTTTCCTCGCCGGCTCTGGCACGGTGCTGCTCCACGATTCCCGTCTGCTGGAACTCATCGATTCGTGGCTCGGCGGTCTCGACGCTGCATCGTTCGTCGACGTCGTCGCCCTGCTGCGCCGCACATTCGGCAGCTTCGAACTCGCCGAACGCCGTCAACTCGGCCTGCTCGTCGCTGGGCACGGCGACGGCCGACCGCCGGCACCATTCGGTTGGGACATCGACCCCGAACG
>JAYTOR010000164.1:0-25190 GCA_043747685.1 Actinomycetota bacterium
CCCTGCGGCAACAGGTTGAGGTGGCTGACCTTTGCGGCGGTGAACAGGTTTGCGGCGCCGTTTGGGCACGCCGCCACGCAGGCCCCGCAGCCGATGCACTCGGCCGCATCCATCGCCGCATCGGAGACGACCTTCGGGATCGGGATGAGGTTCGCGTCGGGAGCCCCGCCAGTTTGCGACGTGATGAAACCACCGCTCTCGATGATCCGATCGAACGCGGCTCGATCAACCATGAGATCTTTGATGATTGGGAACGACGTTGCCCGCCATGGCTCGACCACGATCTCTTGACCCGAGGTGAACTTGCGCATGTGCAGCTGACATGTTGCGGTGCCGCGCTGGGGTCCGTGGGCCTGGCCGTCGATCATCAACGAACAGGATCCGCAGATGCCTTCGCGGCAGTCATGGTCGAAGACGATTGCTTCCTTGCCCTCGTTGATCAGGCGCTCGTTGAGCACGTCGAGCATCTCGAGGAACGAGGCTTCGTCGCTGATCTCCGGGACGTTGTAGTGCTCGAAACGGCCGCCGTCGGCAGGGCCGTCCTGGCGCCAGACCTTGAGCGTGATGTTCTGCAGATAAGTGCTCACTTGTAACTCCGGACGGCGAGGTGGACGTTGTCGAATGTGAGTTCTTCTTTGTTGCGGATACTGGCCATCGGGTCGCCGGTCCATTCCCAGGCGGCGACGTGGGAGAAGTTCTCGTCGTCGCGCAGCGCTTCGCCTTCAGCGTCCTGGTGCTCGACACGGAAGTGGCCGCCACACGACTCCTCGCGTTCCAGCGCATCACGGCACATCAGCATTCCGAGCTGGAAGAAGTCGTCGACGCGACCGGCCTTCTCGAGCGTCTGGTTGATGCCCTCGTCGGTACCAGTGACCCGCAGATCGGTCTTGAACTCGTCGTACAGACCAGGCAGTTCGGCGAGTGCCTTCTCGAGCCCCTCAGCAGTGCGTTCCATACCGCAGTAATCCCAGATGATGCGGCCGAGCTCGCGATGGAAGTGGTCCGGCGACTTCGTCCCGCCGATGGACACATAGCCGTGATAGCGCTCTTTGGCGGCCAGTTCGGAAGCCTTGAATTCAGGATGATCAGTGCCGGGCGTCGGCTTGTTGAGCATCGGGGCGAGGTAGTTGCCGATCGTGTACGGCAGCACGAAATAGCCGTCCGACAGGCCTTGCATCAGCGCAGAAGCGCCGAGGCGGTTGGCGCCGTGGTCGGAGAAGTTGGCCTCACCGGCGCAGTACAGACCTGGCACCGTGGTCATCAACTCGTAGTCGACCCACAGCCCACCCATCGTGTAGTGACTGGCCGGGTAGATGCGCATCGGCGTCTTCGTCGGGTCCTCACCGGTGATGCGCTCATACATCTCGAAGAGGTTCGAGTAGCGCTCCCACACGGTGTCGAAGCCGAGGCGGTCGATCGCCGACTGGAAGTCGAGGTTGACGCCGTTCTTTAACGGGCCGACACCACGGCCGGAGTCGACGGCGCGCTTGGCGGCGCGGGAGGAGATGTCACGCGGTGCAAGGTTGCCGAAACTCGGGTACAGCCGTTCCAGGTAGTAGTCGCGCTCGTTTTCGGGGATCTGCGCTGCGGACCGTTCGTCGTCGATCTTCGATGGCACCCATACACGACCGTCGTTGCGCAGCGACTCCGACATCAGCGTGAGCTTCGACTGCGTGTCGTCGCTCTGGGGGATGCACGTCGGGTGGATCTGCGTGTAGCAGGGGTTGGCGAAGTAGGCACCCTTGCGATGCGCGCGCCACGCAGCAGTGACGTTGCAGTTCATAGCGTTCGTCGACAGGAAGAAGGCGTTGCCGTAGCCGCCGGTAGCGAGCACGACGGCGTGGGCCGCATGAGAGGTGATCTCGCCGGTGATCAGGTCGCGAACGACGATGCCGGCGGAGCGACCATCGACGGTCACGACGTCGACGAGTTCGGAACGGTTGAACAGACGAACACCGCCGAGGCCGATCTGACGGGCGAGCTGCTGATAGGCGCCGAGCAGCAACTGCTGGCCGGTCTGCCCCCGGGCATAGAACGTGCGGGAAACCTGGGCTCCGCCGAACGAGCGGTTGTCCAACAGGCCGCCGTACTCACGGGCAAACGGAACACCCTGAGCGACCATCTGATCGATGATGTTCGACGACACCTGGGCGAGGCGATGGACGTTGGCCTCACGTGAGCGGAAATCGCCGCCCTTGATCGTGTCGTAGAACAGGCGGTGGACGGAGTCGCCGTCGCCGTGATAGTTCTTCGAGGCGTTGATGCCGCCCTGGGCGGCGATCGAGTGCGCACGCCGAGGCGAGTCGTGGAAGGTGAAGGCGTCGACGGTATAGCCGAGTTCCGCCAGCGTCGCAGCGGCCGATGCGCCGGCAAGACCGGTGCCGACGACGATGATCTTGAATTTGCGCTTGTTCGCCGGGTTGACAAGTTTGGCTTCGAATTTGTAGTTGTCCCACTTTTCGGCGAGTGGCCCATCTGGAACCTTGGGATCGAGAGCGACGCTCATGATTTCACCTTCACGATGTTGGCCAGAACGGCGATCGGGAACGAGACGTTGCCGACGACGATCAGCGTGGCGATACCGATCGCAACTTCACGCCGCCATTTGTTGAACCGGGGATTCGACCAGCCCATCGACTGGAACAGGCTCCACACACCGTGGAAAAGATGGATACCGAGGGCGATATTGGCGACGATGTAGAAGATCGCCACCGCCGGCCGGTCCAGCGTGTTGACGACGTTCTCGTAGGCGTGACCCCGTACGAAGCCGCTGCCGTTCAGCGTGCCGGCGGTCAGGTCGAGCAGGTGCCAGATGATGAACAGCAGCACGATGATGCCCGACCAACGCATGGTCCGGCTGGCGAAGTTGGCTGCGACGTAATCACGTTCAGACTGATATTTGACCGGACGGGCCTTGCGGTTGAGGATCGTCAAGCTGTAGGCGGCATGGATGTGCAGCAGGATCGCAACGATCAACGTCGACCGCAGCAGCCACAGCGTGACGGTCCGCGGCAGGATCGGCACGAGCAGTTCACGCAGGAACTCGGCATAGTGATCGAACTCGGCAGGCCCGAGGTACATCTTGAGGTTGCCGATCATGTGTGCGAGCACGTATCCGATCCCGATGATCCCGGTGATCGCCATCACGTACTTCTTGCCGACCGCCGTCGAATAGATATCGAGCAGAAATGGCTTACGTTTGCGCTTCTGCGTCGCAGTCCCGGTCACCGGGCTGCGATCCGGGGCCGGTTTGCTGATTGTCGATGCCATTCTTTACAGCCTCCGTCTGCGAGCAGTGTGCGTCGCCCATGGACGGTTAGAACGGTAGTCCCGATGTGAACATAAGGTGAAACTCAAACTGGGGCCATCGCTGCTACGTATAACCGCTAACTGTTTTAGGCGTGCGCTCCACAAACGTGACTACAGGCCGAGGTCCGCCCCACCGAAGGCGGCAACTGCCGCCGGATTTCCGCTCACTGTGGCCTGTGATGCGCCGTGACGACCGAACAGGTACAGCCCGATCTCGATCGGATCGCCACTGATCGTCACCCTCGGTGCCTTGCCGGTCGTGATCGTCGAACCGTTCGTGCGCTCCAGTTCCATACCGAATCCTTTCGGCAGGCCCGGTGTCAGCCGTGCGCTATGGCCGTAGAGCCTCCACAGCGCATCCTGCAGATCGTCGATTCCCTGACGCGGTCCCAGGCCATTGGCCCGGCGGAGATCTTCGTGATGGATGACGAACTCGTTGAGGTTTATGAACTTGCTGATCAACTTCGTGGCGAGGGGAGGCCCTGCTCGCACGAGCCCGACGACGGCCGGGAACCCCTTGGCGTGTTCGCGCTCCTGAGCAGCTTCGGTCGCCTTTGCGAGCGACGGGAACTTGTCACCGAGCAGGATGCCGGGCCCGCCACGGAGGCTGCGCTCGCGGACGACGAGATGCGTGGCGAGATCGAAGGCCGTCCATCCCTCGCACAACGTCGGGACATCAGGCCCCAATGCGAGGAAAAGATCACACAGCAGGTGTCGCTCGCGGATGTCGAAGTGTTCAGCCATGCCTCTAGTGAACCGCCTGTGATTCATTACCGGCGACGAGTATCCACTCGACGCCCAGTGCCTGATACGTCGAGACCGCGCGTCGGTCCGATGTCAGCATCGGGAGGGATCGCATCAGCGCACTCGCTGCGACGACAGCGTCATAGACCGCTCCACCGGCGATGGACGTGTCTGCCAGTGCGGCCGTCAGCGAGAGTTGTGCCTGCGGAGTGAGCCATGCAACGTCGGCGAAGTTGTGCAAGATGATTTTCCGTGCGCTCGTTGCGCTGAGGCGGAAGGCATCCGGCAGACGACTCAGTACGGAAAACGTCTCGAACCATGCGTGTCCGGCGAGGGCCGGAGCCCACTCGTTCACCGCCAGAACACTGGCATCGTGGTTCGGGTGCCCGCCCAATGCAAGAGCGACGGCAACGCTGGTATCGGCGACCGCCCTCGCAGGCGGTTTACCTTTGGACATCGAGTCGCATGGCGCGCAGATCGTCCTCCGTCAGGTTCGCACCCGCACCCTCGACGACGAGAAATTGCCCGTGCGCGGTCACCTTGGCGTCGCCGGGGCGACGCTCGATCCTGATCGTCCACCCGTCCAGTTCGATTTCGACCTCGTCGCCAGCGACCAGCCCGAGTTCGGTTCGCAACGACTTCGGGATCACCACCCGTCCCCCAGCGTCAATGGTCGACCTCATACCATCGATGCTACCATTTGCAATACCATCTACGGGATGGAAAATCCAGCCTCCGGTCGCGTTCCGATTTCAGACGGAGGCGGGTTCCTTTGCCGACTCGACGAAGGCGCGCTGAGCCACGATTTTGACAGTGACACGGTCACCGGGGTTGGGTTGGATGATGGAGTCGGCGGCTGCGTCGGCATCGACCAGCGTGTCGGTACTGTCCAGTCGCACCTTGACCCGAATCGTCGAGCCTTGAAACGCCGCAGTGACCACGGTTCCCGCCAGACCTTCGTTGCCGTTTCCGTTGCTGTGCTCGACCAGCAGACCCTCCGGCCGCACCAGCACCTGGACGGCGTCGCCAGGCCCGAAATGCTCGACACCCTTGGCTGGAATCGCAGTACCGCCGACCTCGACCGAACGCCCGTCGCTGCGAACCGTTCCGGGCAGTTCGTTGACGGTACCGACGAAACGGGCAACGAACGACGACGACGGATCCTGATAGACGGCCGTCGGGTTGCCGATCTGTTCGAGCCGACCATTGGACATCACGCCGACGCGGTCGGAAACGGCAAGCGCCTCTTCCTGGTCGTGGGTCACGAAAAGCGTGGTGGTACCGGTTTCCAGTTGGATGCGGCGAATCTCGTCGCGGAGATTGACGCGCACCTTGGCATCGAGCGCCGACAGCGGTTCGTCGAGGAGCAACACCTCAGGCTGGATGGCAAGAGCGCGGGCAAGGGCGACGCGTTGCTGCTGCCCGCCCGACATCTGCTGCGCGTAGCGCTTTGCCTGCGGAGACAGACCGACGAGGTCGAGCATCTCTGCAACACGCTTGCGGCGCTGCTCGCCCGACTGCTTCCGCAGACGCAGTCCGAACGCCACGTTCTCCTCGGCGGTGAGGTTGGGGAACAGGCTGTATGCCTGGAACACCATGCCCATGTTGCGCTTGTTCGCCGGTTTGCGGGTGATGTCGGCGCCACCGAGTAGCACAGAACCGGTGTCGGGAACCTCGAAACCGGCGACGATGCGCAGAGCCGTGGTCTTTCCGCAGCCGCTTGGGCCGAGCAGGCAGACGAGCTCACCATCGCCGAGCGACAGGTCGAGATGTTCCAACGCCGTGGTACCCGCAAACGTCTTGCGGACAGCCGACAATTCCAAAGCAGACACGTAGGGGCCCCCGAGTCAGGCGATTGCGGCGGTGGCGTTTGCGCCGCCGCGTTTGCGGGTGAAGAGTCCGAGCAGAGCAAAGAGCACCGCAACGGCGAGCATCGACATGAGACCCAGCGCCGGGCCGGCGAAGATCTCCTTCGAGTTGTATGTCGCCAGAAAAATCGGGAAGGTGTTGATCAGCAGGAGTGAAGCGATTGTGTACTCGCCGAGCACCACTGCGACTGTCAGGAAGGTGGCACCGAGCAGCGCAGATCGCAGGTTGGGCACGACGACGCGCATGATGGTCGTCATCCAGCCTGCACCGAGTCCGCGAGACGCCTCGGTGAGCGTTTTGACGTCGATCGCCCGCAAACCGGCGTCGAGCGATCGATACGTGAACGGCATCGCCAACACCGTGTAGAAGAAGATCAGCGAATACGGATTGGCAATGAAGCTCGGGAATGCCGGCCGGAAGACGCCGGCAATACCGACGACGAAGGCGATCGGCGGAACCATGTAGGGCAGGATGGAGATGAACTCGACGACCGGCTGCATCCGTTTGACCTTCAGCGTCGTCCACAGCACGGTCCAGATCATCAATGCCAACGACAGCGCGACCGTGCCACCGGTGATCCGCAAACTGAGCCACAGGGTGGTGTGTAACTCAGGCTCCTGGACCGCCTTGGTATACGCCTTGAACGTCCAACCCTCGAGCGGGAGGTCGAGGGTGAACTTGGCAATCGCCCACAACGGGAACAGGAAGTACAGCGCGCAGACGACGACGACGGACCACAGACCGAACTGCGGGCGCTTCCGGCCGAGATTCGACTTCGGCTGCGGATGCTGACGGGCCATCGAGTCAGCCGTCGCCCCGGTGGCGATCGAATTGACGCTGGTCACTGCAGCCACCTGGTCGTGCGACTGCGGAGCCATTGGTACAGCAGAATGGCGATGAGCACGACGATGATCATCCATGCGGCGATCGCATAGCCGATCTGTTGGGAGTCGGCGATCGTGTTGCCCTGCAGGAAGAAGCCGATCTGGATCGATGCCAGGTTTGACTGCCCGCCTGTCAACACGTAGGCAGTGGCGTAGGCGGCGAAGGAGTTGGCGAACAACAACACGATGCCTCCGAGGAACGCCGGCCACAGTACGGGCAGACCGACCCGACGCCAGTACTGCATACCGCTCGAGCCGAGGTTCGCCGCAGCCTCTCGCCAGGCCGGTTTGAGTCCATCGATCGCCGGCAGCATGACGATCACCATCAACGGAATCTGGAAGTACAGGTAGATGACGGTCAGTACGTGGTAACTGCCGCTGTAGATGAACTGCTTGTCGTACAGATGGATGCCGTGACCCAGCAGAAACGTGGTCAGTAGGCCGGTCACGCCGATCGAGGCGACGAAGAGAAAGACGAGGGCGACGCCGCCCATGTTGGCGGCGACGGCGCTGAAGGACATCACGGCACTGCGTAGCCACTTCGGACGGCGAATGGAGACGATCGCGTAGGTGAGCAACAGCCCGATGACACCACCGATGACTGCCGAGGAGAACGACAGGAGTGTGCTGTTCCAGAAACTCTGGCGGAACTGCGGCGAGGTGGCGATCTTGCCGTAGGTGCTCAGCGTGAAGTTGCCGGCGTTGTCGTGGGCAGCTTTCCAGAAGACGGCCAGCGTCGGCCACAACAGGAAGACGGTGACGAAGGCGAAGAACGGCACGAGCCCGATCCACGCCCAACTGATGTGGCGGCGGGCACCGGCGGAGACGGGTGTCTCCGCCGGTGTCGCCAGTACTGCGGAGCTCAGTTGCCTGCCACTTTCGGACCCCACTGGTCGGTGACCAGTTTCGTTGCGGCGTCGGTCTGGGCCTGGGTCGGGAACGAGATCTTGGAGATGAGGTCGGCGCTCGGCAGACCCTTCTTGATGTCGTCGGTGACCTTGCCGGCCTTCAAGAGAGAGGCATAGCGAGCCGGAAGTGCTCCGCCCTTGAGGTAGTTCACGGCACCCTCGTCGCTCACCAGCCACTCCACCCACAACTTGCCAGCAGCGGCGTTCGGGGAACCCTTGATCGCTGCCTGGCAGTAGTACCCGGCATAGATGCCGTCCGATGGGACGTTGGTAACGAGTGTCTTGCCGGCGGTCTTCAGCTGGGCGATCGGGCCGGGGAAGTTGTACGTCCAGTCGATGGCGATGGCGACTTCGCCCTTGGCCAACGAGGTTGCCTTGAGGTCGGTCGGCAACAGGTTGCCGGACTTCTTCAGGTCGGCGAAGAAGTCGATACCCGGCTGGGCATTGTCGAACGAGCCGCCGTTGGCGAGCGCGGCGGCGAACACGGCGGCGAGCGCCGATCCGGACTTGCGCGGGTCTCCGTTGAGCACGATGAGACCCTTGTATTCCGGCTTCTTCAGATCTGCCCAGGTCTTCGGCGGGTTCTTCGCCTGATCGGTGACTGCGCCGATACAGATGATGCCGTAGTAACCGGCAACCCACTGGCCGTCGGGATCCTTCAACGCTGTCGGGATGTCATCCCACGTCGATGGCCTGAACGTTTCGAAGAGACCAGCAGTCTTGCCCTTCTCGGCGAATGCCGGCGAGACGTCGACCGAGTCAGGCTGTGTGCCCTGGCCCTTGAGCGTCGTCACGGCGGTGATCTCGTCGGACGACGAACCGTCCGGGTTCGACACCGTGGTGGCGATGTTGTACTTCGCCTTGAAGTCGGCGAGATTGCCCTTGTAGTTGGCCCAATCATCCGGAAGGGCGATGAGGTTGACCTTGGCCTCTTTCTGCGCTGCCGTGACGAGCGTCGCCAGGTCGGCCGCCGAGAGGGCCCCACCCGATGACGCAGCGGAACCGGCAGTCGTTCCCGCTGCCGAACCGCCGCTTGTTCCCGCTACCGAAGCAGCGGTCGTGGTCGCGGATGCGGTGGTGGTGCCGGTGGCTGATGTCGTCGCCGAAGCAACGGTTTTGGCGCTCGAGCCACAGGCTGCCAGAAAGGCGGTGCCGCCAGCAGCGAGGACGCCGAGCTTCAGGAAATGGCGTCTCTCGACTGCTGCCTGAATCGGGGTCTGGATACTTTCCTCTGACACTTTTTCTCCCTCATGTGACGGTTCACGCTGATCGGTGCCGAAGCGGAAATCGAGTGATCGCAGCGACACCAACTCGCACAACGTAGCGAACTTCGGAGGTCCATGCGGACAGCACCCACCGACAGTCCACCGAGTGGTCATCTCCCCGTTCCCCGCTGTTTCCCCGACGTTTGCAAACTGCGGTCGATTCCGCCCGGTTTCGCCCTTGCATGGTTCCAGTCCCTATGCTCTCGGAACTTCACATGCGAATCCGCGTGCATGCTCGCGCGGACTGAAACTGCCAAGGGGATCACACCGGTGTCATCTATTTTCGCCACAGAAGGCGGCTACCAGCTGTTCAGCTTCAAAGGCGGCGAATGGGCGGTTCTCTACCTCTCACTCGCTGCTGCCCTCCTCGCGCTCGGCGTCGGCTTCTTCCTGATGAAGAACGTCCTCGCTCAGGACGAAGGCACAGAGACGATGAAGTCGATCGCCCTGGCCATCCAGGAAGGCGCCGCTGCTTATCTCCGCCGGCAGTTCAAGACAATTCTCGTCATCCTCATACCGCTGGCTGTTGTCGTGTTCTTCACGTCCGTCAAGATTGAGAAGCCCAACGGCGGTGGCGTGGCGTTGAGCTTTGCAGCGTCTGGCCTGTTCCGGACCTTGGCGTTCGTCGGCGGGGCCTTCCTCTCCGGACTCACCGGCTTCATCGGCATGACGCTGGCGACGCGCGGCAACGTGCGCACGGCGGCTGCGGCAAAACTCGGCTCGATGCCGAAGGCCCTGGAAATCGCCTTCCGCACGGGCGGCGTCGCCGGCATGTTCACCGTCGGGCTCGGCCTTCTCGGTGCCACCGTTATCATCATGCTCTTCCAGAACACGTCGTCGGCGATCCTCGTCGGGTTCGGTTTCGGTGGATCCCTGCTGGCACTGTTCCTGCGGGTCGGCGGCGGCATCTTCACCAAGGCTGCCGACGTCGGAGCCGACCTCGTCGGCAAGGTCGAAGCCGGGATCCCTGAAGACGATCCCCGCAACCCGGCGACGATAGCCGACAACGTCGGCGACAATGTCGGCGACTGCGCAGGCATGGCCGCCGACCTCTTCGAGAGCTACGAAGTCACCCTCGTCGCCTCGATCATCCTCGGTGTTGCCGCCTTCAGTTCCATCGGCGCCAACCCGGCGCTCGGCATCGTCTTCCCGCTCGCAGCTCGCGCCATCGGCGTCATCGCCTCGATCGCCGGTGTTTTCGCCGTGAAAGCCAAAGAGGGCGAGACGAACGCCCTCAAGCCGATCAACCGCGGTTTTCTCGTCGCCGGAATCCTCACCATCATCGGCGTCGGAGCACTTGCGCTCGGATACGTCGGCAACGAGCACGCGAATGCCGGCTGGAAATGCTTCGGGGCCGTTGTTGTCGGCCTCGTACTCGCTCAGGCGATCAGCCGCTTGACCGAATACTTCACCGGCACCGAATACGGCCCGGTCCAGGAGATCGCCGAATCGGCGCGCACCGGCCCGGCAACCGTCGTGCTGTCCGGCACCGCTTCCGGCCTCGAGTCCTCCGTCTACGCCATTGTCTGCATCGCCATCGCCCTCGGCGTCACGCTGTGGATGGGGAACGGCAACCTGCAGTTCTCGCTGTATCTCATCGCCCTGACCGGCATGGGCATGCTCGCCACCACCGGCGTCATCGTTTCCGAGGACACCTTCGGCCCAGTCTCGGACAACGCCGCCGGTATCGCCGAAATGTCCGGCGAATTCCACGGCGAGCCGGAGCGCATCATGGTCAGCCTCGACGCCGTCGGCAACACCACCAAAGCGGTCACCAAGGGATTCGCCATCGGTTCAGCCGTCATCGCCGCCGTTGCTTTGTTCGCCAGCTATATCGAGACGATCGCCAACGAACTCGGCCTCAAAGACCCGCAGGGCGTGCTGCTCAAGGGCGACGCCATCTTCCGTGCCGTCGAGACGCAGATCAACGTTGCGGACGTCAAGACGTTCATCGGTCTGCTCATCGGTGGATCTGTCGCCTTCATGTTCTCGGCACTGGCAATCCGCGCCGTCAGCCGCACCGCCGGCGTCGTCGTCCAAGAGGTCCGCAACCAGTTCGCCGACGGCAAGATCATGTCCGGTGAGAAGAAGCCGGACTACGGCCCCGTCATCGACATCTGCACGGCTGCATCGTTGCGCGAACTCACCACCCCTGCCCTGCTGGCAGTGCTGACCCCGGTCATCATCGGCTTCGGCATCAATTATCTGGCACTCGGCGGGTTCCTCGTCGGCGTCATCCTCACCGGCCAGTTGATGGCCAACTACCTGTCGAACGCCGGCGGGGCGTGGGATAACGCCAAGAAATACATCGAGGACGGCCACGAAGGCGGCAAAGGCTCAGATGCCCACAAGGCGGCCGTGATCGGTGACACCGTCGGTGACCCGTTCAAGGACACTGCCGGCCCGGCGCTCAACCCGCTGATCAAGGTGATGAACCTCGTCTCGCTGCTGATGCTGCCGGCCATCATCAAATACCGCAACGACCAGGGCACGCGCTACGCGATCGCAGCGGTCGCACTCGTCATCCTGATCGGTGCCATCGCCTTCTCCAAGCGCAAGTCAGAAGGCATCGCCGCCTGACCGCTGCGTGAGCTTCTGGTGTGAGCGTGGGCGGTCGCAATTGCGAGCCGGTGATTGCCCACTAGCCTCGGGACTTCGTGTCACTCCTCGCTTCCATCCTCAGCCCCAACGACATCATCAGCCAGGGCGGATTGTTCCTGGTCGCAGCGATCATCTTCGCCGAGTCGTGCCTGCTGTTCTTCCTGCCGGGCGACTCGCTGCTGTTCATCACCGGTTTCCTGGCGACGAAGCCGTCGGGCCTGCCGCATGTCGATCAGCCGCTGATCGTCATCGTCCTCGTGCTGTTCGCCGCTGCGGTCACTGGCAACCAGGTCGCCTACATCATCGGCAAAACCGTCGGCCCCCGGCTGTTCAGCAAGCCGGATTCGAAGCTCTTCAGCCCGTCGAACCTGGCGAAGTCACAGGCCTTCTTCGAACGCAACGGGGCCAAAACGATCTTCCTCGCCCGGTTCGTACCCGTCGTGCGGACCTTCGCCCCGATCGTCGCCGGCATCGGCCGTATGCCGTATCGGTTGTTCGTTATCTACAACATCATCGGTGCTGCGGTGTGGGCTGGCGGGCTGACGGTCCTCGGCTACTACCTCGGCCAGCGCAAGCTCATCAAGGACCACGTCGACATTGCCGTCATCGGCATCGTCATTCTGTCCCTCATTCCCTTCAGCATCGAGTACTTGCGTCACCGCAAACACGCAGCAGAAAAAGTCACTCCCGTCCCGTAGGTTCGACCTCGCTCGCTCGTTCCTCGCGTCTTTCGCTCCGTCCCGTGGGTTCGAAGAGCGGCTTCGCCGTACTCAACTTGTGGCGGCGACCAGCAAGCTGGCCGTGGGCCGCCGACGAAGGGGCTACCGCCCCCTCGAACTCCCCTGCCGGAGCTGGTGAACGCAGGATCTGCCTACCGGTCAACGCGCGCTGACTCGTATATACCTACGCGATCTCCGTCACGAAGTCGATGAGTCGTTCGAACGCTCCGTTCAATTCCGGGGTGAGGTCTGCGTAGCTCTTGACGGTGTTGCGCAAGCGTGGCCAGAAGTTGGCGACATCAGTGCCGAGAGCGGCGCACATGCCCTCCTTCCACGGAACGCCCCTCGGCACCTCCGGCCACATCGTCAGGCCAAAGACCTTCGGGCGGATGCCGGCCCACACGTCGACGAACGGATGGCCGGTGACCAGCACGTTCTCATCGCGAACCGTTGCGGCGATACGCGATTCCTTCGAGCCTGGCACGAGATGGTCGACGAGTACCCCAAGCCGCCTCTGTGCGCTCGGGCGAAACTCGGCGACAGCTCCGGCGAGATCATCGATGCCGTCGAGCGCTTCGACGACGATTCCCGATTCGCGTAGGTCATCTCCCCAGACATGTTCGACGAGTTCGGCATCGTGCTTGCCCTCGACCCAGATCCGGCTGGCTCTGGCGACCTTGGCGGCGGGCGGCTTGGGATCGGCGACCGAGCCGGAAGCGGTGAAGGTCTTCGTCGTCGACTTGGCAACGGTCGGTCGCACGAGTGTGACGATCTTGCCGTCGAACCGGAAGCCGCCCTCCTTGTAGGTGAAGTGGCGGTGGGTGTTGTTGCGCGACCTGAGCGTGACAGCCTCGATCGACAGCTTGACGACGTCACCGCAGAACCCGCTGGCGCAGTCTTCGACGACCATGCCGATCGAGGCCTCCATCTTCGGAAACGTCGGCTTACGACGTGGGTCGAAGTCTTCGAGTACGTCTGATCCATAGTTCACCTGTCCATTCTCGCCGATGGCTGCCAGCAGTTTCCGGCATCTCCGCCCCTCCGCCCCCCTACGGAGATCGAGGGCGCTGTCGCCAACCGTCACCAGTGAGGACGAGGTCGATGACCACACCGTCCGGCAGGCGGAACGGGGCACGGAGCCCGACATGGGCGAACGCCTGCGGCGCGACCGTCGGTCCGAGAGCATGGCCCGACCAGCGATGCGTGCGGTGCGCTGGAAGTTCGACGAGTTCGACGACGGAACCTGGCAGCTCGATCTGCCCATGGACGGTCCCGCGCTGTTCGTAACCACCTTCAGTTGCGCTAGCGGCCGCCATTTCGGCGACGCTTTGGGCAGGCCCGACGGCACCGTCGGGCACGGATTCCACCGCCAACCCGAACGGCGTCGGTTCAGCGGTGGCATACCATTCGAGGTCCGTGGCGATCGGCGTCGCCTCGCCGTATGCAATGCGGAGCGCTTCCTGCGGATCATCGAGGGCGACGGCATAGGTTTCGTTGCCGATGGTCCACTGCTCGAACGGCGACTCGCACGTCAGTTCTGCCCACATCGCCTCTGCCTTGGCGAGCAATGGGTCGGAACGGCGCGGAATGTCGAACTCGGTGACGTGCAGTAGCGGCTCGCCTCGGCGAGCCATCGCCCACCAGTACCAGGCGTCGTGGGTTCCGACCAGGCGGTAGCCCGTCACCAGCCCGAGGGTGCCATCCGCCGCCCAGCACGAAAACGTCCATTCCTCGGATGTCACGCCATGCGCCCGTTCGTCGATCGGCGTCCAACGCACGCCCCGATCATGCCGCTGGTTGGTGCCGATGCGGCAGACTGGAGAGGTGTTTCGCTACCTCAGTCTCGAATGGATCGATGCGTTGACCTCCGAGGTCGCCAACAGTTCGGCGCTGAAGGCATTGGCGACCACGAACTCGATCGGGGTCACGCAGGAAGTGACAGCAGGTCCTGAGGGCGACATTGTCTATCACCTGCGCGTCGGAGACGGCATCGCCGAGTTCGGCCCGGGTGCAGCGTTCGCCGAGGACCTCAAGTTCCGCCAGAGCTGGGAGACAGCCGTCGGCGTGGCGACGGGCACGTTAAACGCCCAAGAGGCGTTCATCAAAGGGCGCATCCTGTTGTTCGGAGACCGCCAGAAGCTGCTCGACAACCAGGACGTCTTCCGCGAGCTGGAGTTGGTGTTCACCAAGGTCCGTACCGAGACGGTGTACGAGTAGTGCCGGAGCTGCCGGAGGTTCAGGCTCATGCGGAGCGTCTCACCGAGACGTTTCACGGGCAGCTCCTCGAGCGGTTCACGCAGTTGAGCTTCACGGCGTTGAAGACCGCCAGGCCGCTTCCCGATGATGCTTACGGGTTGCCGCTGCAGGCAGTCGGCCGGCGGGGTAAATACCTGTTGGTGGAGTTCGAGCCGGTCACCTTCGCTGTACACCTGATGCAGGGCGGGCGGTTGCTCGTCGATCAGAAGATGTCGGCGAAGCCACGCGGCGGCCAGGCGCGGTTCACGTTCGCCGAGGGCCCGGCGCTGCTACTGACGGAGCAGGGGACAGAGCGACGCGCCGGAGTCTGGGCGCTGCCGGCCGCCGAGGTGTTGACGATGCCGCCGTTGAACCGTCTCGGCCCGGAGGCGTCGGAAGTGACGCCCGAGTCGTTGAACGGCTTGTTCCTCGAACACCCGATGCGCGTCCACGGATTTCTGCGCGACCAACACATGATCGCCGGCATCGGCCGCCGGTTGGCAAACGAGATCTGCTGGCAGGCGAAGATCTCGCCGTTCGCCAACGCCGCCAAGTTGGGGATCGAAGGTGCCACTGCGGTGGTGCAGGCGATCCAGTCTGCATGCGCGGAAGGTCTGGCGTACGAGCGGACTCGTCCCGACATGAGTTCGTCAGCGGACCGGCCAGGCGGGGTACACAAACGCAGTGGAGAGCCATGCCCGATCGACGGCACCCCGATCCGAGACGTCGAATACTCCAGCTACACGGTCTACTACTGCCCCACCTGCCAGACGAAAGGCAAGGTGCTCGCCGACAACACGACGAGCAAATTTCTCAAGTGACGACTCCTGGCTAGTGTGTCGCGATGCCAGTACACCTTCGTGGAACGTCCGACGACTACGCCCGAACGGTGCTCGTGCCCGGCGACCCGCGGCGTGCCAGGACGATCGCCGAGACGTTCTTCGAGGCCGACTTCCGTTGCGTCAACGAGGAGCGCGGCATGCTCGGCTACACCGGCACGTTCGAGGGCAAGCCGATCAGCGTGCAGTCGGTCGGCATGGGCGGAGCGAGCGCGGCGATCTACTACGAGGAGCTCATCCAACTCGGCGTCAAGCGGATCGTTCGGGTCGGCACGGCCGGCGGACTCGATCCGTCGTTGAAAATGGGCGATACGGTGCTCGCCGTCGCCAGCACCCCTGACGACCCGGTGATCCAGCGCCTGTTGAACGGCGAGGAACACGCGCCGACGGCAACCTGGAGCCTGCTGATCGCTGCGGTCAGGATCGCCGAAGAGGCTGGCGTTTCGCTCTATCCAGGCCCGGTCGTTTCCAGCGCGCTGTTCTACGACGAGCGTCCTGGGATCATGGAACGCTGGCGTGATCGCGGTCATCTCGCTGTCGAGATGGAAGTATCCACGCTCTACACGATCGCCGCCATGCGCAAGGTCGAAGCGGTGGCGATGGCAACGATCAGCGACCTCATCCTCGGCACCGGCGACACCGTCCGCATCAGCGACGAGGAACTCGCAGAGGGCGTCCGCACGATGATGCAGATCGCCTGCCGCGTCGCCGTTTCCTGACCTGTCACATCTTGATCGGGACGCCTCGAACCGGAGCGCAGGCGTCCAGGCAATTCGCTGCCGCCATCAGACCGAGGTGGGTGAATGCCTGGGGGAAGTTTCCGAGGAACTCCTTGCTCGTGACGTCGTATTCCTCGGCGTAGAGGCCGACATCGTTGCCAAGCGCGACGATGCGTTCGAAGAGCACCGTCGCCTCCGCGTGTCGCCCCTGCTTTGCCAAGACCTGTACCAGCCAGCAGCTACAGAGCAGGAAGTAGCCCTCGTCCTCTCCATTGACCGTTTCGACGACGACATCCCTCGAGCGGTAGCGGCGAATGAAACCGTCTGCACCACCGAGGCGTATCTGGATCGTTTCGACGGTGCGGATCATGCGCGGATCATTTGGCTCGACGAAACCGACGAGGGCGAGCTGCAGCAGGCTCGCATCGACCTCGCTGGTACCGAAGTACTGGACGAAGTGCCCGGCAACGGGATCGACGCCGTCGGCCTCCACCGCCGCCCTGATCATCGCTCGCGCCTTGGTCCATGCGTCCAGATCTGCAACACCGTTTACGTCGAGACGATGGTCCTCGGCGAGTCGGATACCGCGGTCGAGTGCCACCCAGCACATCACCTTGGAGTGCACGAAGTGTCGCGGCTCGCCGCGAGTTTCCCAAATGCCGGCGTCGGTCCGATCCCACCGCTGAGCCGCGAGGTCGACGAGCGAGGCAATGAACGCCCATTCATCCGTGTCGATGTCGTGCCGCTCCCCGTGCCACAGGTGGACGGCGTCGAGGATGTGCCCGTACATGTCGAGTTGCGTCTGCGCAGCCGCTCCGTTGCCGAAACGGACCGGTGCCGATCGGCGCCAGCCTTCGAGCTCGACCTCGATTTCTGGCAGACGCCGTTCCCCGTAGACGCCGTACATGATCTGCAGCTCATCGCCATGTCCGGCAGTCGAACGCATGAGGAAGTTGCGGAAACCGTCGGCGACCTCGTGATGGCCGACCGCCGAGAGCGCAGCGAGCGTCAGCGTCGCATCGCGAATCCAGCAGTAGCGGTAGTCCCAGTTCGCCTGGCCTCCCGCAACCTCAGGCAGCGACGTCGTCGGTGCGGCGATGATCGCACCGCTCGGTGCGCAGCAGAGAGCCTTGAGGACCAACGCTGAACGATTGAGGAGTTTCGCATACGGGCCCGTCGCCACAGTCGATTCCGACCAGCGTTGCCACCATCGGATCGTGTCAGACAGACGATCACGCGATGGTTCGACCGGTTTGGTGTCGAGGGAATGGGCCGCTTGCGAGGTGGCGACCACGACGAACGAATCTCCGGCAGACAACGTCGGCGTCGCATGGACACAGCAGGCCTCTCCGTCGATACTCAAGACCGTGTTTGCTTGGAGGACGAGTGCGTCGTCGCCGGCGACGGCAGACACGACATTGTGGCTGTGCATTCGCAGCCACGGGTGAGCGCTGCCGTAGTCGAACCTCGGGGCGATCGTGACCGCCACGCCCACCTGACCATCAGTGCAGGTGACGCTCCTGACGAGCGAATTGAATGGCTTTCGGGAACCGCCGCTGCGCATCGCAAAGGCGTCGGTGATGACGATCGTGCCGGTCTCCACGACGAGCGTGGTCTCCAACACCATCGTGTCATCGAGATAGCGCCGCGACCTGGCGACAACTCGTCCGACCGGCACGATCGAGAAATATCCGCCACGATCGTGATCGAGCAGCCTGGCGAACGTGCTACCGGCGTCGAATCGGCGCAGGCACGCCCAATCGATCGAACCTTCGCTGCTCACCAGCGCAGTCGAGTGGCAGTCCGAGATCAGCGCATAATCCCCGATCGGCCGATACATCATCGGCACATCACTCCCCGTCCCAGCGGTACCCGTCGTCTCAGCGCTCATCACGCCAGTATCCCGCTACCAGGACAGATCACGCCAGCGGCAGGCCGGTCGGAGGGGGAAGATCGATCGATAGAATCGCCGCGTAGGTCCCGATGGCCCGCAGCCGTGATCCGGGAAGGCTGGTGCCATTGTCGAGCACGATCGTCTCGATCACGCCTGCCTCAGTGATCAGCAGGTCGTCGATACGTCCGATTTCGTCACCCTGCATGTCGAGGGCCCGCGTCCCACGGGGATCGAGTGACGCTGCGTCCATCGGGACCGCCGTCGATTTCGTCTCGTCGTACGTCAGCACGTCACCTTCGAAGCTACGAACCGATGTGGCGGCAATCGTCATATCTGACAGTTGCACATTGACGATACGACTGCCGTCGATGCCGATGCCCTTCACGGTTCCGGTTCGCACCGCCGTTCCGAGGGCGACGGCGTCCTGGCCGAGCAGTTGCGACAGGCGGATCATGAGCGTTCTCCTTCGAGATAGGCGAGTTCTCCGGCGAGTCCCGTGAGGTCCGTACGGATCCGCTGCTCGTAGTCATCCGGCACGATCAACGAACTGCCTGAGACAGCAGAATGTGCCCGCAGTGGGACGAGACCATCACCGACTGCACCACCGGTGACTTCGAATCCGACGACTCGCGGCGCTGTTCCGCCGACGACGATGACGTCCTTGACTGTCCCGAGCGAGCGGCCGGACTCGGTGATGACCTGGTCGTTCAGCACGTCGGCCGAGCGGTCGGCGGTGACATCGTCCGGTGCGTCGTCGCGGCTCGTCAACGCATCTTCACCGTCGATCATCACTGCGTCCGTACCGACCGAGAACACCGAACCGATCGGCAGCACGAGCTTCATCCGGCCACCGAGAAAGCCGCGCTTACGCAGTGTGAATCCGGTGATCGTGCCTTTCGACGGATCGAAGATGACGTCCTTGATTTCGGCAACGTCGTTGCCGGTCGAGCCGTCGACGACCGGCCGGCCGATGAGGTCGGCTCCGCGCATCAACGCGGCGGTCATGACTCGTCACCTGGGTGCGAGGACGGTCGTGATTTTGACGACGATTGGGACGAGGCGATCAGCACCCTGCCGGTGCGTCGCTTGCGCATGAAGACGATCGTGACAATCACGATCAGCACCAGCAGCAGCAGAACGAGCAGGGTCACGACGGCGCCGCTCACGGCCATCACGGCCGTTGGCCCGTCTGCTCGCAGTTCGGCGCTAGCCGGCCTTGGATGTACATCATCGATACTCCTCGTGTTCGCCGGGGGACTACCCGCTTTGTGAAGCAAGGAAACCTTCGACGCGAACGACGGATGCCCGCCGGGCTGCTGGCCGCTATCTCGTCAGGCGCTACACCGCCAAAGGTGGCAGATCACTGGTCAGAGCATCCGCGCGAGACGAGCGCCACGAGGGCTTGCCCGACTGTCGCGGCAACGCTCCCGAGCCGGAATCACAGGCGCCCCGGCGCCGGAGATCCCGTGCGAGGAAATCAGATCAGATGAGACCGAGATCCTTGACTGCGTCGCGCTCTTCGACGAGTTCTGCGGCAGAGGCGTCGATCTTGCCACGAGAGTAGTCGTCGATCTCCAGGCCCTGGACGATCGAGTAGACGCCGTTCTCGATGGTGACCGGAAAACTCGAGATGATGCCTTCTGGGACGCCATAGGAGCCATCGCTCGGGATGCTCATGCTCACCCAGTCACCCTCTGGCGTGCCCATCACCCATGAGTGGATGTGGTCGATCGCCGCGTTCGCGGCCGATGCTGCCGACGACGCTCCACGGGCCTCGATGATCGCCGCGCCGCGCTTGGCGACGGTCGGGATGAACGTGCCGTCGACCCACGCATGGTCGTTGACAGCCTCGTAGGCATTCTTACCGCTGACTTCGGCGTGGAACAGGTCCGGGTACTGCGTCGTCGAGTGGTTGCCCCAGATCGTCATCTTCTTGACGTCGGACACGGTTGCGCCGAGCTTTGCGGCGATCTGACTGACGGCACGGTTGTGGTCGAGGCGGGTCATGGCGGTGAAGCAGCCAGGATCGAGATCGGGGGCATTGCTCATGGCGATCAAGGCGTTCGTGTTCGCCGGGTTGCCGACGACGAGGATCTTGACGTCCTTTTTGGCGCTGGTGGACAGCGCCTTGCCCTGCGGCTTGAAGATGCCACCATTTGCCGACAGCAGGTCGGCGCGCTCCATGCCTGCCTTTCGCGGCATCGCGCCGACCAGCAGGGCGACATCGGCGTCACCGAAAGCGACATCGGCATCATCGGTGCCGATGACGTCGACGAGCAGCGGGAAGGCGCAGTCGTCGAGTTCCATCTTGACGCCTTCGAGCGCCTTGAGGGCTGGCGTGACTTCGAGCAACTGCAGGATGACCGGCGTATCGGGGCCGAGCATCGCCCCCGAGGCGATGCGGAACAACAGGGAATACCCGATCTGGCCGGCGGCGCCGGTCACTGCAACTCTTACTGGTGATGTCATGCAGGCGAGCGTATTGCTACCGCTCGCCAACTTCCCAAGTCGTAGACGAACTCAGCGCCGATTCCCGCCGTCGGCTCCGGTACGTGAACACACTGCCGGAGCCGATCCGCAGGCGCTCGCAGCCCACTCGTCACTGCGACAATGGTGATTCGGGCGTTTGTCAGACCCTGCCCTGGATCATGTTCATGATCAGTTGGGTGTAGTACGTCTGGCCGGCAGGCCGCAGGTGGATGGCGTCGGTGTAAAAAACACCGGGCTGCTGCTCGCTGAGGTTCTGCCAGTCCAGCACCTTGACGTTCGGGTACTGCGACGGCAGGTTCCGGATGATGACGTTGTTGGGGTCCTGCCACGGCTTCGACGGCACGTGCAACGTGAGGAAGATCACCAGTGGGACGTCTTTGGCGGCCGCCATCATCGTGGCGATCCCGGAGGCGCTCATCGTGCCATTCGTGCCGAGATGGATGATCAGTACCTTGCCGAGCAGTCCCTGCGCCTGGGCGGCATTGACGATGTCGACACCCTCCTTGAACTGCCTGCTCTGCTTGGCGTCGACGGTGACTCCCTGGGCAGTCAGCGCGGGTGCTGCACCGAGCATGACCGAGTCCCCGATCGCCAGTATCTGCAAGGTCCGCGGGTCCGGGGGGACGGTCGGGGCAGCAGGAGCTGTCGTCGCCGGCGGAACCGTCGCAGCGACGGTAGATGCAGCAGGCGGAGCGGCTGTGACAGCCGTCGGTACCGCCAATGGAGCCGCCGTTGCTGACGGATTGGGGGCCGAAGGCTCTGTCGCAGCAGCGGCGACAGTGGTGCCGGGCCCCGTCGGCGCGCCGCTGTCGGCGGCCGCCACAGAACCAGCGACAGTCGGTTCAATCGCCACAGTTGTGGTCGGTGAGGTCGTTGTCGGTGGCAACGTTGTCGGTGGCAACGTGGTCGGTGGCGTTGTCGCCGGCACCGTGGTCGGCAGCGTCGTCAACGACGCGGCGTTCGTAGCCGCTGCGCAGGTGTGCTCGACGACCGAACAGGCTTCTTTCTGACCGTTGTCGAAGGCGATCTGCTCCTGCGTTCTGCTGGCTGCGCCGACGATGCGGGTACCGGCGAGCATCGGCAGCAACACCACGGAGGCGGCGATGATCCATCCCTTACGTCGGCGCGATCGACCGGTCGATGCCGACGTCACCCTCGTCGGCTTCAGCCAGTTGGCGAAACCCCCGCGGCGGATCGGCGTCTCGATCAGCCGGAAGGAAACCTCTGTGACAGTCAGCGTCAGGGCGATCCGCAGCAACATGACCTGCCAAAACGGCCAGCTGAGATCGCCGTCACCGACCGGTGGAGCATCGGGACGGATGAGTTGGAAGATCGGCCAGTGCCACAGGTAGAGCCCGTACGAGCGGCTGCCGACGTACCGAAGGACAGGATTGCCGAGCACTTTCTGCCCGAAGATCGAACGCAGATGCGTCGCCGAGGCGATCACCATCATCGTCGCCACATCGACGAGCAGCAGTCCTCCGTAGAACAGCGGCGTGTACGGCTTCGTCGGATCGTCGACAGCGTTGAGGCGCAGTTTCCAGAAGCACAGTGCCAGCACGACGAGACCGATCAGTCCGACGATGCTCAGCATCCAGCCCTTTTTACGGAGGCGACTGCGCGAGATCGCCAGTGGCCTCCAGAACATCGCCATACCGGCACCGAGCAGCAGGCCGACGGCACGCGATTGTGTCCCGAGGTAGATCCAGTTCCAGTTGACGCCTGCTGCGATCAGCGTGGCGGAGATGATCCACAGTCCGAATGCGGCTCCCCAGATCCACAAACCGAGATCGGGCAATCGCTTCCAGAAGCGAGGCAGCAGGAGCAGCATCACGATCGGCCAGACGAGGTAGAACTGCTCCTCGACTGCCAACGACCACAGGTGACGCAGGAGCGGGGGCCGCCCGAGATCAGCAGCGTACGACTGTCCGCTGACGAGTTGGAACCAGTTCGACGAGTAGAAGACGCCGAAGAGCGGTGACCAGCCGAGCTTCAATTTCACCTCGGCGCGGAGGTAGCCGAGCAGACCCGACAACGTTACGACTGTCGCGATCATGACGATGACCGCCGGCAACAGACGTCGACCTCGACGCAACCAGAAGGCTTTCAGCCGGCGCCAGAAACCGTGTCGGCCGATCCAGGCGCCGCGCTCCTGCTCAGCAACGAGCAGCAGCGTGATGAGATAGCCGGAGATGACGAAGAAGACCTCGACGCCGAGGAATCCGCCGGGTATCCAGCGGATGTGGCGCTCGGAGAGGTCCGAGTGATAGAGGATGACGGCAATGACCGCAAGGGCGCGCAGGCCATCGAGTCCCGGCAGGTACGGGACGCGGCTGATGTGCATCGGTTGCAGTTTCGGCGCCCGAGGCGGGGGCCAGGTGTTTGCCATGTCGTTCCCAGTATCACCCGGGGCACACCAACAGGAGGTGTCACCCCGGCGCGTCGATGCAGTCGGCTCCGCCCACTTGCCGTGAACTCATTCTGCCACGGCCACTGCGAAAAATGTCGGAGCCAACGTGCTGCACGGCATCGACGCTGCGTACTCGACCGATCGTCGTCGGATCGGTCGTCAGTGCCTGAAGTGGCGTTGGCCGGAGAAGACCATCGCCATGCCGTGTTCGTTGGCGGCGGCGATGACCTCGGCGTCACGGATACTGCCGCCCGGTTCGATCACCGCGACGATCCCTGCAGCAGCCGTTGCGTCCAGTCCGTCGCGGAACGGGAAGTATGCGTCACTCGCACACACGCCTCCGACGGCACGCCCAGCCGACCGCTCAGAAGCGATCCGTGCGGAGTCGAGGCGGTTCTGCTGACCCGCACCGATGCCGAACGCCTGCAGGTCCTTGGCGAAGACGATGGCATTGCTGCTGACGACGGCGCATACCTGCCAGGCAAAGACGAGATCCTTCCATTGGGCGTCGGTCGGCTGGCGATCGGTGACCACCTTCCAATCGGATCGATCGATGGAGACGGGATCGATCTGCTGGACGAGCAATCCACCGTCGATCGAACGGATGTCGAAGGTGTTGCCGAACGGCTGCGGCGCGGTGAGTACGCGCACATTGGCGCGCTTGGTGAGTGTTGCGAGGGCGTCGGCGTCGTACGACGGGGCAAGGACTACCTCCGTCAGCGACACCTTGGCGAGTTCGACCGCCATTGCCTGAGTGACGTTGCGGTTGCAGGCGACGATGCCGCCGAAGGCGCTGACCGGGTCACAGGCGTTCGCCAGCATGTACGCCGTGGCGATGTCGGCGGCGACAGCGACTCCGCAGGGGTTGGCGTGCTTGACGATGACACAGGCCGGTTCGCAAAAGCGGTTGACGAGCTTCCAGGCCGCTTCGGAGTCGTACAGATTGAGGTAGGACAGTTCCTTGCCGCCGTGCTGGACGATCTCGTCCCACCAACTGTGCTGTCCAGCCGTCCTGTAGCGGGCACCCTGCTGGTGCGGGTTCTCCCCGTAGCGCAAGGGTTGTGCGAGGTCGAGAGCCAGATGGATGCTCGTCGGCAGGACGCTCGCCTCGACCGCCACGCCTGCCTCGACCGTCGGGACCGTCTCGGTTGCTTCGATGGGCTCGTCGAACCACGTGACGATCGCTGCGTCGTATGCCGCAGTGTGCGCAAACGCCTCCCTCGCCAGCGCTCGACGACTGCGCAGCGACACCTCGCCATTTGCTCGTATTTCCTCCAGCACGGGCCAGTACTGTTTCGGGTCGACGACGACGGCGACGTGTGCGTGATTCTTTGCCGACGCCCGGATCATCGCCGGACCGCCGATATCGATCAGTTCGATACCGGGCTGGCTCGTGAACGGGTAGAGATTGACGACACTCAACGCAATCGGCTCGATCCCGTACTCCGCCATGTCGGCGATGTGCTCGGGATTCGTCGGGTCGGCGAGCAACGCACCGTGGATCTTCGGGTGCAGCGTCACGACTCGATGGCTGAGGATCGCCGGGACACCCGTGATGTCCGCAACGTCGGTCACCGGTACACCTGCGGCGGCAATTGCCAGCGCCGTCCCTCCGCTGGAGATCAGCCGCCAGCCCAGCTCGTGGAGTCCGGCAGCGAGATCGACGATGCCGGACTTGTCGAATACCGAGAGAAGCGCAGAAGGCATGAACCGAAATGTAGGCGACCGCGTAGAGGTGAGGGTATTTCGGTCGCTCACCACGACTCATGGAAGTAGTACGGTCAGTGCAAGTCACATCTCGGTAACCCCGGAGGTCAACAGTGGATGTCAGCAAGTTCAAACCTAGTGATTGGTTGAAAGTGGGTGGCGGCGCCCTGATGCTGATCGCATATTTCCTGCCGTGGTGGGGAATCAGCGGTCCGGGCTTCAGCGCCGATGTATCCGGATCCCAATACTTCTTCACAGGAACCGTTCCGTGGTTGCTCCTCGTTGCAATCGGCGTCCTCTCGTTCCTGGCTGCGGCCGGAATCTTCAAACTGCCGGCAAGTCTGCCAGCACCGCTGATCTTCCTCGGCGTCTCCGTGCTGACCATGTTGTTGATCATCGTCCGCTTCTTCAGCGACGGAAGCGACATCAGCGACTCTCCGCTGACGCGGGGTGCAGGTCTGTACCTCGCGTTGGTCGCAGCGATTGCCGTGCTCGTCGGCTGCGTGATGGGCTTCAAGGAATCCGGTGGGTCGCTTGCGGATCTGAAAGATCCGAACAAACTCAAAGGCGCCTTCCAGAGTGGCCAACAGCAGCCGC
>JAYTOR010000165.1:0-12988 GCA_043747685.1 Actinomycetota bacterium
GTCGTCGCTTCGACCGGAGCGGACCTCGGCGCATGTGTCGTCGCCGCCATCGGAGCGCTGAGCGGCCCACTGCACGGCGGCGCCCCGAGCCGGGCGCTGGCGCTCCTCGACGAGGTCCAGACGCCCGACCGCCTCGATGCAGTTGTGCGGCCGATGATTGCGCGTGGCGACAAGATCATGGGATTCGGCCATCCCGTCTACAAGACAGACGATCCACGCGCGGTCATGCTCAAAGCCGTGGCCCGACGCCTCGCCGGCAACGACACCGCCTCAGGCCGATTCGTCGCCTTCGCCGAGGCGACAGAGCGCCGTGTCCTGCAGTTGCTCGACGAGATGAAACCGGGGCGGAGGTTGCACACCAACGTCGAGTTCTACGCCGGCGTCGTGATGGAGTTGGCAGGCATACCGCGTGAGATGTTCACGCCGACGTTCGCCTCGAGCAGGGTCATCGGCTGGTGTGCGAACATTCTCGAACAGGCAGCAGACAACAAGATCATCAGGCCGAGCGCCCGCTATGTCGGGCTGCAACCGCCGGTGCCGGTACCGCAGTTCGCGGACCGCCACCCGGCCGGATAGCGAGTCCCGCCCCTGCGGGCTATCCGGATGTGCTTCTGCGGGTCGCGTGGTCGTCGAGTTCCGCCGACAACCTGGCGGCATCCCACTCTTCGACGAGCGCTCGCCAGACCGTCTCCGCCTGCGTCTCCGGGGCCAGACCCTTGACCGGCTGGTCCCGATCGAGGTTTGTCGGGAACGCATATCCCTCCGAGCAGGCGGCGATGACGTGGTGGAGCGAGGCGTTTGTCGCTCCACCAGTTCGCATCTTGACGAGCGACGGGTAGACGGCCTTGGACATCGCCAGACGGTCGACGGATTCCATCGCCCGGCCGAACGGCGATGACACCTGGAAGAGGTTTGCCATCCGCTTCACATCGAGCGATTGGTTGTGTCCGGCGGCGTGGAACAGCGCCGGGTTGAAGAACACCGCATCGCCCTTATGGAGCGCCAACTGCACGTAGTGCCGTGCGAAGTACTCCTTGAATTCGGGACGGCGCCACGCGAGGAAGCCGGCGAGATATTTCTGAGAATGCGGCAGGTACATCGTTGGACCGGTCACCACGGGCATATCGCAGTGGGCGACGGCACCCTGCAGCGTCAGTGCCGGCGACAGCCGATGGGCGTGTACCGGAAACTCCTCGGCGACCTCGTTCGTCATGAATCCGAGGTGGTAGTCGCGGTGCGGGCTCTGGGCGGCCCCTCCGGGGTTGACGACATTGACCTGGCAGGTGACCTGATAGCCCGGACCGAGCCAGGCACCGGATGCCAGGTCGACGCTGTCGTTGGAGTAATACGCCGCAAAACCGTCAGGGTCCGCGAGCGCGAACTTCTCCGAGACGTTCCACACGCGGTCGTTGGCACCGGGGACTGCGTAGTGATCGCCGGCCGTTGCTCCACGTGCATGCTGATCGGCGATCATCGCCCGGAACGCGTTGCTCGCCCGGTCGATGGCTGCGTGATCGGCAAAGGCCTGCCGGAAGACGGCGATACCTGGGCCGTCGAGAAAGGCGTGGACGATCTCTGCCTGTACCGCCCTACGGCCGGCTGGGGTAGCTGCAGCCTCTCGGAGGTGGTTCGAGTCATAGATGACGACACCGCGATCGATCGATGCGGCGTGCGGGTAGTCGAGCGGATCCGTCGCCTGTTCGACGATCGCGACGAACTCGTCGAGATCGCAGTCCATCTCGCTCAGCCAGACGGCCGAGTGGTGAGCTGTACGTGTCGTTGCGGTCATCAGTGGAACCTCCATTGCCTGTCCCAAGCGTAGATCCGACGGCTGGTCTGCGTGCGGGTCACGGCGAACCAGTCAGCTCGGATCGCACATATTGCGATCTGCGATACCGGTTCATGAATTCCACGGCTGGCGAGCCTCGTCGATGCCGGGACTAGCGTCTGGCAGATGGATGCGATGAACGTTCGCGGAGTCGACCTGGCGTACGAGTTCGGCGGCGACGGGCCGACCGTCGTGTGGGGACACGGCTTGACGAGCAGCATGGCCAAGGAGAACGACCTCGGCATGCTCGACTGGCCGTCGATTCGCCGGCACGCTCGCGTGTTGCGCTACGACGCACGTGGGCATGGGGCGTCGGACTCGACCGCCGATCCGCAGACGTATCACTGGCGGGAGTTGGCACTCGATCAATTGGCGCTGACGACTGCGTTGGGTATCGACGTGTATGTCGCCGGTGGCGCTTCGATGGGTTGCGCGACGGCACTCCACGCGGCGATCATCGCCCCCGAGCGGATTGCCGCGTTGCTCCTCGTCATCCCACCGACCGCCTGGGAGACACGGACGGCCCAGCAGGACAACTACGAGCTCACGGCGACGCTCGTCGACAACGGCCAGATCGACGTGCTGCTCGCCGGCGCCGCTGCAACACCGCCGCCTGACCCACTCGTCGGGATCGACGTGTGGGCAGACGGGTTCGAGCAGACCCTTCTCAACACCGATCCGGTCAGGCTGTCTCGGATCTTCCGTGGCGCGGCGATCGCCGACCTCCCGTCACCGGGGCAGATCGCCACGATCGACGTGCCCGTGACGATCCTCGCATGGACCGGCGATGCCGGCCATCCGGTCACGACAGCGGAGCGCCTCACCGATTTGCTCCCTCAGGCAACCCTGTCACTGGCCAGTACGTTCGATGAACTCGGCACGTGGACCCAACGCTCGATCGACTTCCTCGGATTGTTGTAGTCAACGCGTCAAGTTTCACCGAGTGTTTCAGCGGACCCGTACCCACGCAAATACCCCTGTGACTCCCGATCCCCTCAGCGCCACGATGAGAACCGGAACTGGCGGCATGGCACACTCGGCATGTGAGACAGGCATCGTGAGGGCGCAGAGTGGGGCGCATTGTGCTGGCGTCGACGGCTGTCCTGGCGGTTGGGTCGTCGCCACCCGTAGCGGCGTGCATGTCGTCGAGTCGATTGCGGAGGTCATCGACCACGGGTACGCAGTCGTCGCCATCGACATGCCGATCGGTATGCCGACGACGGCGGCGCGCCGATCTGAGCTGGAAGCTCGACGCTTCCTCACTCCTCGTGGCAGCACGATATTTCCCACACCGCCACGGGTCTGTTTACAGGCAACCGACTATCGCCAGGCGTGCGAATTGTCGTTCGCAGCGAGGGGCGTGAAGTTGTCGAAGCAGTCGTGGCATATCCTCTCGAAGATTGCCGATGTCGACCGCGCGGTGACTCCAGAGCACAGCAATCGGGTCGTCGAGGCTCATCCGGAATGCTCGTTCCTGACGATGAACGACGGGCGACGGCTCACTTCGAAACACTCGCCGACAGGGCGAGTCGAGCGCGCAGGGCTCATCGAGGAGATGTTCGGTATCAAGCCGGTGCGGGTCGGGGTGGCGGCACTCGATGACGTTCTCGACGCCTACGCCGTGCTGTGGACTGCGGAGCGCTTCGCCGTCGGCGTTCACGAGTCGTTCCCGGAGTCCGGCGAGGAGTTCGACGAACGCGGTCTGCCGATGCGGATCGTGCGCTGAGCGCCGACACCTCCAACCGTGTTCGCCGTCACTTGCTGGCGAGGTAGTTCCTCCAGCCGCCGAGCGCGGTGATGTCGGTGGCCCGTCGAGGGCCTCTGACTCACACAGAAATCCTTTGTGCACCGAACCATCTGACAGTTCGACCGATCCGATACTCAGCGGGGCGGGAATCGTCTGGACGAAGGTACCGAACTCGGAAGCTCCCATCGACCACGATTTTCGACGGCGACCGCAGCACCCGAGTCGGCTGCCGTGCGGACGAGTCCCGGCTTCGGCGCTTGCGTATTCGGGAGCGCGTAGCGGCGGTATCTCTGGCTGGTGTTCGTCACGCGCACCAGCGTTGCGTGCCGATCGACCAGTTGATGGTGCAGCGGCAGCCCCCTGCAGCTGAGCGCCGACGACGACGAGCGTGCACGCCTGTTCCGATCGTTCGAGTGCGCCGCCGTCGATCGACGCAGCGATCACAGCGACATCGGCGTCGTGCCATGCCGGCGCGATGAACTGCAGACCGGCGCCGACGAGGCCGTTGGTCGTCGGGACCGGAATTTCCATGCAGGTGAGGTCGAGCAGATCGGCGAACGTCGTCAGCCTGCCGAGCATCTCGTTGGTACCGAGTGGGTCACGAACGACGTCGGCCAGCGTTGCAACCATTGGGGTCGTCGGCAGGACGAGGATGTCGATGTCGTCCCAGACGGCGCCGGCAGCGCGACGATGACGCATCGATTCGTATTCGGCACGGTAGGCGTCGACGGCGGTGGCCTCGGACGCACGGGCGATGATGCTCCATACCACGGGGTCGAGACCGTCGATCCCCTTGGCGACGGCGTCGCCGACCGCCGCCGACCGTTCGGCGACGAGCGCGCTGCCATAGAGCAGGCCGCGCGACCCCTCGACGCCCCGAGTCGGCGACGGCTTGACGCCTTCGCGAAGTTTGTCGGAACTCTGCCCCTTGCGGCTCATACAGGTGACCGCAGAGAAGTTCTGTTTCGCCGGTGTGCACACCTTTGTATACAGAGCGTTACATGAACGTCCGGACTCGTGTCCGACGGAGAAGTTCGAACTCGGAAAGCGACGATCGAGTCGGAATCAGGCGCTCAGCGCGGGATCAATGAGACATGAGCGCGTGTGATCCTCCACCCATCCTCAAGACGAACCCATGTCTGCGACTGCCGTCCGAGGCGGTTGCTGTCCGTGTCGGAAAACATGATGTCGACGGCGACAACGCCATCGGCCAACGCCACGACGTGCCGACTGAGCATCGTACGGGCGGGATCGACCGGCGTGGCTGAGGCGCGCCAGGCGAGCACCTCGTCGTACCCGTATTGCATGTCGGCAATCCCGAACCGCAGAACGTGCGGATCGTTCCAGAAGACCCCGTTCATCGCCTCGATGTCATTCCGGCGGAGTGCTGCTTCATAGGCGACAGAGAGGGCCGTCACTTCGTCGATGTCGGATGCAGCCGTCATGGAACCCAATTTGGCACACGATCACCTCATGCCGGGTGAACGTCGCCGACCAGCACCGGTGCCAGCGCACGCCACTGTTCGAGCGGGTGGACGAGCCGCTCTGTCGTGAGTACCTGGATGCAGACGTGGTCGGCACCGGCATCGCGATGCGCCTGCACTCGGTCGAGGATCGCCTGCTCGTCCCCCCACACCACGAAGGCGTCGACGAGACGATCACTCCCACCGTTGGCGAGGTCGTCGTCTGTGAAGCCGATGCGTTTCCAGTTGTTCGTGTAGTTCGGCAATCCGATGTAGGTCGCCAGGTGCAACCGGGCGGTCTCACGAGCCGTCAACGGATCGGATTCGAGTACGACGGCCTGCTCTGAGGCCACCACCGCCTTCGGCCCGAGAGCGGCTCGTGCTCCGGCGGTGTGCTCCGGGGTGACGAGATACGGGTGGGTGCCAGCGGTGCGACTGCCGGCCAGTTCCAGCATCTTCGGTCCGAGCGCCGCCAGCAGACGGTCATCGGTCGCCAAGGGCGTCGGTGCGGCATCGAGCCCGTCGAGGAATTCGGCCATCGCCGTGAGTGGCTTGTTATAGCGGCCGGGATTGTTGTGGTCGATGAGGCGGGCATGGCTGACACCGATGCCGACGAGGAAACGCTGACCGTAGACCGCTGTGAGACGAGCGTGCTCGGCTGCAGTCTCCTCCGGCGTGTGCATCCACAGGTTGAGGATGCCGGTGGCGATCGTCATCGACGTCGTTCCCCGCAGCAGGTTCTCGACGGCAGCGAAGACGTCACCACCGACGTCGGGCATCCAGGCGGCTGTGTAGCCGAGACCCTGCAGTTCAGCCGCGGCGTCAGCTGACGACCCGGGGTCTCCGTATCGAAGTGATGCTGCCCATACGCCTGTGCCGGTGATCGGTTCCATCGGACGAGTCTGCCCGGAGCCGGCCGGTCAATCGGCATCCGAGCCACGATGCGGGAACCGCGTCGCTGCGACGAGTGACATGTCGCCGGTCAGCCGTCAGCCAGTCCAGGGAGTCGGTCGCCGAGCAGCCTGGCGATCGGCCAGGCACCGGCGGACGTGTTCGATACGACCGTGAAGAGCAGCTCGGAGGTGCGGTCGTAGGCGGAACGGAACGAAATGCCGGCGTCGTAGCCTTCGAGCATCACCGTCGGGCGATCGGAGCGCAGCCAGAAGCCGAGACCGTAGCGGCGTGATTCGCCGGCGTCTCCGACATGCTCGCGCACCATCTCGTCGACCACCTCGACCGGCAGGATCGATCCGGAGAACAGCGCCGGCCAGAAGTTGGCGAAGTCGGCGAGGGTCGAGGTCAGCCCTCCGTCGCCGGAGCCGCGGACCGGAAGATGGAAGAGATTCGTCCGCCAGACGTCCCCGACGGGAACGTAGCCGAAGGCGACGGTGCCGGGAAGCTCGTCGTTACGCAGGAATGCAGTCGCAGCCATCCCCGCCGGGCGACAGACGCGATCGGCGACGAGGTCGTAGAAGGTCGATCCGCTGACCATTTCTGCGATCAACGACAGTACGACGAATCCGCTGTTGTTGTATTCGAACCGCTCGCCGATCGGGTAGCGCATCGGGTGGCCGCCGAGAATCACGACGTAATCGGCGATTGCTGCCAGCTGATGAACGGGAATCGGCATCGCGTAGCCGTCGATGTCGTCGAGCAAACCCTCATCGAGGTAGTCGCCGATGCCGGATGTGTGCGTCAACAGGTGTCTGACCGTGACGGCAGGGTCGATCTCCGGAAGCAGTTCACCGACCACATCGCGGACACGGGTGTCCAGGGAGATCAGCCCGTCGGCTACGAGTGACATCGTGACGAGTGCCGTGAACCCTTTCGCTGCGCTGGCGGTCCCGAATCGTGTGTCGACCGTGTTGGCGATGCCGTGTGCACGGTCGGCGAACCCAGCGGCGCGTTCGTAGATCAGGGTGCCCTGGCGCGAGACGTGAACAGCACCGGAGAAATTCGTCCTCTCGACGATCTCGTCGATCGAGGTATTCAGCTGCTCGTTCACGACGCAACGGTATGCGATTCGGCGCCGATCGGGGTACGGGTTTTCTGCCACGAGCCACCCATCAAGCGTCGCTCGGCAGCGCAACAGCCTGCTACTCGGGCTCGATCTGCCCCTCGCCCTTGACGTTCGCCCCGAGTTCGGTCATCTCGCGGTAGTGCTCGCCGACTTCGGCGAGATCGACATCCTCGGCTGCAGCTTCTGCCTCCTGCTCCTCTTCAGCAGTCGGAGCACGATCAGCTGCTGCTGGGCCAAACTCTTCATTGCTCACGGCAACTCCTTCGAAACCACGGTGACCGTCCAGAATTCGTACCCATGCCTGTCGATTGCCAAACGAGTGATCGCCGTCGGCAGTCGGACAAGGCGTTAGAGCTTCGGCAACACCACGAACCCAATCGTCGCCAGGTGCAATCCGGCGCCGACAACGGTCAGCAGGTGGAAGACCTCGTGGTATCCGAAGACTCGCGGCCACGGGTCGGGGCGTTTCGCTGCGTAGACGATCGCACCACCTGTATAGGCGAGGCCGCCACCTATCAGCAGTGAGAATCCGACCACCCCGAGGCCGTGGAAGATCTGAACGATCGAAGGCAGCACGGACCAGCCGACGATCACGTAGACGACGGTGAACAGGGCGCGCGGCACTTTGACGGGGAGCCATTGCAGGGCGATGCCGACGACTGCGCCGCCCCACGCCGTCGCCAATGTTGCCGACCGGTGCCAGCCTGTCAAGGCCGCGACACAGACTGGCGTGTAGGCTCCGGCGATGGCCAGGAAGATGGTCGAATGATCCAGCCGCCGCCAGATCGCCGTCTGCGGGGCCGTCCATCTGCCGCGGTGGTAGAGCGCAGAGACGCCGAACATCGCCAGCGTGCCGAGCAGATAGATGAGGATCGTCAGCCGGTTCCGCGGCGAGACATCGGTTAGCGCCAGCATGAACATTCCGAGGACACCGACGATGATGAATGAACCAGCGTGCAGCCAGCCACGCAGCAGGGGTTTGACGACGAGCGCCGACGTCATAGGCGACACGTCGGGATCCACGTCGGGATCCGCGTCGAGGTCTGCCTCGGCGTCGGCGTCGCTGTGCATCTGTGGTTTCACAACCGCAGGGCGATGCAGGCGATGTCGTCCAACCCGCTCGGATTCATGGCCGTCACGATCCGCCCGCAGAGGCCAGCGATGGGACCGGAGTGCTCGGCCATCGCCGCCATCCGCAAGCCTTGCATCCCATCGTCGATGTGCTCCAGGCGATGTTCGATCAGACCGTCGGTATAGAGGAACAGCGTCGAACCTGTGGGAACCGCGAAGTGCGCCGTCCGACGCTGGTGTTCGCCGGTCGGCGGGCCGATCAGGGCGTCGTTGAACACGTCGAGGAATGCGGGATCGGCGCCCGGGCGGACTATCAACGGTGGAAGGTGGCCGGCGTTGGCAATACGCACGGTCCATGAGCCGTCCGGCTGAGGTATGAGGTGTCCGACGAGGCACGTCGCCAGCAGATCCCCGAGCAGCCCACCGGCGACGGCAGCGAGTCGGTCGAGAATGTCGGCAGGCTTCTCGCTCATCGACGCAAAAATCCGCGCCGCCACCTGCACCCGGCCCATTGCAGCAGCAGCCTGGATGCTGTGGCCGGTGACATCGCCGATCGTGGCGATGAGCGAACCGTCTGCGAGGGCGATGAGGTCGTACCAGTCACCGCCGACATCGACGCCGTGGGACGCAGCCATGTAGACGACATCCACACCGACAGGATCGACGTCTGCCAACACGGGGAGCAGGCTGTGCTGCAACTCCGATGCCACCCGTTTTTCACGGGCGTACAACCGCGCGTGATCGAATGTCATCGAGGCGCGCTGCGCGAGATGGCCGGCAACGGTGAGATCGACGACGTCGGAATCGTCGCGGTCCGGATCGCCGACAAGCACCAACATCCCGATGATGACGCTGTTCAGGTGTATTGGGACGATGATCGTGGAGCCGAGACCGAGGCGGCGGAACAGATCGTTTGCCGACCGACCCGTCGCCGCGACCTGCGCAGAGAGGCGGTCGAGAACAACGAAGTCAACCGTTGCTGCGAGGACCGATCGGATGAGTGGCATGTCGTACAACAAGAATCCGGGCGCCGCCGTCATTGCCGTGAGTAGGGGCTCGAGTTGGCGATCGCGGTGACGAACGAAGGCGCGGTTCGGCACCTCGTCCACCTCCTCGGTGAGGAAGACCATCGCCCACGTCGCCAAACGCTGCACCACGACATCGAGCATCGCGACGATCGACAGCGCCGGATCCAGGGTCTGCAACATCGCTGTCGTGACCTCGGCCATCAGTTCGACCCGGTGGCGTGCCCGTTCGGCCTCGGCCCTGGCGATATTGGCCTCGGTGGCGGCGATGCGCGCTCGCAGGTCCGATGACGCGCCGAAGGCGAGATCGGCGAGGATCCGGCGTTCGTCGGCCGTCCACATGCGGGCCTTGGGTTCGATGGCGCAGAGGCTCCCGAGTACCCGGCCGTCGACGTCGAGGAGCGGGGCACCGAGATAGGTCTGTACGCCGAGCACCTCGCGAGCGCCATGGGTGGCCGCACGCTCGTCGAGCGCAGCGTCATCGATCTGCACCATCGTCTTCGTGTCGACGACGATGCGGCAGAGCGACTGAGACAGTGGCGTCTGGCGGTCGTCGGACCAAGGAGAATCCAGCCCGAGTTGGCCAGGAAAGAATTGTCGCCGGTCGTCGACGAGGGAAACGAGACCGACGGAGGCACCGAGCGACCTGGCGACCAGGGCGGGGCGAGTCGCTCCATCGTTTCGTCGGCTTCGTTCGTCAGACCCGTTCGTTCGACGGCGACGAGACGGCTCGTCTCGTCGTTCGAAACGTCGGTCAGGTCGGAAGCCATCGGCTCAAGGTATCAACCTGGCCGCAGGCAACTGTCTTTTGCCTCTGCGCTGCCGAGACGACGGGATGGACAGGCAGCGTCGTGTCACGCCACCTGCTGCAATCCGACGAGTTCGAGGTCGTCGGCGCAATCGCCCGGACGGATGCCGGTCGGGATCTGGGGAGGCGCTCGACGTACCGGCGAGCGGTGTGGTCATCTGCGGAACGCTGCACGAGGTACTGACCGGCGGAGCACGTCCCGATGTGCTCATCGACTACACGGACCCAGCGTCGGTGAAGAGACGCACGTTCGAGGCGCTCCAAGCGGGGATCAGGATGGTCATCGGCACCTCAGGGTTGGCTGCGGACGACTTCCTCGACATCGAACAGCAGGCGTTGGCATGCGGCCTCGGCGTGATCGCCGCCGGCAACTTCTCGATCACAGCAGCGTTGGCCAAGCACTGTTCACTGCTCGCCGCGCGGTACCTGCCGACATGGGAGATCATCGACTACGCAAGCGCCCCGAAAGTCGACGCGCTGAGCGGAACGACACGCGAACTCGCCGAGAGCATGGGCGACGTCGCCGTATCGGAACTGGCTGTGTCGCTCGATGATACGCATGGCGAACGCAGGCACGTGGCGCCTCCATCGGTGGGACGCAGGTCCATTCCGTTCGCCTGCCCGGCTTCGTCATCGCCTTCGAGGCGATCTTCGGCCTCCCCGACGAGCGTCTGACCATTCGCCGGAACGCCGGTGCTGGAGCGGAGCCATACGCTGCCGGGACACTGCTGGCCGTCCGGCGCGTGATGCAGATCAACGGCCGCGTCAGAGGACTGGATCAGCTGCTCTTCGCCGAGTGATTGCACACGACCGTGGTACGGCCGTCGCTCACCAATTGTCCCAGTGGAGGATCGAGTCGGGTTCCGGACGGACAGCGGGTTTGAAGTCGGTGCCGAGCGTGTACGCCAACGGCGACAGGCACACCTGCTGCACCGTGTCGAACGGGATGCCGACGATGTCGGCGATTTCCTGCTCCATCATCAGGTGGATCGTCGTCCATGCCGTACCGAGGCCCCGGGCCCTGGCGGCGAGCATGAAACTCCATGTGGCCGGCAGGATGTTGCCGTATACCGATGCAGACACCATCGGCGCAACGTTGTCGAGGCGCATGCCGACCGAGCAGGCGATAACGAGCGCCGGCACCTCGGCCATGTGCTGGGAGAGGTACGTCGCTGAGTCCGTGACGCGGTCCTGCTGCGCCTGCGCCGATGCACCTTCTTGCTGAATGGCACCGACGAAGAACGGGCTGTTCGAGTAGATGTCCCAGCACCTGGCGTAGACGCCGGCGATCGCCTGGCGCTTTGCTGCATCCTTGACGATCACGAAACTCATCGTGATGTGGTTCGAGCCGGAGGGTGCCTGCAGTGCTGCCGCCGCACACTCTCGGATCAGCTCGTCCGGCACCTCGCGGGTGCAGTCGAGACGCTTGCGGACGGCTCTGGTCGTTGACAGCAATGCATCGGGATCGAGATCGAGAACAGTCACCTCGGCAAGTTACACCGAGACCACGACTGCAGCAGAAACAGTTCGCTGCCGGACCGATTGAATTCTCTACCCGTCTGTCGAGGCAATCTTGAGCAGCGCTGCCTGGAGCGCGATCGCCTGCCGCTGCCCCAGTCGATCGGCGATGAACCGATCGGCGACCTCTTGGAATACCAGGTGGCCGATCGGGACGACGTCACGGCCAGCCGGAGTGATCGTCGCCAGCACGAGCCGACGATCTCCTGGGCTCGTCACGCGCGTGACGCGTCCGAGCTTCTCGAGGCGGTCCACCGACTGCGTCACCCCGCTGCGGCTGATGCAATTCTTCGAGGCGATGTCGACCATGCGGAGTTGTCCGTCCGGCGCTTCTGCCAGCGCCATCAGGACTTGGAAGTGGCTCGGGCTGACCCCGCACCCCGCCTTCATATCGGCCTCGAGCGCGTCGCCGATTTCCTCGATCGGATTCCGGGCAAAGGCACTCTTCGGTATGAACGTCACCGGCCGCATCGAGCGTTACAAGTCGTCGATCAACGTCGGCACCGACGCCGCTTCCTCTTCGGTCTCGATCAGCATCGGCGCAGATAGCGTCGCCACCGGGAGCAAGAAGCGCGACGAACACCTGCGGTCCGGCAACGCCTTTTCGGTTGCCACGTTCCAGAACATCGAGTTCGCATCGACGTCGGTCACCGAGACCGCTGACGGCCTCGACATCGTGATCGACGCCGTTCTTCGTCGCACCTGATCACGCCACGGCTTTAACGTCCCGGGAATCGGGACGGCCCCCTCAGTTGTTATCCTGCCGTGCAGAAATCAGGTGCGGATATGGCGTGGCCGGTGTTTGACGAGCCAGCCGATGATGACCCCGGCAACGCCGGCGGCGACGAGCACAACCCAGATCGGCGCCATGCGATTGCCACCCGGGTAGCCGATCCTCACCTTAGTGCGGTTGTCGAATCCGACGACGACAACCAAGGCGACGATCGCCGCTGCAATCAGCAACCTGACGATCCGGCCGAACTCTCCCCGGCGCTCGACGACAACATCTCCATGCCGTCCTTCAACAATGGTTTCCCCTGCCATGACCCCATCCCTTTCCTTGGATCGCCGAACTATGCCCGGAAGCTGGATGGATCAAACGCAGTTGTGGCAACCTGAAACGGTGATCGTCGTTGTCGCTACTTGCGCTGCGGACGTTGCGGCAGTGCGTGCCGATCTTGGCGTGGTGGGCGCTCGTGCGGTTGACGTCGGCGCACCCGGCGAAACCCGTCGGTGGGTGCTGGCAACCGTGAATGACGAGACCGAGGCGTGGCGCCTTGCGGCGATGCTCCGCGCAGAGGGCATGGCGGCGGTGGCTCGACCCGAAGACGGCGCCCGGTTCGAGGCGTGGATTCGCCATACTCGCCCGATTTCGTTCGGAGAACGGCTCAGCGTGTGCTTCGCCTGGTCAGAGCACGACCGCACCGGCCTGTCGAACGAGGTCGAGCTCGGCCCTGGGGGCTCCGGCAATGGCGAGCATCCGGCGACACGGTTGCTCATCGAGGAAC
>JAYTOR010000166.1:0-3935 GCA_043747685.1 Actinomycetota bacterium
GCTCTGCAACGTCCATGGGATCAGCATTGCACCGAGGAACAACGCACACCCGCAAACCGACGTGACTGACGCGCCAGATGCGCCAGATGCGCCGTTCTGTCGCGATCGTCGCCGGTGGCCGCGGCGTCGTTCTGCATCGCGCGCTATGCGCTGTCTCCGCCGATGTCGGGCGTATCACTAACGCTGACCAAGCGTGAGCGGTCGAGACCTGCTTCGAACGCCTCGGCCTTCGCCAGTTGATCAAGCCGCTTGGCAACAGCGGACGGAACCATCTCTGAGCAAAGTGCGTTGTGCTCCCGAATCTCCTTGTTGATCGCATCGGCCCAAGCGGTCAGGCGTTCGTATTGTTGCGCTCTCCAGGCCTTGAATGCTTCCGGATCGGGGTCCTCGGTGAGGATGACGGACGGCTTCTCCTTCGCATCATTCCAACCGCGCCCTCGATTGAACTGCCCTTTGGGTCCTTCGCATGGAAGTCGGCTCGCAAGATCCGCCTGAGGCTGACTGAGAGTCTTGACGTGGCCTCGGCGGCGGGGAATCTCCGACCGGCGTGGTAGACCCGGTGGATGGAATCTCGCACGCTGTTCCAGGTCGCGTATTTCGTCAACGACCTCTCGGCATCGATGCAGCGGTGGAGCGAGGTCCATGGCGCAGGACCGTTCTCAGTCTCGCCCCACCATCGCACCGAGCGATTCACCTACCGCGGCACGGATCACGAGGCCGATGTCTCGTATGCGTTCGGATACCTCGGTGACCTGATGATCCAGTTCATCGCCCAGCATGACGAGACACCGTCGATCTACCGCGACATGTACGCCGCCGGCGAGGAGGGTTTCCATCATCAGGCCTACCTGGTGCACGACTTCGAGGCGGAGCACCAACGGCTGGACGACCTGGGCTACTCGCCGGCGTGCCGCCTGTACGCCGATGGAGTCGACGCCGCGTACTTCGACACGCGCGAGCTGAACGGGGGCTTCACCGAGCTGCACGGGGACCCGCCCCACATCCTCGCCACGTTCGCCCGGTGGCGGCGCGCCCACGAGCTCTATACGCCGGGCGTGGACCCGCTCACCATCACGCGGATCGCTCCTGTCGTGCCGTGAGCGGGACGAACCTCGTCAGCTCCGCACCCAATTGCCCTGCTCGTCGAAGACGAGGTCGCTGAGCTCGCCCGGTCGCAGCCACACGTCGGTCCCGAGGGCGACGGCCACCTTCTGTGCGTTCCACTTCATGACGTCGAGGGTGAGTTCGACGAGTTGCTGGTCGGAGAAGGACGCCCGCAGGAGCGCGACGTCGATGGCACTCAGTGACGTGGGCTGCGTCATCATCGCATCGGCGAGTGCCAGGGCGGCCCGCTGGTGCTCCGGCAGAGCTTCGGTCCGCGACGCGAGCACGTCGCTGATGGTGTCCTCGTCAAAACCGGCATCCCTGGCAACTGCCAGGCGCACGGACAGTCAAGTGCCGCAGTCGTGATGCTGTGCGCAGCGGATGCGCACCACTTCGGTCGTGACCGGGTCGACCTGTGCGAGGCGGACCGTCGCAGCGGCGATCGCGTTGAGCGCCATTCCCAACCGGGGGTCGATGGCGGTGCCGGCGGCGACTCGGCGCGCTCGTTCCACGCTCAACGCTCGTCCATCAGCACGTCCCAGGCCAGACGCAAGCGAATCCGCTGCTCGACGACCAGCAACGCGGAGACGAACGTCTGCGTGCCGTCGTCGCCGAGGTGCGCACGGACGGCGGCAACGGTGTCGTCGTCGAGCGACGCGACGTCCATGACGAAGTGCTCCGTGAACGCGAGGCATGCGCGCTCCAGTGGGTCAAATCGAGGATCGGTCGGCCACGCCGCCAGGGCGCTCAGCAACTCGTCCTCCACGCCCGAGTCCGGGGTGCGCGCAGCCATCTCGGACGCGCTCCCGAGCATCATCGCGATGCGCACGCGGCATAGTTCGAGCAATTTCGGCGTTGTAGCCGACCATGCCGCATCGTGTGCTGCGCGCATCGCCTCCAGCACGTCGTGCAGCCCGGTGGTGCCGTCACTGAGCACGCGGTCGATGGCGTCGGTTGTCGTCAACAGGCCCAGCGAATCCACGCCCGAATCGTAGGCGATCGAACAGCTCAGCCTGTGACGGTGGTCGCCGCCGGTGACCCTGCTCGGTGTGCTCGGCGGGGACGTTGAAGATGACCTTTCGTCAGGCGCCTGGCGCGGATGCGCCGTTCGGAGCGGATCACGGTTGGCTTGCGGCGCGCAGATCTGTGAGCGCGTTATGCGTTGACAACGGGTGTTCACTGACTGGGGTGTTGCGGACAGTTCCGGCTCGAAATCGGGCGAGTGCGTCAGTTGGGTGGGATCGTGTTCTCGTCTGGCGCGGGTTCGACGAGGTGGTTCAGCTCTGCTGTGAAGTCGGTGCCTTGGCCGTTGATTAGCTCGCCGGAGAACTTCCGGCCGTTGCCCACCTCGGGGCAGCCGTACCAGTCTTTCAGCAATACGTCGAGGTCGCTGCGGCCAGGGATCGCGAACGTGATTGCGGTGTAGCGGCCTTGTCCGATGGTGGCTCGCACCCGGATGTGAGGTTCCAGGGGACGATCGCGTTGAGGGTGTCGGCGAGCGCACCGGCGTTGTTGGCGTCGAGAACGGTGGACGTCAGCAGCGTGCCCACGTTGTAGGTCTGGCCGTTCGCTGTCGTCATCGCGTCGAGCGCGACGTAGCGGCAGATGATCGCAGACCTCGGCGTTCCGGGCACGAACTGCTGGTCGAGTCCCGATGAGTCGGGATTGGAGATCCATTGGGCGGACGTGCTGCCGTAGTCGGGATGGTTGGCCACCGACGCCGGACACCCATCCGCGATCGTCACGCGGATCGGATTCGGGTCGAGCTGCACTGCGGCCGTCGTGGTCGTGCTGTCGTCAACCGTGTCGGAAGTCGACGTGGTCGAGGCTGCAGCCGGCGTGGTCATTGTCGTGGTCGCCGTCGGCGTCGGCGTCGACGGCGGCGCGACGGATGCATCTTCGGCAGCGTGGATGGAGTGCAGGATCGTGCGGGCGATGCTGGGATCGGCGCCAATCCCGACGCTGATCCAAAGATCGGCCGACGGCGAGCGCACGGCGACCGCGAGCATCGGGCTCGGATTCGACGCCCCCGCTTTAGGCACGTCCGGTTGCACGATGGACACGTCAAGGCGGCCGATCTTGCCACTGGTCGCGACCGGGGTCAGATCCGCTTCGGCGCGGTCGCGGATCCACACGCCGTCGGCCACCTGGATCGGCCAAGCGAGCGAGACCGCACAGCTCACCGCAATGGCCGGCGGCGAGTTGCCCACCAAGATCCGCGGGTAGCCGGCATCGAACCAGCCGTATCGGCATGTGCCCGGGTCGGGAAAGAAACCCCGCTTCAGATCCTGATGGGCCAGATCGAGTAGGTCGAATCTTGGCGGCAGGTCGACGGTGACGCCGTCGAACGTGACGGCTTTCCAATCGGACGTGTCCTCGAGCGGACCGTCCTGCAGCGCGCGTCGTTAACCCGACGTTGTGAACGTGGCGAGGACCGCGGCCGCATCGGGTCCCACGGCGCAGACGTCGATGCCTCCCGCGAGGCGGAACGTCGCCGTCGCGGCGCCGGACACCTGCCATGCCTGGAGATCGCCCACCTTCGAGTCGGGCGGCGTCGACGGAGTGGCACCGTCGGCGCGGCCGATCGTCAGCTTATCATCCGGCATGACCGGCGACGGTGAGCACGTCGCACCCGCCGTCAACAGCGGCAGGAGAACAACACCGGGAGCCGGACCGGCGAGACACTCTTGAGACATCGGCACCTGCCAGTCGCTCGGAACGGCGAAACGCACCAACCCGAGGTCCAACACGTGCCAACCTTCCGGAACGGCCGGCAAGGGTGGCTCGGTAGCGAACGGTTCGAGCCACGACGTGTCGACGGGAACAGTCGA
>JAYTOR010000167.1:0-13260 GCA_043747685.1 Actinomycetota bacterium
CGTCGAATCGCTGACGATCTTCCAGCGGTCACCTCAGTGGGCTGCGCCGTTCGAACACTTCCGCACGGCTGTTCCTGAACCGATCAGGTTTCTCCTCCGTGAGGTTCCGCACTATCGGGCGTGGTACCGGGTCCGCCTCGGATGGACGTTCAACGATCGAGTCTTTCCTTCGCTGCAGAAGGACGATTCGTGGCCACACCCCGAACGGTCGCTGAATGCGATCAACGACGGGCACCGAGAATTCTTCACCCGGTACATCAAGTCCGAGGTCGGCGATCGCACCGACCTCCTCGACAAGATCGTGCCGACATACCCGCCGTTCGGCAAACGCATGCTGATGGACAACGGCTGGTACAGGATGCTGACGAAGGACAATGTCGAACTCGTCACCGATCGGATCGCCGCTATCAGCGCCGACGGCGTGATCGTCGAAGATGGTCGTGAGTTCGGAGCCGACGTACTCGTCGTCGCGAGCGGCTTCGATGTCCTGCGGTTCCTCTCCACATACGAGATCCGTGGACGCTCCGGTCGTTCGCTCCGTGACACCTGGTCGGACGATGATGCGCGTGCGTACATCGGCATGACGATCCCCGATTTCCCGAATCTCTTCGTGCTCTACGGCCCGAACACGCAGACCGGCCACGGCGGCAGCTTGATCTTCCTCATCGAGATGCAGATGAACTACATCACGGATCTGCTGCGCCAGATGTTCGCCAACGACATCGGCGCGATCGAATGCCGCCCCGACGTCCACGACGCCTACAACGAGGCGATCGATCGAGCACACGAGCGAATGGTGTGGACGCATCCCGGCATGGAGACGTACTACCGCAACGCACGAGGGCGAGTCGTCGTCAACGTTCCGTACCGCAACGTCGACACGTTCGAACGCACGCGTCACGCCGACCTCTCCGACTTCGTCACTGAGTTGCGTCGGACGTCATAACAGGGAGCGGCAGCGCCGTTGCTGCGAGACTGAGTCGATGAGCAACGAGCAGCAGGCGTTGACCGCCCACACCGAACGGGCGTTGTCGGGGAACCTGCATCGTGAGGCGGCGAAGCTCGAACGCCAACACAAACTGTTCGTCCGCGACCGGCTCGCGCTGCTGCTCGATACGGGGACGTTCGTCGAGGATGGCCTGTTGGCGAACACGATGGCAACGGACCTTGCGGCAGACGGCGTCGTCACCGGCATCGGCAAGGTCGAAGGGCGTCCGGTCTGCGTGATGGCCAACGACCCGACTGTCAAGGCCGGCTCGTGGGGTGCCAGGACCGTCGAGAAGATCATCCGTCTCACGGAATACGCATTGCGCCACGAACTGCCCGTGTTCTGGCTTGTCGATTCGGCCGGCGCACGTATCACCGACCAGGTGGAACTGTTCCCTGGCCGCCGCGGGGCCGGCCGCATCTTCGCCAACCAGATCAAGCTGTCTGGCAAGGTGCCGCAGATTTGCTGCCTGTTCGGCCCGTCCGCCGCCGGTGGCGCATACATCCCGGCGTTCTGCGACATCGTCATCATGGTCGAGGCGAATGCATCGATGTACCTCGGCTCGCCACGGATGGCCGCGGAAGTCATCGGTGAGACCGTCACGCTGGAGGAGATGGGTGGGGCACGAATGCACGCCACGGTGTCGGGCTGCGGCGACAACCTGGCCTCCGACGACGCCGATGCCATCGCCCAGGCGAAGGAGTTCTTCAGCTATCTGCCGACGAACTGGCGGGGCCTTCCCACAGCCTTCGAAGCCAACCGACCGACCAACGGACTGACACGTGCGGTGCTGCCGCAGGACGAAGCTGCCGGCTACGACATGCACCGGTTCCTCGATCGACTGATCGATGACGATTCGTGGTTCGAGATCAAGCCGCTGTTCGCGCCGGAACTGATCATCGGCTTCTGCCGCCTCGACGGCAACTCGGTCGGGATCGTCGCCAGCAACCCGATGCACAAGGGCGGCGTGCTGTTCGGTGACTCGGCCGACAAGGCAGCGCGGTTCGTGTGGCTCTGCGATGCGTTCAACGTGCCCTTGCTGTTCCTCGCCGATGTCCCCGGCTTCATGATCGGCACCCAGGTCGAGCGCCAGGGCATCATCCGTCACGGTGCGAAGATGATCACCGCCATCGCTGAAGCAACCGTTCCGAAGATTTCGGTGATCGTCCGCAAGGCATACGGTGCCGGGCTCTACGCGATGTGCGGGCCGGCGTTCGATCCGATCGCAACACTCGCGCTGCCGACGGCGAAGATCGCCGTGATGGGACCGGAACCCGCCGTCAACGCCGTGTATGCCAACACGATCGCCTCGATCGACGACCCCGTCGAGCGTCAGGCATTCATCGACGAACGCCGCGCCGAGTACTCCGCAGACGTCGACATCTATCGCCTCGCCAGCGAGTTGGTGATCGACGCCGTGATCTCCTTCGAATCACTTCGCAACGAGATCATCGCCCGCTTCGCCAGCGCCGACCCCACTGACCGCGACGGCGTTGCCAAACGCCACGGCATCACTCCAGGCTGACAGGCGGACCAAACGAGTATTTCGGTTGCAAGGCGGGCCGAACGAGTATTTCGGTTGCAGCGTGGGGCGAGTTGCTACTCGATGCCAACGGCGGGGGCGGTCGCCGGGGGTCTGCCTATTTGGCGGTCGGGAGGGTCTGCTCGGTGGTGAGGACGCCGGCGAAGAGGTCGCCGAATTGCTCGACCCGTTCGAGGACATCGGCGGCCTCGAAACGTAGCGGGATGGTGCCGTCTGCGCAGTCGCTGACCTCATCCCAGCTGACTGGCGTCGACACCGTCGGGTCTGGCCTGGCACGGAGAGAATACGGTGCGATCGTCGTCTTGTGGCGGGTGTTCTGGCTCCAGTCGACGAATATCTTGCCGGGCCGCACCGCCTTGGCCATCGTCGTCGTCACCCGATCGGGGTGCTGTTTCTCCAACAGTTGACCGACGACGAGCGCGAATGATGAGGCATGTTCGTGCGTCACCTGCGTGTTCAGCGGGACATACATCTGCAGCCCTTTCGAGCCACTCGACTTGCACCATCCATCGAGGACGACAGCATCCAGCACCTCACGGACGAGCAGCGCGATCTGACAGCATTCCCGGATGACCGCCGGCTCGCCAGGATCGAAATCGAAGACCAGCGAAGCGGGTGTCTCGATGTCGTCGGCGTGGGCCATCGGCGCGTGCAATTCGATCGCTGCGAGGTTCGCCGCCCACACCAGCGCTGCTGGTTCGTCGAGTCGACAGTACGGGATCGATCCGTTGTGGTCGCCTGGGCCCTCGGCGGTATCCACCCAGTCCGGACGGTGTTTCGGACAACGCTTCTCGAAGAAACCAGCCTGGTCCGTCCCGTTCGGAAAGCGACGGAACGTCAGGCAGCGGTTTTCGATATGCGGCAGGATGTATGGCGCGATCCGTGCGTAGTAATCGATGATCTGCGACTTCGTGAACCCAGAAGGATAGAGCGGCTTGTCGAGGTTCGAGAGGCTGAGCGATCGGCCCCCGACCTCGACCTGCAGCGACGTGCCTGCAGCAGCCACGACCGAGGACCCCGGCTGACGATCAGGCGCTCTTACGGGCGCGTGTCTTTGCCGGTTTTGACGACGCCAACTCCGTCACCTTGGCGGTTTCCGGTGTCTCGCCAGTGGCGGGGTGACGCTTGCGGGCATCCTTCGCCGCCTTGACGCTCGCTTCGAGAGCAGCCATCAGGTCGACAACCGGTGTGGTCGGCTTCGACGGCGCGAGCGCCTGGAACTCTTCACCTGACGCCTTCTGATCGATCAGTTCGAGCACGGACTTGCGGTAGTCGTCGTGATATTTGGAATGGTCGAATTCAGCGCTCAACGACTCGACGAGCGCCTCCGCCATCTTGACCTCTTTGGCGGTGACCTCGACCGAATCGAGCGTCGACAGTTCCTCGATGACGGTCGGCGAGACGACCTCCTCGGCGAACACCATCGTCGACAGCATCAGCAACCCGTCGACGGCTCGGATCGCCGCCACATACTGCTTCTGGCGCATCACGAAACGTCCGATGGCAACCTTGCCGGATTCTTCCATCGCCAGTGCCAGCAGCTTGTACGGCTTCGGCGTCTTCTCAGGGGCGACGATGAACGCGGTGTCGAACAGCACCGGGTCGATCTCTGTGAGGTCGACGAACTCCTCGAGATCGATCGACTTGGTCGCCGAGGGAATGAACGGTTCGAGCTCGTCAGGATCGACGACGACGTAGTTCCCCTTGGTGACCTCGTAGCCCTTGACGATGTGCTCGTCCGGTACGTCCTCACCGGTATCGGCGGACACCTTCTTCAGCTTGATCCGGCTCATCGAGCGGTCGTCCAGCTGGTTGAACGACACCGATTTCTTGGAAACGGCATGGAACAGTTTCACGGGGATGGCGATGAGGCCGAAGCTGATGGTTCCATTCCACACGGGGCGTGCCATAGAACACAGTGTGCCCCATCCTGAGGCTCGGCGAAACATCAGGTCCGCTCGAGCGCTCAGCCGGAGAGGACCGCTCTGGCGACGAGGTCGGTTCCGAACGCCGTCAGAATCGCCAGGTAGAGCAGGCCGGTCGCCGCCATCACCGCCGAGTAGTAGCGCTCCCGCAATGCCGCCCTCGTGACGAACACCAGCACGATCGTGCTCAGCGCACAGGCGATCCAGAACCACCCGAGCATCCCGTTCCATCCGTCGTCGATCGTGCCGTCGAAGATGCTGATCATGCCGACAGGAAGCAGTAGGGCGATGACTTCGGCCGGCCAGATCCAGCCGAGCGCCGACACCAGTTCGTTCAACAGCCGCCGTGGGAGCCCTGGCTGCACGAGGTACCAGTGGCCGAGCAGCATTGCGTCGGTGATCGACCCGAGGAACGCGGCGCCGATGATCATGCGGGCGACGGCGACGGCGATGTGGGCATTGGCATGCCCACGGGTCGAGTCGATCGCTGCGGCGACGAGACCGACGACGCCGACGATCGCCGGGAGCAGATCGAGCCACGGCGGGAATTCCCTGGCACGACCCGGCGACTCGAGTGCGGTCGTGGTCGTCGTGGCGGACCGACCCTGACGTTCGATACCGGTCATCGCCGCAACCCGCTCACTGCGCCGATCGTGTTCGGCCTGCTGACCGGAGACGCCGGCCTTGCGGCGGACGATCGACACGACCAGCCCGAGGAGGCACGTTGCTGCGACGGCGATCGACACGCCCTCGCGGACCGCTACGACGCGGGCCGCGAATCCTGCGAAAATCGCCCCGACGGCCATCAGCAGATAGGTGCCGCGGAGCAGCCAGCCATAGCCGATGCCGACTTCACGGCGTCGTGTCGTGAACCAACAGAACAACATGCCTCCGACCGCCCACTGCAGGAGCAGGGAGGCAGCGTCGAGGCGGATCACGGCGACAAGGGTAATGGCCGAAACTCTGACCCATGCCGGCGCGTGGGTGACTGAAACGACACATCCGGATCACGCCGTGATCAGATTCACCTGCCGTGAAAGGCGAACGGAGCCCGTGCCGTCGTACGATCACCCGGGTGCGGATGCTCAGTCGGTTGCCGATCGTGCTCGTCGTCTGCGTGTCGCTTGCAGGATGTTTCACCGGTCAGCGGGCGACGTTGACAACGGCACCGCCCGGCGGCAACCAGGGCTCCCCCGTCGGTGATGCGAACGCCGACGCCGTGCTGGTGCTGCTGGAATCGACCGCCACGACGGCGTCCACAGCGACATATTCGATACTCCACAGGTTCGGCGGCCAAACTGCCACCGGCGTCGTTGCGCATGACGCTTCCGGCAAGAAGTCGGTCACCGTCAACGACGTCCGCTACCTGCTCGTGGGCAGCCCGCAGACCTGTTCGCTGTCCACCAGACAGTGCGATACCGGCGTCATAGAACAGCGGGTCAGCGACTTCGGCATTTCCAGTACCTTCGCCGACAACGCCCCGGCGCGCCGGCTGAGGGTGTCGATCCGACGTAAGAACGCGTCGACGACGGCGAGTCATCGGCAACTGGCCGGACAGGACGCAACCTGTGTCACCGTCCCGGTCGGCGATGGGCAGGAAACGTACTGTGCAGTTGCCGGAGGGCACCTCGCCTACCTCGACGCAAGCGACGTGCAGGTCCAGCTCGTCACCCTGACGGCGACCGCAGACACATCGGCGTTCACCGCCTGAATCATCACGATCGACACGGCTCGGGCGGCGCTCCTCCGTGGTGTCTCGTCCGGTCAGGCTTCGACGGTGACGAGCGAGCGGTCGGCGTGATTCAGCAATACCGGACCGTCGTCCGTGGCGACGACGATGTCCTCGAGGCGCATACCCCACCGTCCGCTCAGGTAGATGCCGGGCTCGACGCTGTAGGCGTGGCCGGCGGCGAGCGGCTGTGCATTTCCCTCGACCATGTACGGATCCTCGTGTGCCTCCAGGCCGATGCCGTGGCCCGTGCGATGGATGAAGTAGTCGCCGAATCCGGCACCGTCGATCACCTTGCGAGCTGCCCGATCGACGTCCTGGCAGTCGTTGCCGATCTGGCCGGCTTCGTAACCTGCGGCGTTCGAGGCGTGCAGTACGGCATAGGCGTCGGCGATCTCCGAGGCTGGCGCCGAGCCGGTGTAAACGCAGCGGGTGATGTCGGAGCAGTAGCCGTTCATCGTCCCGCCGAAGTCGCACAGCACGACCTCGTCACGCATGATCACGCGGTCACTTGCATGATGATGTGGACTGGCAGCGTTCTCGCCTGCGGCGACGATCGCGAAGTTGACGACGTCATGACCCTCAGCGATGAGACGGGCCGAAATGTCGGCAGACACCGCTGCTTCGGTTCTGCCGATGAGGGCGATCTCCCCTGCGTGCAGCTGCGCTGCGACCCGGTCGGCTGCAGCACCGGCGGCCGTCAGCGCGGCGATCTCGGCAGCGTCCTTGCGAGCGCGGAGCGGTCCGACGACCTCGACTGCCCTGCTGAACCGCGCACTCGACAACTTTGGCAACAGATCGACGAGGAACCGCGCCCACATCTGATCTCCTACTGCAACAGACTGCGCATCGCCCACGAGCTTCGCCACCAACTCGACCGGATCCTCGGTCTCACCCCACGGCAGCAGCCCGAACGCGCCAGGCTGCTCGACGACCCGCGGCGCCTCGAGTCGCGGGATCACCATCGTTGCGTCGCCGCAGAGCGGTAGCACGAGCATCGTCAGGCGCTCGAGCGGCATCGCCAGGTAACCGGTGACATACGGCAGGTCGTGGCCGACGGACAGCAGCACGACATCGACACCGCGCTCCTCCATCGCTGCACGGACCCGACTCAGGCGATCGAGGTAGACATCGGTGCTGAACGAGGCGGAGGACATACCCCCAGTCTGGCAAATTTTCAGCCCTCCGCCTCGTTGCGCTCCCCTCACCCTCCCGGAGCGTTGGGTCAAAAAGTGGAGGCCGGACGTGGTTTCCACAAACTGCTCCATCGCTCAACCCACCCGCTGTCCGCCGTCGAGCGGCGAAGGGTGGGCGGCGAGGGGTGGGCGGCGACCGTGCGCCGCGCATACTGGGTAGGTGACGACGACGACCGCGACGCCGAACACGCTCGGCCGGCGGCTCGTCTTCGTGCTGGCAGCGGCAACCGGTCTGACCGCCGCGAACCTGTACTACGCCCAACCGTTGCTGCACACGATCGCCAAGCATTTCGGGTCGAGCGAAGGCACCACCGGACTGGTCGTCACTGCGTCGCAGATCGGCTACGCAGCCGGACTGGCGTTCGTCGTACCTGTCGGTGATCTCGTCGATCGCCGGCGGCTGATCACCAGAGCACTGATGGCAGCGACCGTGCTGCTGCTCGTCGCTGCGGTGGCACCGACGTTGTGGGTGCTGATCGGGGCCCTCGGCCTCGTCGGCCTCTGCTCCGTCGTCGCCCAGATCCTCGTGCCGATGGCCGCACAAATGGCATCCGCCGATACGAGGGGCAAGGTCGTTGGGACGGTCATGACGGGTCTGCTCCTCGGCATCCTGCTGGCGAGGACCGTCTCGGGTCTGATTGCCGCTGCGTTCGGATGGCGAGCGGTGTTCGTCGTCGCCGCCACACTTGCCGCCGGATTGGCGGTCCTACTCGCCGCTGAACTGCCACAAGAGTCGCGCCGTCCCGGACTCAGTTACGGCGAGTTGATGCGTTCGCTGGTGACACTCGCCAGGCAACAACCGGAACTGCGCAGAACGGCCGTTGTCGGTGGACTCGTCTTCGCCAGCTTCAGCGCTTTCTGGACGACGATCGCCTTCCGGCTGTCCGATCCGCCGTTCAACTATGGCGACGCGGCGATCGGACTGCTCGGGCTCGCCGGGGCAGCAGGCGCACTCTGCGCATCACCTGCCGGAAGAACCTCCGACCGGGGATGGGTGCGGCCGGCACGGATGATCTCGACGGCGACACTCGCGTTTTCGTTCGCCGTCCTATGGTTCGGGCGGTCGTCGATCGTGTGGATCGTCGTCGGCGTCGTCCTGCTCGATGTCGGCGTTCAGGGGACACAGGTCCTCAACCAGTCCGTGATCTACGGATTGGTGCCGTCGGCGCAGAGTCGCGTCAACTCGGTCTACATGACGACATATTTCGTCGGTGGGGCGGGCGGCTCAGCGATCGCCGGCGCCGCCTACGACAGCGGCGGCTGGGGTGCGGTCTGCCTGCTCGGCGTATGTCTGGCTTGTGCTGCGCTGCTGTTGGCGGCACCGGCCCAACGAGCGGGCCCCAGCGAGTTGGTTGCATCGGACAGTTAGTGCCGTGCAGACACCTCGCGAACCCAGACCGGCCGCCTGCGGGTCGACGTGCTCGAACAGATCCTCGGCGAAAACGATCGAACTGCCGATGACAATCGCACCGATTTCCGCCGCGCCGGTGTTCGTGTCGTCAATTTCATGTCGTCGCCAGGCGCAGGGAAAACGACCATCCTTCGTGAAACCCTCATACGGCTCGGGGGTCGGCTACGAGTCGGCGTCATCGAAGGCGACATCGAGACCTCGATCGACGCCGACAGGTTGTCAGGACTCGGTGTTCCGGTCTCGCTCGTCAACACGGCAAACGGCTTCGGTGGCGAGTGCCATCTCGACGCAACGATGGTCCGCTCGGCACTCCCATGTCTCCCGCTCGACGACCTCGACCTTGTCGTCGTCGAAAATGTCGGCAACCTCGTCTGCCCGGCGGAATTCGACATCGGTGAAGATGTCAGAGCAATGATCTATGCAGTGACCGAGGGCGAGGAAAAACCTTTGAAGTACCCGGTGATGTTCCACTCCGCCGACATCGTCCTCGTCAACAAGATGGATCTGATGCCCTATCTCGATCTGAATCTCGATCTGTTCTATCGGAATCTGCACGACATCCATCCAAATGTCGAGACGATCGAGACATCGGCAAAAACTGGCATCGGAATCGACGAGTGGTGCGCCTGGATCGTCGCGCTGTGTCAGCACTAACAGGAAAGTCGACCGAAGATCAACAACTGCGAAACTGCATCATCGAGTCGGTACTGTGGCCCGACGGTCGGGTCGTACAAAGTGGAGAGGCAGCGCTAGGCGCTGGCGCTGGACGATTGTCGCTCTACGGCGTCACCTGGCCCGATGTAGCCTGATTGTCCGACGCTCGGCCGAGCAAGCGGCGGTTGGTCACGCCGAATCGTCATCACTGCTCCCCTACCCCACCTGTACGTGTTCTGTTGTCACGTTTTGGTCACGATCCGATATTCTTCGCGTCCCAGATGCTGGCGACAGAGAGAAGTCATATGAGCACTCACCGTAGTAGCATGCCAGGCGGCGCACTGCTTGTTCAGTCGACATCAGCGATCGGACGGTGCATCGGAATACTGTGTGCGCTGCTTGCCGCTGTCGCTCTGCTGCTGACGGGGCTCGTATCGCCTGCCAGCGCGGCCGTCGACACCACGGCGCAGTGCAACGGCCTCGACAACATCGGCGGCCTCGGGGCAAGGTGCACGGTCACGGTGACCAACAACCTCGATCTCTCCACCGGCGTCACGAGTTCGACGGTCGTTACCGTCGAATGTCACGGCCCCGCCAATACGGCGCTGCTCTGCGTCACGACTCCGACTTCCTCGCTCAACCTGACGACGACTGCTAATCAGTGCAACGGGTCGGAGAACGGCGGTGGGGGGAGTCTCGTGTGCGATGTGATCGTCGTCAACAACATCATCGGTGCCGCCACTGCTGAGCCAGCGTCCATCGATCAATGCATCGGCTCGGCGGACAGCAGTGGCGTGGCAATATGTAGTCCGCTGCAGGCGACGACCAACGCCGACATCACCCAATGCAACGGTTCCGGCAACGGCGGCGGCACGACGGTGACGTGCACCGTGACGACCTCGACCAACTCCTCGGCGCTTCCGATCATCATCAACCAGTGCAACAACTCGGGCAACGGCGGTGGGGCTCTCGTGACATGTACGGCTTCGATCACCAACAACATCCTTCCCGCCGCGTCCACCACGACGACCACCCCTGCCGGCGGCGTGATCGGCGACGTTCAGGTCGTTCCGGTCACGGTCCCAACCGCACGCCCGGGTCGGCTGCCGGCGACGGGTGCGAATAGCGGAGTCATCGGTCTGATCGGCGTGGTTCTCGTCTCCAGTGGGGCAGTCGTGCTGCTCGCCCGGCGGCGCCGCCCAGCCTGAGCAGAGATCACCTCGTCACCGCCAGACCCCAGCCCGGTCAGGCGGTGACGAGGCTCTCGTTACACCCGGTACCTCGACAGCGGGCCGCTGAGGCCGACCACCGTCGCTGCCGGTCGTAGCACGTTCAGCCGCTGGCTGAACCGGAGAACTGGCGAGGGCCGGTGACGGCCGCAGCCGATTGGCTGGCGTGATAGCTCGAACGGGTCAACGGGCTCGACTCGACATGCCCGATGCCGTGCGCTTCGCCGAACCGCTTGAGGTCGACAAATTCTGCGGGATCCACCCAGCGGACGACCGGCAGGTGGTGTGATGTCGGGCGCAGGTACTGGCCGATCGTCACGATGTCGACGCCGATGCCTGCAAGGTCGGCGAGCGCGCCTTCGAGTTCGGCAATCGTCTCGCCCATGCCGACGATCAGCCCTGACTTCGTCGTCAGGCCGGCCGCTTTGGCCATCGCCAATACGCCGAGACTGCGGGCGTAGCCAGCTGACGGCCTGACGGCATGTTGCAGCCTGGCGACGGTTTCGAGATTGTGGTTGAAGATATCGGGGCGCACGTCGAGCAGTGCCTGGAACGAGGCTGCGTCGCCCTTGCCGTCGGACACGAGCGTCTCGACGGTCGTGCCGGGACGACGCAGGCGGATGGCATCGACGGTCGCAGCGACGAGGCCCATACCTCCGTCGACGAGGTCGTCGCGCGCCACCATCGTCAGCACGGCGTGGCCGAGGCCCATTCGCTCGACGGCCTCGGCGACGCGGAGCGGTTCGGTCTCGTCGACGACGAGCGGCTTCTGCGTGTCGACGAGACAGAACCCGCACGCACGGGTGCAGCGCTCCCCCAGCACCATGAACGTCGCTGTTCCGTCCGACCAGCATTCGGAGAGGTTCGGGCAGCCGGCTTCCTCGCAGACGGTGATCAGGTTGAGATCGCGGATCGTCTGCTTCAGCGCCAGCACCGGTGCGTCGATGCGCACCTTCGGTCGCAGCCACTCAGGCTTACGGGCGGCGATCGACAGTCCGTCGGTGACACCTGCACGGTCCAGGCGGCCCCGCATCCGGACCGATGTGCCGGTCAGCCCCGACATGTTAGACGGTTCCGGCGACTTGCCGGTCGTCAGACGTTCGACGCCGTGATCCGCAGGGTGCCGTACGACCTCACCGGGACCCTCTCCGCGAGAGAAGGCCGAGAGATCCTCGGGCCGATGCTTCCAGGCGACATCCTGGCGTTCGAGCACGCCGTTGCCCCATTGCGCAGCGGCGAGGCGACCGACGATCGTCGTCACGGCCTCCATCGTCACGTCGATGCCCTCCTCTGCAAGGCTGGTGACTGCCTTGTCGGGAATGCCGCACGGGATGATGTAGTCCCGCATGTAGCGCAGGTCCGGGTCGATGTTGAGGGCGAAGCCGTGCATCGTGCGGCCGCGACTGAGGCGGACGCCGATTGCGCAGATCTTGCGCGGGTGCTCCGATTCCGGATCGATCCAGACGCCTGGATACTCGCGGAGGCGTCCAGCCGTGCGCAGTCCCAGTTCGCCGAGCGTGTCGATGATCAACTGTTCGACCTGGCGGACGTAGGCGACCGTGTCGGCCATGCCGGTGTCAGTGCCATGCTTCGATGGCAACGTCAGGATCGGATAGCCGACCAGTTGGCCTGGCCCGTGGTAGGTGACGTCTCCGCCACGATGCACGGACACGAGCTCGGCACCGACCGATGCAGGGTCGACGAGCACGTTCGTCGCCAGTTCGGCCCGCGGCCCGTGGGTGAAGACGTGCGGATGTTCCAGCAGCAGCAGGTGATTCTCGCGTCCGTGAGTGAACAGACCGGTCTGCAGGGCGAGCGCCTGGCGATACGGCACTCGTCCCAGCCATCTCAGTCGCAGCATCAGCTCACTCCCTTCTACGTAGAGCCGGAGGTGGGGGTACGGAACCCCCACCTACGGTAACCGCTTACAGTTCGGCGGCCCAGTCGCGCGATTCCAAGGAGCGTTTGATCGCCACGAGGAAGCCGGCAGCGTAGGCACCGTCGAATGCACGGTGATCCCAGCTCATCGCCAGGTTGCCGACCGGATGGATGGCGATGCCTTCGTCTCCGGCGGCGCTTGTGACGACAACGGGCTTGCGCACGATCGCGTCCGTCGACAGGATGGCGACCTGCGGCTGGTTGATGATCGGCATCGTCAACACGCTGCCGGCCGAGCCGTTGTTTGACAGCGTGAACGTGCCGCCTTGGATCTCGTCGGGACTCAGCTTGCGGGTGCGGGTGCGATTGGCGAGGTCGTTGATCTCCCTGGCGATCGCCCGGAGACGCTTCGTTTCGACGTCACGAACGACCGGCACCAGCAGACCCTGATAGTCGAGGTCGACGGCGATGCCGAGGTCGATGAAGTTGTGCACGACGAGCTCGTCGCCGCTGACGCTGGCATTGAGGTTCGGGAACTGTGTCAGCGCATCGACAACGGCGCGGCTGATGAACGGCAGGTACGTGAGGCTGAAGCCCTCTGTCTTTTTCCACTCGCTCTTGACGGCATTGCGTGCCCGATCGACGTTGGCGTAGTCGACTTCGACGACGCTGAAGGCGTGTGGAGACACGCCCTTCGACATGATCAT
>JAYTOR010000168.1:0-1751 GCA_043747685.1 Actinomycetota bacterium
CAGCGCTCCGAGAGCGTGCGATAGCCTCGGACGATGCCCACTGGCACGCTCTACATCACTGGAAACCCGAAGGCCGACACACTGCTCAACACCGACGGCACGGCGTTGCTGATCGGCATGCTCCTCGATCAGCAGGTGCCGATGGAATGGGCGTTTGCCGGGCCGGCGACGTTGCGCGATCGGCTCGGGCATGTGGACGCGGCGACGATCGCAGCGATGGACGTCGACGAGTTCGTCTCGGTGTGTTGCCTCAAGCCGGCGATCCATCGCTTTCCTGCGGCGATGGGCCGCAGGGTCCACGAGCTGTGTGTCGTGCTGACGAACGATTACGGGGGCACTGGCTCGAACGTGTGGATGAAGGTGGGGACCGGCGACGAGCTGTACGCCAGGATGCGGATGCTGCCGGGCTACGGCGACGAGAAGGCCAAGATCTTCATCGCCATCCTGGCCAAGCGAATGGGTGTCGCACTGGACGGCTGGCAGCACGCTGCCGGAAAGTTCGGCGATGACGAACCGCGATCGGTCGCCGATATCACCGACGCTGTTTCGCTCGGCAGGGTGCGCGAATGGAAGCGGGCGCAGAAGGCCGCAAACAGGGACAAGCAGGATCGGCCGCTGGTGACGCAGTGACGCGCCAACGGCGAGGCGACGTCCGACTCCTTCTGTCTCGGCCGGCGATCATCAGCACGCCGTTCGCGGGGTGACTCCGCCCGCCGTCGCCGCCATCGTGGTGGTGTTCAACCCGAACGTCGACTACCTGCGTCAGTGCATCGACTCGCTGATCTCCTCCACCGGCGTGGAACTCGATGTCATCGTCGTCGACAACGCGTCCGACATTCGCGTCGAGCTGCCACCGATGCCCCATGTCCGGGTCGAGCGACTGGCACACAATCGCGGGTTCGCTGCCGGTGTCAACGCCGGGTTGGTTCGGACCGACACGCAGTTCGTCTGGCTGCTCAACGACGATGCATGGGTCGAACCGGGGTGTATCGCTGCAGCAGTCGCCGCACTCGAGCAGGCACCGGCGGCATGCATCGGCGTTGCCCCGAAAGTCCTCGTCGCCGATGCGACGAAGCAGATCATCGACTCGGTCGGCAATGTGCTGATGTCGACCGGCGAAGGCTTCAATCTCGGCATCGGTCAGCCAGACCTCGGGCAGTTCGATCGTCCCGAACGATGCTTCGGGGTGTGCTTCGCCGCCGGGCTGTTCCGCCGTTCGGCGTTCAGTGAGGCGGCGGTCGGATCGCTCGACGAGCGTTACTTCCTGTACTACGAGGACATCGATTGGTGTCTGCGAGCGAACCGCGCCGGCTTCGAGTTCTGGACGGCACCCGCCGCCATCGCCTATCACCGCCACTCGGTGTCGACACGCCAACTCGGCCTCGCCAACCGCTACCGCATCGTCGAGCGCAACCTGTTGATCAACGCCACCAAGAACCTCGGACCTCGATCGATCGTCGCCATCTGGTCACGGCGTTTCTACGTGCATGCCGTTGGCCTCGTTCGGGGGCCGTACCGGATCGCTCGCTGGCAGGCGATCGGGACCGCAGCGATCCGGGTTCCGGCGATCGTCGTCCGTCGATTCTGGAACCCTGCTCCCGCGTCGGCGATGAACGACGCTGCACTCTTTGCCTTTGCCAAGGGTGAGCGCCCGTTTTTCGACGTCGATTCGTTCACTGCGAACGAACGCGAAGCGGCCGAAGAAGCAGCCCTTGCCCGGCAGCGACGGCGCAACAACCAGGTCGGCGACT
>JAYTOR010000169.1:0-4616 GCA_043747685.1 Actinomycetota bacterium
GGCCGCCCGGACCTCGACCCGCTCGCCGGGGCCCTGAACTTCGCCAACCCGTGGTGAGAAGCAGCGGCGGGGACGTGCCAAACCCGGCGGGAGACGTCAGTGAGGGCGGAGCAAGCGAGCGGAGCGAGCCGCCCGAGCGGCGGAGAGCGGAAAGAACGGTTCGCAGGTAGGTCGCCAAGGAAACCGCTCGTCGTGCCGAACCCGTCCTCAGCCAGGTCCGATGCGGAGGTGGCGTGAGGTAGACCGGAACGCGTGGCGCGGAAGTTGCTATCAGCGGGCGAGGACGGGGAGCGCAGCGCGTAGGTCTTTGGCTGCGTCTTCGGGGGCGACGATGTTGATCAGCACGCCGGTGCCGCGCTCGAAACCGGCGACGGTGTGCAACTGCGGGAAGATGTGGATGTGCCAGTGGAACGGGCCGTTGTGGGAATGCGGCGCGGTGTGCACGACGAGGTTGTAGGCGATGTCGCCCTGGACTTCGTTCAGTGCGGAGATGGCATCACGGAGGCCGATGCCGACCTGGGCGAGGCTTTCCGGGCTGGCATCCTGCAGGTGGACCTGGTGATCGCGAGGGATGACGAGCATCTCGTACGGCGTGCCGCTCCAGAACGGGCAGACGATGACGACATCGTCGCTGACCGACACGATGCGGTCCCCGCTGGCGAGTTCTGCCTCGATGGTCGCACAGAGGATGCAGCCGCCGACGAAACGCACGAAGCCACGCTCCTCGTCGAGGATGTCGCCGGGCACGAACGGCATCCCGAGGATCTGGCCGTGCGGGTGCGACAGCGATGCGCCGGCTTCGCGACCGTGGTTGACGATCGCCTGCGTATAGCGGATGTTGGGGACAGCGGCATGGGCGATGAAGCGTTCGCGAAGTGCGTTGAGCGCGTCGCCGGCTGCTGCGTCCGAGAGGGTGCCGAGGCTGCCGTTGTGGTCGGGCGAATAGACGAAGACTTCGTGGATCCCGCTGGCTTCTGCCTGCACGTGCACGGGACCGAGGTTGCGGACCGCCAGCGACTCCTCTCCATCGAAGGCCGGGTAGCGGTTGGGAATGATTCGCAGTTGCCAGCTGCCGTTCTCGTCCTGGGTCACCAAGGTGGGTGGTGTCGCCTCTTCGTTACCGGGACAGAATGGACAGGACACAGACGAATCGGCTTCCACACCCACGTCGCGGGGCGCGAAATCGGTTGGGCGTTGACCACGAGAAGACACGATTGTCACCCATCGCCCAGTGAGGGGGTTCAAACGTAGTTGGCTCATTTGACTCCAGGATACGCCTTTCTCAGGAGGTCTGTGAGTCATCCATAGTTTCCCGTGACAAACGTCCCGGGCAGGACTCGTCGCGACGGTAGATGGTCACGTGGCGAACAGATTGTCCGGTGAAAGCACGTCGATCCCACGATTCGTAGCGGTTCTCGACGATCAAGCCTGCGGCGGCGGCATATTCGTCGAGTTGTTGCGGTGTCCAGTAGCGCACAGCCCAGGGCCTGAGCCGGACGCCGCCGGCCTCCGTGAACTCCACGAACTGCCCGTGAGCACGTTGTTCCTGCGGATCGAACTGGCTGACACTGAGCACCACCCGATCGGCCGTCACCGTCTTCACCTCGACCGATGCAGCAACCTCGGGAGCGACCGGAACGAAGGCCTCGACCACGAAGCGTCCACCGTTTCGAAGAGCGTCCGTGACGTTTGCCAGGCAACGTTGTAATTCATCATCATCATCAACGGCGAAGAGCGTGTTGTAGGCAACGAAGACGACGCTGAACGGACCGCCACCGAACGGGGCTGTCATGTCGCCGATCGTAGCGATCACCGACTCGCCGCCCGGCTTCGCTCGCAGTCGCGCAAGCATTGCTTCGCTCGTGTCGATCCCGGTGACGCGCACGCCGTGCTGCGCCAATGGAATTGCCAGTCGGCCGGTGCCGACGCCGAGTTCGAGTACCGGTCCGCCGTCCGCCAGTTCGGCAATGAGCGAGACGGTCTGATCGACATCGGAGATGCGCTCGTACCACTCGTCGTAGACATCGGCGAAGCCGTCGCCGTAACTGCTCGTCGTGTAGCCCTCCATCATCATCTGTTGTATCCGTCTCGGCGTCGCCACGCTCGGTCGGGGGAGCAAAGTGTCGCCGAAAGATGTGAGGATGGGGGTGTGAGTGACGCGGCGGCGCCAGCAATGGTCGGGGAAGCATCGGCGACGCCAGGTCCAATGGCAGGTCCGGGTGCCGGTCCGGGCGCCGAATCGACGCCAGGTTGGGCGGCGATCGAGACGAGCGCCCATTCCTCGGCGCTCATCGCATCGCTCACGTCCTCGTCCGCCGCCGCCTCGTCCGCCGCCGCCTCGTCCGCCGCTGGCGGTTCGAAGGCTGCTTCAGGGGTCAGCCGCGTGTCGCTGGCAGCGTCGTTTCGTGAGAGGCCGTTGGGAACAGTCGTGGACGAGGGCGGCAGGGTTGCGCGTCGTCACGGCCGGGCGATCTTCACCGTGACGTCGTTGATCCTGATCCCGGCGGCGATCGCCGAAGTCTTCGCCGCCAGGGCCGTGCGTGACCGTTTCCTCAACGGCGAGAATCCGCTCGGTTCGTTCCGCATCGCCTTCACCAGCAGCTCGTCGAACGATGCGGGAGTTCTGACGGCGTTCGTCAGCGTCGGCCTCACGGCGTTCGCTGCGCTGCTGATCGGCGCCTATGTCGCTGCGATCGTCGCCGATGACCGGCTCGGTCGCGTCGTCGGCCAGCGAGCGGCGGTGATCGCCGTCCTCAAACGCCTGCCGGCTTTGACGGCGGCGTGGGTGATCACGCATCTCTGGATCTTGCTCGTCTTCTGGGCCGGACAGGCGAACAGCGGGCTCGCCGCTCTGGTCGCAGTGTTGGCAGTTCCGTTTGCGTTGTTGTCCACCTACCTTGCGCCGGTGATGATGCTCGAGGGCCTCAACCCAGTGGCCGGGACCAGGCGGGCGTGGCAGCTGGCGAGGCAGACGTTCGGGTCGACGTTCGGCTTCTTCACCCTGTCGAGTCTCGTCGGCCTGTGGTTTCGGTTCGGGTTGGCGCTGTTCCCCGCCGTCATCCGCAGCGTCGCCTTCACCGACCGGTACCAATGGCTCGTCGAGGGCGTCGGAGCGCAGGTCGGCATCATTCTGTCGGCACCGATCGTCGCCTGTGCGACCGTCGTCATGTACATCGAGGTACGGACCAGGACCGAGGGCATGGACCTGTTTCTCGAATGTGATCGGGTATTGCCGGATGCTGAACACCATGGCTGACGGGGGGCGACGTGATGGTTGACGGATGGTCGACGTGAGGGTCGACGTGATGGTCGACGTGATGGTCGACGTGATGGTCGACTTCTCGAGGCTGTGGAGTGGCATCGTCCGGCGGTCGTGGGGTTTGGTGACGGTGCTCGCCAGCGACGACAGTGGGCTCGGCCCGTCAGCTCAGGACCCGGCAGCGGTCCATCAAACGGCATGCAAAGTGCTCGACGTACCATGCACGACCGATGCTTCGACATCGTCCGCGGTGTCGCCCGGGTCAGGAGGGGCGAACGTCGGCGGGCCGCTGACGTTGTTCTTCTATCTCGTGCTGCTCGCTGTGCTCATCGGGATCATCTACCTGATCGTGCGAGCGGTCAGGGGCAGGGGCGAGGCCGACGAGCCACGAGAAACGGTCGAGGAAGTGCAGCAGACACCCACGATCATCGACCGCAGCACCGAGCCGGACCAGTGGCGTGCCCGAGCTGCGGAGATGGTGGCAGCAGGCCGCTATCGAGAGGCGCTGCGGTGCCGCTACCGGGCACTCGTCGGCGACCTCGCCAGGCGCGGGCTGCTCGATGAAATCCCTGGTCGTACGACGGGTGAGGAACGGGCCGAGTTCTCGGCAAACGGCTCACCGGCGCAGCAGCAGTTCAACGAGGCGACGGACCTCTTCGATGAGGTGTGGTACGGCGACGAGCCGGCAGGAATCGACGAGCACGACCGCTTTGTCGAGTGCGAGCGCGAGGTACTCGCAGCGACAGCCGGCCGGCCTCGCCGATGAGCCCGCGTGCGCAGGAGGCGCCGCAGCGAACCGGTCGGGCCATCGTCGTGCTGGTGGTCATCCTTGCTGTCGCCGTCGGTCTTGCGCTGCTCGCCAGGGTCCGCCCGCGTAACGAACTGCTCGATCCGGCGTCGGGAAGTTCGTCAGGGGCACATGGCCTCGTCCTGGTACTGCAATCAGTCGGGGCGACAGTGAAGACGACGGCAACCGTGCCGCATCCAGGCGATGGTATCGACCGGGTCGTCGTCCTCCTGGACCACCTTTCCGATGCCCAACGCCGGTCGCTCGACGAGTGGATCGGCGCCGGTGGAATTGCCGTCGTCGCCGACCCGAACTCGCCCTACCAGGGCGGCGATGCTCGATACTCGTCGGCGAACGCGGCGCCGACGGACATCGGCAAAGGGACGTGTTCGATCGCCGCGCTCAGCAAGTTGAGCAGCATCTCACTGACGCCGACGGTCGCTGCCAGGACCGGCATCGGCACGGTCACTGCTTCGGGAACTGACGGAGGTGTAGACGATGCGCGAGAGTTGACGGTCCGGGACGGGCAGCGACACTGCTTCGGGAACGCGACCTCGGCATTCGTCGTCG
>JAYTOR010000170.1:0-4018 GCA_043747685.1 Actinomycetota bacterium
TTGTAGTACATCTTCGATGGCTGCCAGACCGGGCCGGCTTCCGGATACCACGTCGGGTCGCCGGCACGATCGAACGCCCGCACGGAGATCTCGTGCACCTTGACGTGATCGGGATGTGGGTAACCGCGCTGATCCTCGTGATAGGTCAGCAGCACCTGTGGCTTCTCGGACCGGATCACTGCGACCAATCGGCCCGTGGCATCATCTATGTCCGCCATGTTGAACGATGCCGGATTCTCGTTCGGCGGCGTGTCCTTCATGCCGGAGTCCCGATAGCCCAGCATGACGACCTCGTCGAAACCGATGATCCGTGCCGATTCAGCGAGTTCAGCTGGTCGCAGACTGGCGAGCAGCACGCGTTCATCCTCTGGCGCAACGTCGTGGAACGGTTGCCCCGGTTCACGCAGCGACGGATTCTGCAGGTCGCCTTCCTCGCCACCCGTGCAACAGACGAGCACGGTGCGCACCCCCGCTGCGTGGTACATCGCCAGCGTCGATGCACCCTTCGACGCTTCGTCATCCGGATGGGCGTGCACCGTGACGATGCACAATTGCTCGATGTCTAGGCTCGCCATTCCGCTTCAGGCTAGCGGTCCGATGTCCCCTGGACTCCTGAAACCCCTAGGCTCCAAGCCCGTGACGCCTCCCCGTCGAAACTCCCTGTGGTTCGTCAGAGCCAGTGTTGTGGCGCTGCTGATCGTCGCAGCCGGCTGTTCAAACAGCGGCAGAGCGCTGCGCCCCGCCGGACCGAACCAGACTCAGTCGATCGTGACAACCACCGTACCGACGACGGCGGTGTCCCCGCCAGGAAGCGATGGCTCCGGAGCACCGGCCGTCGACGGCGAAGGTACTGATACCACCGCAGTGGTTGACGAAACCGATCAGGCAGGTGCGTCTGACCAAGGAAATGGCGCAACCGGCTCGACTCTCGCTCCGTTCGGAACCGGCGGTGCCGCACGGTCGTCGACGCCCGGAACCGTCAGTGGTGTCGCCGACAGCCAACTGCCGGGCGCAGCCGGCCCGCTGACGCTGACCGCACCGTGGACGAACGACGACGCGATTCCCGTGCAATACACGTGCAAGGGTGCCGGCACGTCTCCGGCGATCTCATGGAAGAACGTGATGCCGTCGAGCACCGAAGTGGCGATCGTGTTCACCGATCCGGATGCAGCCGACTTCGTCCACTGGGTCGTGTGGGGGATCCCGTCTTCGGTCAGTGCACTCACCGGAGGGCTCCCATCGAGCAGCTACAAGCAGGCGACGAACGGTTTCGGGGCGGTTGGTTACGGTGCGCCGTGCCCGCCGGCAGGAACCTCGCACACGTACGTGATGACGCTCTACGAACTGACGTCGCCGCTGACATTGGCATCGGGTTCAACCGCAGCCGATGTGATCGCCCAACTCGATCAGGAGGACATCAACTCGTTGTCCGTGTCCGGCCAGGCGACGGGCTAGCCTCTGGCATGGGGACCGATCTCGAACTGGCAGCCGGACTGCTCGAGAACGTCGAAGCGATCACAGCATTGGCAGCTGGCGAGCACGCGTTTGCCAGTCACTTGCTGAAGCTGTTGGATCTCAGCCCCGATTTCATTCTGTTGATGGACTGGGACAATCGCCCGCTGTTCTGCAATCGGCGCTTACGAAACGAGCTCTCGTTCACCGGGGATCCGGTCCACGATCACACCATCGTGCAGGCGTTGATCGACAGTATTCAGGACCAGTTGCCGTTCACCGGCGAAGGCGGCGTGACCACCTGGGAAGGCGAGATCGAGGTCCGCCTCCGCGAAGAACACGAAAATCGAACGATTTCGGTCGTGCTGGTCGTCGACTACGACAGCCACCACGAGCAATACGTTGCGGTCGTCGGACGTGACGTGACCGAGCGCAAACGTCTTGGCGACCGTCTCGAATACCAGGCATCGCGCGACCAGTTGACCGGTCTGCACAATCGCTCGGCGCTGATGCGGGAATTCGACAGGCACCTTCAGGAAGGGGTCTACACCGGCCGCTCGATTGCCCTGCTGTTCCTCGATCTCGACAACATGAAGCACATCAACGACGGCGCAGGACACCACATCGGCGATGCCGCGCTGATCGAGGTCGCCAGGCGGCTGCAGCAGACGTGCCGAACGGAAGACTTCCTCTGCCGCCTCGGCGGTGACGAATTCGTGATCGTCTGCCCAGGGCTCGACAACGAGGCGGAGGCACTCGAGATCGCTGAACGCGTCCGTCGGGCGGTCACCGGCCGGTTCAGCGTCCAGGGTGCGGAGGTGTTCACCAGCGCCAGCGTCGGGGTGTCGTTCGGCCCCCCGTTGAACTGGCTCGAGTCGTCGACCGATGCCGACGCTGCTGCGATGCTGCGGCGAGCAGACGCCGCGCTCTACCGCGCCAAGCGGCGGGGTCGCTCCCGCGTCGAACTGTGGGACGAACGTTCGGAAGAATCGTCACGCCAGCAGATGGGCATGACGGTGGCGCTCGAGCGGGCGCTGGATTCCGGCAACGAGTTGTTCGTCGAGTACCAACCGGTACTGAGATTGAAAGACGGGGTGATCGTCGGGGCGGAGGCGCTCGTGCGCTGGAACCACCCCCGCGCCGGACCGCTGCTCCCCAGTGCCTTCATCGACGTTGCCGAGAGTTCCGGAATGATCGTGCGCGTCGGAACATGGATGTTCGAGCAGGCGATGAACGATCTTCACGAGTGGCGAACCGCCGGCCTGGTCGACTGCAATTTCGTCGTGAGCATCAATGCTTCGGCCCGTCAACTCGTCGATCGCACCTTTGCCAGGGTCGTCGATCTGGCGCTCGGCTCGCCGACGATCAGTGCCAGGCAGATCATGCTGGAAGTTACCGAATCGACGCTGCTCACCGAGTCCTACGATGCCGGAGCGGCACTGTCGACGTTCCATGCGATGGGTGTCGGTATCGCCTTCGACGATTTCGGTACCGGCTATTCGTCGCTGAACCATCTTCGCAGCTATGCCGTCGACCAGTTGAAACTCGACACGTCGTTCGTCGGTGGCGTCGGCACGTCTGTCGTCGACACGGCAGTCGTTCGGACGTCGATCGAGCTCGCCCATGCCCTCGGTATGACTGTCGTCGCGAAAGGCATCCAGACAGACCAGCAGCTCGCTGCGCTCATCGCCCTGCACTGCGAATATGGCCAGGGCGAACTCTTCAGCCCTGCGCTCCCGCCATCGACGCTGTGGGACCGGCACACGAGTGTGGCCCCACAGCGTTGATGGGCGAGCGGGCCATGCGTCGACGGCGTGACCTATGCGTTGACGGCGACCTCGTCCAGGTAGTCGGCATACTTTTCCAACGCGAGCAAGCGGCGCGTCGGGGTGTGCTCGGTCGGGACCTCGGACGGGCGGTAGCGCTTGAGCATCTGTCGGGCGACGGTCACCTTGTGGACCTCGTCGGGGCCGTCGTAGATGCGGGCCGCACGAGCAGCACGGTACATCGACTCCAGCGGCAGATCGGTCGTATAACCGAGCGATCCGTGGATCTGGATGGCGCGATCGATGACGTTGTACAGCACCTTCGCACCCCAGAACTTGATGATGCCGATCTCGACCCTGGCGTCGGAGTAGTGCTTGCCTGCAGCATGCAGCTGATCCATCTTCCAGGCGGCCTGCAGGGTCAGTAGCCGCGCAGCCTGCATCTCGGCGTGGCTCTCGGCGATCCAGTCCTGCACCATCTGCTTCTCGGCGAGCAGCGATCCGGCCGTATAGCGCGTCAGCGCCCGTTCGCAGAGCATGTCGAAGGCGCGTTGCGACTGGCCGAGCCAGCGCATCGCGTGGTGGATGCGGCCAGGCCCGAGGCGCTTCTGGGCGAGGGCGAATCCTTGACCGAGGCCGTTCATTCCGCCGACGATGCTGTCCTTGGGGACACGGACGTTCTCGTACAGCACCTCGGCGTGGCCGCCGGGTTCGCCCGTCTTGTGATCGGGCTCGCCCATCGTCGGAACGTCACGGACGATGTTCACGCCAGGGGTCTTCGTCGGGACGATGAACATCGA
>JAYTOR010000171.1:0-14649 GCA_043747685.1 Actinomycetota bacterium
ATGACACTCGGTTGCTGCGATGACACTCGGTTGCTGCGATGACACTCGGTTGCTGCGATGACACTCGGTTGCTGCGATGACACTCGGTTGCTGCGATGACACTCGGTTGCTGCGACACTTCCGTCATGGCCGAGCACAACTGGGCAGAGAACTACACGTACCTGGCGGCGACGATCCATCGCCCGTCGACGATCGACGAAGCCCGGCAGCTCGTTATCAACGCCTCACGGATACGCGTCCTCGGTACCCGGCATTCGTTCAACGACATCGCCGATTCGGCGGAACTGCTGAGCCTCGACAACCTGCCGGCACCTGTCACCTTCGACCGGTCGGCCGGGACCGTGAGCTGTAGCGCCGGCATGCGCTACGGCGATCTTGCCGATCTGCTGCGTGCCGAGCGCGTGGCGCTGCACAACCTCGCATCGCTGCCACACATCTCCATTGGCGGGGCGATCGCCACGGCGACGCACGGCTCCGGTGTCCGCAACGGCAACCTCGCAACGGCTGTCGCGGCACTCGAGATGATCACCTCGAACGGCGAACTGCTGTCGGTGTCGCGCGGCGACACCGACTTCGACGGCATGGTCGTCGGGCTCGGAGCATTGGGTGTCGTCACCCGCGTGACGCTCGATGTCCAACCGGTGTACGACATGCGCCAGGACGTCTTCGAATCGCTGGCGTGGGACACGCTGTTCGAGCACTTCGATGAGATCGTCGAATCCGGCTACAGCGTCAGCCTGTTCACGACGTGGGGCGACTATGTCGAGGAAGTGTGGATCAAGAGCCGTCTCGACCAGGATCTCGCAGTGCCCGACGGTGATCTGTTCGGCGCTGTTCGGGCAACCGTCGACGTCCATCCGATCCGTTCGGTATCGCCAGAACACTGCACGGCGCAGCTCGGTGTGCCAGGAGCGTGGAGCGATCGTCTGCCGCATTTCCGCATGGAATTCACGCCGAGTAGCGGTGAGGAGATCCAGTCGGAATTCTTCGTCGCCAGGCACGACGCGGTCGCTGCGTTGCGGGCGGTCCGTGAGTTGCATGCCGACATCGCCTCGACATTGCAGGTCTCGGAGGTTCGTACGGTTGCCGGCGACACGCTGTGGATGAGCCCGCAGTACGGCAACGACATGGTCGCACTACACTTCACATGGATCCGAGATCCCGATGCCGTCGTCCGTGCAGTCGCGCTGATCGAGGCGGCCCTCGCCCCGTTCGCGGCGATTCCGCACTGGGGCAAGGTGTTCACGATGGCGGCCGCAACGATCGCTTCGCGTTGCAAGCGTCTCGGTGACTTCCGTGTGCTGGCCGAGCGACTCGATCCTCGAGGAGCGTTCCGCAACGACTGGTTCGAGCGCGTCCTCGGTCGCTGAGCGAATGACGCCTGAGCGAATGACGCCTGAGCGACTGACGCCTGAGCGACTGACGGTTTCTGACAAAGGCAGTCACGTCTCATTTCCGAGCAGGACGACACGGGCGAAGGGACTGATCGACGGATAGATCTCGGCAACGAGTTGGCCGTCTGGCGTGATCTCGGTGATTCTGCGAGTGCCGGCGATGACGGCGTTGCCGTTGGGAGAGAGGGCGACCGCTTCGATCTGCATGTCCCACTGTTGCGTTGCTTTCGTCGCCAGCGACGCAGCATCGATCCAGCGAACCGTCCCGTCCTGTCCGGAGAGGATTGTTCTGCCCCTTGCGTCGAGTGCCGGTCCTGTCATCGAGGTCAGCGACCACGCCTGAACGGTTCGTCGTGGCGTCGGTTCCGCTGCCGGGTCGGTGATGTCGTCGATGACGAATTCGGTCATGAACCCGTTGGCCGAGGCGACGACGAGCTTCGACTCGTCGTCCACCAACACAACGGCACCTGGTAACGTCGCCAGCCCGAGCACGACGGGTAATTGCAGGCACCACACGCCGTTGACGAATCCGAGCGTGTGGACGAAGGCGTAGTCGGCCTCGTCGCTGTCGATGCCGCGGTAGAGCGTGAACAGCAGGCCGTTCTGCTGTGACAGCACATGCGACCGCCCGAAGCCGAGCATCTGCTCGTCGACGGTCTGCGCCTTGTCGCGCAGGTCCAATGGCAGGTCGAGGTCGCCCGTCGTCGTGTCGAGGACACGGACGTGATATCGCCGTGGAGCTCCCTGACCATGTGGCTGGGGACCTGGCGGGGGGTCGAGGTATTCGATCACGAACATCCCGCTCGGGTAGTCCCTCCCCTCGGCAACGCTGTTGGTGAATCCTTCCGGCAGCAACTCGGTTTGATACGAACGCTGAAAGACCTCGCCGGTTGGCATGGCGATGACGATCTCCGTGCCGGTGACGCCCGGCTTGTGCTCGGTCAAGGCGACCGCTCTGCTGCGTTGATCGGTGGCAATTGCTGTCAGTGACCCGTCGAGCGAGATGCTCGCACTACTCGTACCGCTGGCCAGATCGGTCCACGAAACCGTTGTGGAGGATGGGTGTTGCGAGGGAGCGGGGTCGTGGAGCGTGGTGGTGATCAACGTCCTTGCATCAGCGGTCACCAACCCGTGGACGGGCTCGGCCATGACGCTGTCGCGAACCACGACGACCTCGCCATCATCGGAGACGATCGCCATATTCGCCAGCGCGCCGCCTGCACGCTGCGGCGTCGTCGCCGACCCCGACTCCGACCCGGCGGCGAACGCGATCGTCGCCGGTGACGCCGACGACGAAAGAATGGAAGCGGTATCGGACGAGGCATCGAGCGGGTTCGTCGTTCGACCGATCGCCATACTCAGCGGCGATGCAGCGCTGCTGATCGGGAGGGTCGTCGCCTTCGGAGCGCTTCTGGCGGGTTCGGTCGAGACACCCGACGAACCGCACGCACTGACGACGACGACGAGGGCGGCGGTCAACACAATCCTGTGATGCATACGGGTCCAGACACCGTCCAGCACCATGAGGTTCCGCGTTGTCACGCGCCGGTTGCGCGTTCGCGTCGAGCGTTGGTGGTCAGGTGGTGACGACGCTCTGGGCGATGTAGATCGCCGCCTCGCGGGTGACACCTGCTTCCAGGCGGTACGTCACGCCAGCGTCCTCCCAGAGCAGGGTGTTCGTCGCCAATCGCAAGGTGTCGAACACGGGCGTATTGTCGCGATCCAGGAACACATAGGTGTGTGGTGTTCCGGAGAGCCAGACGGCATCGACTCGGTGACCTGCCGACGTGACGAACGTCAGCGATTCGACGGTCGTCCCCTCGCTCTGCACTTTCAGGAAGAGGCCATCGACGATGGTGCCAGGCATCGCCGAGAGAAGTGCGCCGACGCCGCCAACCGGTGCCGCCGGAAGCTCCGCCGAGGGTGGGTAGATGACGACGATCTGACCCGACTCCGGCGGGATGACGACGAAGATCCCTGACGATCGGCCGAGCGTCGGAGCGCTGGGCACGCCCAGACCGGTTCGCGCCGCCGCCTCGGACGCACTGGTTGGGGCACCGAAGTCGAGAGCCGCCGGGAACGTCGCTGGAACGGTCGCCGGGATATTCGTCCTGGGCAGGCTTGCCGTCGGGATGATCGTCGGGAGGGTCGATGATCCTGGTTGTGGTGCCGTCACGGTGCTCGCCGCCTCGGTGGCTGGAGGTGCGGCAGCGGATGCGGTCGATGGCGGTGCCTGCGGTGTCCTGACGATGTGTGTACTGCCGATCCCGAACCAGTTGGCAACGGTGCGGCGCGGTCCTGGCAGCACGAGGACAATGATGACGACGGCAGCGACGGCTAGCATCGCGAACGTCGACCTGACCCGGCGTTTCGGGGCGAAAGGGAATCGTCCGGCCGGGCGTCTGTCGGAACCACCCATGTCGAGCCGCGCCATCACGTCTGCTGTCAGGTCGCGATCGGTACGCGGCTCCAATCGTTCGGCGACGGCCTGCAGTCGTTGCTCGAGGAGTTCCGTCATGTTCAAGTCATGCCTCCGATCCGATGCGGTCGCCGAGCCGGGTACGCAGTCGTGCAAGTGCCCGAGCGCTCCTCGACTTGACGGTACCGTGGGCGATGCCGAGTGCCGAGGCTGTCTCGGCCTCGGTCAGGCCGGCGAAGTAGCGGTAGGCGATGATCTCTCGATCGGCGCGTGACAACTGGCGGATCGCCGCCAGCAGTTCCCCGGCGGCCAACGCGCTCAGCGCTGTGTCGTCCGTGTTCGCAACCTCGTCGGTCCGCAGCCGGATTTGTCGCTGCATCCTGGCATCGTTGCGCCGGCGACTTCGACGCACGTTCTTTGCCTGGTTGGCGACGATTCGCAGCAGCCACGATCGCAATGACGTCGCAGTGTGCATCGACGCCAGCGCGTGGAAAGCGTGCACGAAGGCGTCCTGGACGATGTCGTATGCCTCGTCAGAATCGCCGATGATCACCGTCGCCAACCGCAGTGCGGGTACTTGATAGGCCTCGACGATCTCGGCAAACGCTGCGCGGTCGCCACCTCGAGCGCGCCGGACGAGCTCGGCGTCGTCAGTGGCGTTCGTCGGCTTCATGGCGTCTGAGCGTTCACGTCGTTGTCTCGGTGTCCCCTCGTCGTGGTCGATCGACTGTCTCTCCGTCATCGATCGACGGTCTGTAGCTTGTCGCAATCCAAGACACCGCCGACGCGTCGGCGGTTCCAGCTTTTTGCTCCGGCCTTCTTGTGAGCGTCAGCTCATGGAGACGAACTCCCGTTCTGATACGAACAATTGTTCGGTTAGGCTCTGTCGATGGGTTTCAATAATCCCGACATGCCCTGGAGCGAACTGGAGGCGCGCCTCTCCGGCAAGCGTGTCAACGACCAGCAACGGGACCAGCAGAGGGATCAACAACGGGACCAGGCAAAGGATCAACTGACCCGTAAACAGGCGGAGGCCTATGTCGGCGAACGTGGCGCAGACGGGCGTGTGGCCGGCAGCCCGAGCTGGAATGCCGGCGGTGATGGGCCTGCGTGGTCGCGAAAGCGTCAGCCGTTCCAACCGGCAGACGACATCCGTTCCGCCCGCACCGCCAGCGACGACAGCGGGGGTCGTCCCCGCCCGATCGTTCCCTATGCCGAGTTGCACTGCCATTCCAACTTCTCGTTCCTCGACGGTGCCTCTCACCCGGAAGAACTGGCGGAACAGGCGGCACGGCTCGGTCTCGAAGCATTGGCGCTCACCGATCACGACGGGCTCTACGGTGTCGTGCGCTTCGCCGAGGCAGCACGCGCTGTCGGACTCGGCACGGTCTTCGGGACCGAGATCACCCTCGGACGCGGCTCAGGCCATTTCACGGAGCAGTCCTTCCGCTCGGAATCGGACACATCGACCGGTCAGCGAGCCGTAGGCGGGCGTCGTGGTGGCAATGACAATCCGACACTGTGGCCAGGTACGCAGATGGGCGAGGCCGATCCTGCCGGTTCGCATCTCGTCCTGCTCGCCGACGGACCGACCGGGTATGCGAAATTGTCGCAGGCGCTGAGCCTCGGGCACCTGGCGGGGGAGAAGGGGGCGCCGCGGTTCACGCTCGCCGAACTCGCCGGCATCGGTCGTGGCCACTGGTTCGCTCTGACCGGCTGCCGCAAGGGTTCGGTCCCCAGGGCGTTGATCACCGAAGGGCCTGCCGCTGCCCGTAAGGAATTGCGGCGGTTGATCGACACGTTCGGGCGTGACCACACGATCGTCGAGTTGTGGGACCACGGCGATCCGATCGACTCGCACCGCAACGATGCGCTCGTCGAACTCGCCGGCCAGGAGCATCTGCGGGTCATCGCCACCAACAACGTGCACTACGCGACGCCGGCGCAACGTCCGCTGGCGACGGCACTGGCGGCAGTACGCGCCAGACGCAGCCTCGACGAACTCGACCCGTGGCTGCCGGCTGCCGGCATGGCTCATCTGCGCAGCGGTGCCGAACAGGAACTGCGCTTCAAACGGTTTCCCGGTGTCGCCCAGGCGGCAGCAGCGCTCGCCGGCGAACTGGCTTTCGACCTCTCGCTGGTGGCCCCGAGCCTGCCACCGTTCCCGTGCCCGCCAGGCCTCGACGAGATGGGCCACCTCCGTCAGATCGTCGAACGAGGCGCGCTGCACCGGTATGGCCCGCGGACCACGAACTACAAGGCGTGGAGCATCATCGACCACGAACTCGATGTCATCGAGCACCTCGGTTTCCCCGGCTATTTCCTGGTCGTCTGGGACATCGTCGACTTCTGCCGGCGCAGTGACATCTACTGCCAGGGTCGTGGCAGCGCCGCCAACAGCGCCGTCTGCTACGCACTCGGCATCACCAAGGCCGATGCCGTCAGCCTCGGTCTGCTGTTCGAACGTTTCCTCTCGCCGGAACGTGATGGGCCTCCGGACATCGACGTCGACATCGAGTCGGACCGTCGCGAAGAAGTCATCCAGTACGTCTTCGAGCGCTACGGCCGCCATCACACCGCCCAGGTCGCCAACGTCATCACCTACCGCGCCCGGTCGTCGGTGCGTGACATCGCCAAGGCGTTCGGGTTCGCGCCCGGCCAGCAGGACGCCTGGTCGAAGCAGATCGACGGGTGGGGAAAGGTCGAGGCGACCGATCGACAGAAGAAACCGGACGGCACACCCGACCACGACATCCCGGCGCACGTGCTGTCGATGGCAATGCAGGTCGAGGACTTCCCGCGCCATCTCGGCATCCATTCCGGCGGCATGGTGATCTGCGACAGGCCGGTGATCGAGGTCTGCCCGGTCGAGTGGGCGCGTATGGAGAAGCGGTCGGTGCTGCAGTGGGACAAGGACGATTGCGCAGCAGTCGGTCTCGTCAAGTTCGATCTGCTCGGGCTCGGGATGCTGTCGGCGCTGCATTACGCCATCGACATGATCCGCTTGCACCGCGGCTATGACATCGACCTGGCGACGATCCCGCAGGACGACTCGGTGTACGACATGTTGTGCGAAGCCGACACGGTCGGCGTCTTTCAGATCGAGTCGCGCGCCCAGATGGCGACGCTGCCGCGGCTGCGGCCGCGCACGTTCTACGACCTGGTGGTCGAAGTCGCCCTCATCCGTCCTGGCCCGATCCAGGGAGGCTCCGTGCATCCCTACATCCGTCGCCGCAACGGCCAGGAAGAGGTGACGTACCTGCACCCGCTGCTCGAGAGGTCGCTGGCGAAGACGCTCGGCGTGCCGCTGTTCCAGGAGCAGTTGATGCAGATGGCGATCGACGTCGCCGGGTTCTCTGCGTCGGACGCCGACCAGCTCCGCCAAGCGATGGGTTCGAAGCGCTCGAAGCTGCGGATGGAGCAACTCAAGACCCGTTTGTTCGAGGGCATGGCAGAGCGCGGCATCGGTGGCGAGATCGCAGAGGAACTCTTCGTCAAGATGTCTGCATTTGCAAATTATGGCTTCCCGGAATCGCACAGCGTCTCGTTCGCCTACCTCGTCTATGCCTCGTCGTGGATCAAGCGGCACGAGCCGGCAGCGTTCTGCGCAGCGCTGCTCAACGCCCAGCCGATGGGGTTCTGGTCGCCGCACTCATTGGTCCGCGACGCTCGTCGCCACGGGGTCGTCGTGCACACCCCGGACCTCAATGCCTCCGGCGCAGCAGCCGTGCTGGAGCCGTGCTCATCGGATGGTGTCCCCGCTGATCATGCGATTCCGCTCAGCCCATTCAGTCCGGCGGTCGGCGGGCTCGCCGTACGGCTCGGGCTCGGTTCGATCCGTACGATCGGCGACGAGTTGGCGAAGTCGATCGAGGCGGCCCGCGTCGCCGGCGGGCCGTACACCTCCCCGGAGGATCTCGTGCGCCGAGTGCCGGCCGTGACGCTCGCCCATCTCGAAGCGCTGGCGACATCTGGCGTCTTCGGCTGTTTCGGGATGGGTCGACGCGATGCGCTGTGGGCTGCAGGTGCTGTCAACGAATCGCGGCCTGACCGTCTCGGTGGACTGGCGACGGGTGTCGTCGCCCCACGCCTGCCTGGCATGGACGTCGTGCAGGAAGCGGTCGCCGACCTGTGGGCGACGGGCGTCTCGCCTGACGGTCACCCCACGCAGTTCGTCCGCGAGGAACTCACCCGCCGTGGTGTCGTCCGCTCGATCGACCTGTGGGACATCGAACCGCGCAGCCGCATCCTCGTCGGTGGTGTCGTGACCCATCGCCAACGGCCGATGACCGCCCAAGGGGTGACGTTCCTGAATCTCGAAGACGAGACCGGCCTGATGAACGTGGTCGTGTCGAAGGGCTGCTGGGCGCGCCATCGCCGTCTCGCCCGCGAGGCGCCGGCGTTGCTGGTGCGCGGCCGCCTGGAACGCAGCGAAGGGGTGATCAACATCGTCGCCGAGTCCCTCGAACCGATGCCGATCCCCGCAGGCAATCACCTTGTCAGCCGTGATTTCCGCTGACACCCGGCGGAGTAGAGCCTCCCTAGGGTGCACCACATGGAGACCTAGTGCAGGCAGAACTCGTTGCCCTCGGGATCCTGCAGCGTGAACGTGAGCGGGCCACGGTCGCTGTGCTGGCTGATGACCGTCGCCCCGAGAGCGATCAAGCGATCGACTTCAGCCAGCTTCCGCTCGGGATCGACGTGGATGTCGAGATGCACCCGATTCTTCGCAACCTTGGCTTCTAGCACGAGCTGGAAGTACATCCGTGGCTCCTGACCGGACGGGTCGCGGCAGGCGGCAACCTCACGGAAGGCCGACCTACCGTCGACAACGATGCGGTCGTCCGCCGGGATCCGGCCGTCGGCTACCAACTGGTCGACGAACGCCGAGTGGTCCTCGACCTCGATGCCGAAGACCTGCGCCCAGAGCGCAGCCTGAGCATGGGGATCTGTGGTGTCGAATGTGACCTGGGTTCTCATCGTCGACTCCGTTCGAGACGTAGATGTGCGTCGACGGCGGCCGCTACATCGGTGATCACTCGTGCCTGCTCATCGGGAAACGCCGTGAGCACGGGGAAGGCGTGGATCATGCCGTCATGACGCACGAGTGTTGTCGGTGTCCCCGCATCCGTGAGCCTGCGTGCATATTCCTCACCCTCGTCGCAGAGCGGATCGAGTTCAGCGGTGACGACCAACGCTGGCGGCATCCCGGTGAGATCGGCGCGCAGCACCGACACCAGCGGGCTCGACCCGTCGGCCTCGTCACTCAGGTAGTGCGACCAGTACCAGTGCATGTCGTCGGCGCTGAGGAACTTGCCGACGGCGTGCTCACGGTACGACTCGGTGTCGAATGAATGGTCGGTGACGGCGCACATCGGGATGTGCAGGCCGATGCGTCCGCTGCTGTCATCGCGATCGATGATGGTGGCGGCGATTGCCAGGTTGCCGCCGGCACTCGAACCGATGACACCGATCGGCACGCCGCCGGCGAGGTGTTCGTGAGCCCACTCGATAGCGGTACATGCGTCGTGCAGCGCCAGCGGGAACTTGTGCTCGGGGGAGAGGCGGTAGTCGACCGAACAGACGACGACGCCGGCCGCGTCGGCGAGGCGGCGGCAAAACCCGTCCGCCATGTCCAGGTCGCCGTACACCCAACCGCCGCCGTGGAGGAAGACGAGCACGGTCGCGTCGGTCGCGTCGGTCGCCTCGCCGTAGATTCTGACGTCGAGCAGACTGCCATCCGGCCGGGTGATGGCGAGATCGCGTGTGGCGATGTCCGGGGCACCGTCGTCGCCTCGGGCAGAGGCCGCGAGTTGGGCACGCGCCTCGTCAGGCGTCAGCGTCGGCCACGGACGAGGCGGGGCGGCAACGCTCAGGAACGCAGCGACGTGTGGAAGGAGTTCCGTCATCGAACGATCCTATGCAACCCGGCGCGAGCGCTCCCGAGTCACCGAATGTCGCGGATCCTGTGGACATTCGGTGACACGGGGTGTTCGCATTGTGTCGAGGATCAGCTGAGGAGCTTTTCGATCGGATCGAGATCGAACGGCGATCCGAGCATGACGATGGCGACGTCGGCGCCGGCCTCTGCATACGCTTCGAGATTGTCGAGGTCGTCGGCGGCGATGCCGACCGTCCGCTCGACCTCTTTCGGGTCACGGCCGATCTCGTTGCACCAGTTGGTGACGACCTGGTTCTTGTGAGCGAAGTTCTCCGGCGGCCCGAACGTGTTGAAGGAGTCGGCGAACTGAGCGACGAGTTTTAGGGTGACCTTCTCGCCGCTGCCGCCGATGAGGATCGGCAGCTTGCCGTTCACCGGTCCCGGAGTGAGTTTGGCGAGACGGTCGATGATGACCGGAAGCGACTGCTTGAGGAGGGCGAGGCGGCCGGGTGCTGTGCCGAATTCGTAGCCGTACTCGGTGTAGTCGCGCTCGAACCAGCCCGATCCGATGCCGAGGATGAAACGGCCACCGGAGATGTGGTCGATGGTGCGAGCCATATCGGCGAGGAGGTTCGGGTTGCGGTACGTATTGCAGGTGACGAGCGCGCCGATCTTGGCGGTGGTCGTCTGCGCGGCGATCGCTGCGAGCAGTGTGTAGCACTCGAAATGGGCAGCGTCAGGGTCACCGTAGAGCGGGTAGAAATGATCCCAGGTCCAGATCGAATCGACGCCGATCTCGTCGGCATGACGGGCTGCGGCGAGTAGTTCGGCAACCGATGTGGCCTGTGGATGCAGTTGAACAGCGAGGCGGGGAATGGTCATCTCGCCGAGGCTAACGGCGACCTCTGACGCGTCGTCCCGGACTCGTGGACGTCGCCGGTGCGTGTTGCCGGCAGTGGTGAGCGCGTCGCTGTCATCGAGACGTTCGGGCCTGGCCCGTTGCCGCAGCCACCAGGCCGAGACCGATGAAGACGGAGCCGGCGACGTAGCGCTGAACGAACGGCAGTCCCTTGCCGCGCAGCAGCACCGTGCGGAGCGAACTGGCGACGAGTGAATAGCTGGAATCGGTGACACAACCGATGAGTACGAACATCAGGCCGAGGATCAGCGCCTGTAGCGTCGGCTGCCCGCGCTTGGGCTCGAGGAATTGCGGGAGGAACGACAGGAAGAACAGCGCCACCTTCGGATTGAAGACATTGACGACGATGCCTTGACGGAACGCCTTGGAGGCGGTGTGGCCGCTCGCCCGTTCGCTGACGACCTTCGGTGGATGGCGAAGGATGCGGGCTCCGGTGAAGATCAAGTAGGCGACACCGACCCATTTGACGGCATTGAAAGCGATCGCCGAGGTCGCCAGCACGGCGGACAAACCGAGCGCGGCAGCCAGCGCATGGACCGCGTTGCCCAACTCCAACCCGCCGACCGCCGCCAAGCCGATGCGGCGACCGTCCGACACGCTGCGGTTCAAGATGTAGAGCACCGCAGGCCCTGGGATAAGCAGTAGCGCCAGCGATGCAAGCGCGAAAGCGAGGAGCGTAGAGGTCGTCGGCACCGAAACAAACTACTCAAGCTGGAACGTCGCCCCCCAGAAATTTGGCGGCGGTTCGGTGGCGCTGCGGGCTCGATGCTCGAGGCTCGATGCTCGACGCGGTGTTGCGCTGCAGCTATTCGTTCGGCGACTCGTTGAGGTGTTCGTTGAAGGCGCGGTACATCTCGTAGACCTCTTTGCATTGCTCGCACATCGGCAGTTGCTTGGGGTCTCGACTTGGAATCCAGACGTGACCGCACAGCGCTTCGAGCGGTGTGCCGTAGATCCGTGCCTCCATCACCTTTGCTGCCGCAGATTCGCCCGGCTCGGTTTTGACGATGTGCGCCGAGAGCGGCTCCGATGTCTCAGGGACGACATCGAGCAGTGGCTTGGTATGGGCTGGCATCGTTTCGAGTTCCGGCACGTGTCCAGTCAACCACCTCGGCGAGACCGTGCTCGGCGAAGCGACACGGCTCGATACAGCGACACGGCTCGATACAGCAACACTGCTGGGTTGCCAGCGCGTTTGGTGCGACGTCGATGCTGCGCGCTTCGAGGCTGGATGGGTGACCATAATCCTGCCGTCCGGAAAGGTGATGCTGAGCGTTCTGTCGGGAGCGAGGTGAGCGTCCATCCGTTGTCGTGGAGCCTGCCTCCACCTTCGTTTGCTTGTCGGCTCGCCACTCGTCGCCGAGCTTCGACCGTTCCTGATCCGCGACGATCCCGTCAGCGACACCCGCCGTCGAGACGTCCGCGTTTGCCCGGCCGCTGATCTCCGTCGCCAACTCCGCCGAGTCGAGCCGCAACAACACGGCCGAAGTCAACCGTTCGTCAACCGGGACGGCGACGACGGTCAACGCCCCGTAACCACGATGATCCGGGCCAGACAGGCAGACGTACCGGCGGCGTTCCTCACCCGACTTCGTATACCTCGCCGACGAGAACAATGTTTTGCCACACTTCCCGCACCGCAGCGACCCCGGACAGCACATGCGTTCGAGGAGCACGACGCCCCGACACCTTTCACGCCTGCATCCGTGCCAGCACCCGCGCCCGGTCCTCTACCGCGATGATCCCCGGCCACACCGCCTCACCGCCCGATCCGATGAGATCCTGGCGTACACCGCCGAGTGCTGTCAACGACGATGATGACGATCGCCGGAAGTCGCGCACCGCGCGACAACGCCTCCTTCCACCTCTCCAACCTGGAAGCGGAGTCGACAGCGAAGTGCCGGTCAAACAGGTTGCTCCGCTAATCGTCCCTCAGACGAACAAGGGTACCCCATAGGTGTCACAACGTTGTTCGAGGGAGGGGAACCCACAGTGGCCAGAGGGAGAGACCTGCGGCGCGCTGTCGGAGAGAGCGATCATCGTCAGCTGAGCGAGGCGTGTCGGTGATGACGTGAGGACTACGATCGGTCCTATGCCGTTGTACGAATATCGCTGCCGCACCTGTGAGTCCACCTTCGAAGCCCGGCGATCGATGAGCGAGGCCAACGCTCCTGCTCCGTGCCCTGACGGCCATCTCGATTCGATGCGACTGCTGTCGATCTTCGCCTCGGTCGGCACCGGGGGATCTACTGCACCGGAACCACGCGTGAGCACCCCCAGCGGTGGTGGCGGTTGCGGATCTGGATGCGGCTGCGCTCACTGAATCGGCGCGCCCCGTGACGGCCCGCAATGACTGTGCCCGCAGTGACTGTGCCGGCGGGTAACGCCGAACTGAATTGACCGCACCGGCGCGCAGACGAGCGCGTCACGGGGCTGACGCTCAGCGAGGCGACGCTCACTGATCTGAGGCGGTCTCCCACGCCGAGACGCATCCGGTCATCGCGCGCATTCCGACGGCGAATGCCGGGCCGACGACGAACCACTCGAGCAGCTCGACGCCGAGTTGTTCGAAGTCGTGTACCAGCTCGAACCAGCGGTCGATGTCGTCGCAATCCGGCGAGTCGTGCGGGCGGACCGATGCCAGCACGACCCCGGCGATCTGTGGATTTCGCTTGAGGACCTCGGTTACGCAGACGCAGACCGAGAACACGGCATCTGGGTGGTCGCCTCCGTCGACGGCGACACAGACGCCGGGGAGGGCGTTGTCCTCCATCAGGATGGCGAGTGTCCCGGGACAATCGCGGTACATCACGAGGTCGATGAAATCCATCGCCTGCGCAGAATCGGCAAGGGCGTACACGGCAGCCTCCACAGACGCGGGACGCCGTTTGGGCAGGTCGCACACGTCGATCGTCGTTGGGTTAAAACCGGGGCACGGAGGCCGATGAGGACACCATACGCAGGGGGTGTCCCAGAGTTCCCGTCCCGGTAGTGCTCAACGGCTGGTGTGACGTTGCCGAGTGAGTTGGACGCTCGACGTGGCCGGAGATTCCGGTGGTTACGAGGGCGGCGTGGAATCCGGCAGACTCTTCGCCGATGATCGTGTTGCGGATTGTGATTGGCATTCTCGGCGGAGTCTGGATCTGCTGGGTGATCGGCGCGGCGATCAAGACCGTGGTGCTACCGCGTGGAACCTCGTCGATCATCACCAGATCGGTGTTCTTGACAGTGCGTCGGGTGATCTTCGACCCGCTGGCGTCGACGAAGCGGACGTTCAACTTCCGTGACAGGGTGATGGCGTCCTATGCCCCGTTCTGCCTGCTGTTGTTACCAGTCGTGTGGTTGCTGATGATCGGGGCCGGCTTCACCGCCATCTTCTGGTCGACCGGGATCTATCCGCTCTCCGATGCCTTCCTCACCAGCGGCTCGTCGTTGACGACGCTCGGTTTCGTCCACCCCGGCCACATCCCACAGGCCGTGTTGGCATTCTCCGAAGCCGGCATCGGTCTCGGATTGCTGTCGTTGATGATCTCCTACCTGCCGAGCATCTACGGCGCGTTCAGTCGACGCGAATCATTGGTCGGCCTGCTCGAAGTGCGCGCCGGGCTCTCGCCCTCCCCCGTCGAACTGCTCGGCAGATACCAGCGAATCGGCTGGCTCGACGCCATCGACGACGAACTGTTTCCGTCCTGGGAGCTGTGGTTTGCCGATATCGAGGAGAGCCACACCAGCCAGCCTGCGCTCGTGTTCTTCCGTTCCCCGCACCCGGCACGCAGTTGGATCACGGCGGCAGGTTGCGTCCTCGACGTGGCCTCGATCCTCGCATCGGCGGTGGACCGGGCACGCAACCCGCGCGTCGACATCACCCTGAGGTCCGGATTCCTCTGCCTGCGACGCATCAGCGACTTCTACGGCATTAACTACCGATCCGATCCGCTACCCAACGATCCCATCTCGATCCAGCGCGACGAGTTCGAGGAAGTACTCGACGAACTCGAATCATTCGGTGTCCCGATCAAGCCGGACCATGATCAGG
>JAYTOR010000172.1:0-6011 GCA_043747685.1 Actinomycetota bacterium
TTACGGCAGCAGTGTGTATGCCGGGTTGAGGATGACCCGCTTGCCCTTGACGTCGTGGGCGACGCCTTCGAGCACGACGGCGCGGCCGTGGTCGAGACCGGCGATGTGGCGGCGACCGCTGAAGACGGCAGTGACCGTTCCGGTGCCATCGCCGACGACGATCTCGAGTGTCGCCATGCCGTTGTGCGGTGCGATCAGAACGCGCTTGATCTCGCCGCCGACGACGATCGGCTGACGCATCGGCGCGTCGGCGATCGGGGTGATCGACAGGCAGGCGAAACGGTCCTGCAGCCGTGCGCAGTCGAGATCGTCGAGCGACGTATGCAGGCGTTCACGGAGCCCTTTGAGCACGATGTCCCCCTGCCTCAGCCGATCAGCAGTCGGCGAACCTCGTCGCCGGCTTCGGCGGTGACGAGCACGATGACTTCGTCGTGGACCCGCAAAATCGTGTCGGGACGCGGCATGATCACGCGATCGCCACGGACGACGGCGACGATGTTGGCGTCGCGCGGAAAGCCGAGTTCGCCGATCTCCTGGCCGTTCGCCGGCGACGTGTCGGCGAGTGTGACCTCCGCCAGCTGCGCCTTGCCGCCCTCGAAGTTCAGCAGTCGTACGAAGGATCCTTCCGTCACCGCTTCCTGCACGAGCCCGGTGATCAGATGCGGCGTCGAAACGCTGACGTCGACACCCCATGTCTCGTTGAACATCCACTCGTTCTTCGGGTTGTTCACCCGGGCGACGACGCGTGGTACACCGAACTCCTGCTTGGCGAGCAGCGAGATCACGAGGTTGTCCTCGTCGTCTCCGGTGACCGCAGCGACGACGTCGGCTTTGTCCAGATTGGCGTCGGCCAAGGCGGCGATTTCGCAGGCATCCGCCTCGAACCAGGCAACACCCTTCGGTTCGTTGTTCTTCAGCGCCCTGGCGACGGTTGCGTGATCATTGTCGACGATCAGGACTTCGTGACCACCCTCGTGCAGCTGTTCGGCAATGAACTTCCCGACGCTTCCTCCGCCTGCGATGACAACACGCATGATCAGTGACCTCCGTGGTTGGCAAGTGCAGGTCCTGCGATCAGCGATTCGAGCAGGTGCATCGAGTCGCCCTGCACCGCGAGGTACAGCGTGTCGCCGTCCTGGGCGACGACGGTCGCCGAGGGCAGTTGTGTCTTGCCGAGGCGGCTGATGCCGACCACCCTGACGGGTGAACCCTCTTCGATTTCCAGCACTCTATGGCCGGCCCACCCGGCACCGAGGGTGCGCTCGACGAGGCAGAGTCCAGCGCTCGGGTCGATCCATTCGACGGACTCCGCATCCGGCACGAGCTTGCGCAACACCCTTGTGGTGGTCCACGCGACGGTTGCAACCGTGGCGATGCCGAGGCGCTCGTAGATCGCTGCGCGGCGTGGATCGTAGATCCGGGCGACGACGCGCTCGATGCCGTAGGTTTCACGAGCCACTCGTGCAATCAGCACGTTCGAATTGTCGCCGCTGGTGACGGCGGCAAGGGCGTCAGCATGCTCGATGCCGGCTTCGAGGAGGCGATCACGGTCGAATCCGACGCCGGAGATCGTCTGGCCGGAGAAGTCTGCTGGAAGGCGGTTGAACGAATCAGGGCGGCGATCGATGATCGCAACGGTGTGTCCTGATTGGGTCAGTTGCACGGCGAGGGACGAGCCCACTCTCCCGCAACCAACAACGATGACGTGCACGTGGCCTCCTGCGATGACAAGCCGTAGAGATTTCGTTACGACTGCTGTAACCGCCGTCTACGACCTCTGCATCTTAGGCATCGCCCGTAGGCTTGCGACCAACCTGCACGGTTTATCGTTCCTCCATCGACGCGCCCCCCCGATCCGCCTAATGTCGGAGCTCGTATGTTCGCGACCCTGAAACGTCTCGTGATCGGTTCTCCGATTGCCACCGCCGACGAAGGCCATCAGCGGCTGAGCAAGAAGATCGCCCTGCCCGTCTTTGCGTCGGATGCGATCTCCTCGACGGCATACGCGACCGACGAAATTCTCGTCGTACTGCTCCTTCAGGCGCACATCGGCCATGGGGCCTGGGCACCGATCATCCCCATCGCCTTGATCGTCTGCGCGCTGATGATCATCGTCGTGCTGTCCTATCGCCAGACGATCCATGCCTATCCATCCGGTGGTGGTGCGTACATCGTCAGCCGCGAAAACCTCGGGGTCATCCCGTCGCTCGTCGCCGGTGCCTCGCTGCTGGTGGACTACATCCTCACGGTGGCCGTTTCGGTCGCCGGCGGTGTGCTGGCGATCAAGACGGCAATCGGGTTCGACAGCAAATGGACCGTACCGGTCTGTCTGCTCTGCGTGTTGCTGATGACGCTCGCCAACCTGCGCGGTCTCAAGGAATCCGGAGCGATCTTCGCTGGGCCCACCTACTTCTACGTGCTGATGCTCATCATCCTCATTGTCAGCGGGCTGTATCGGGTCTTCGTCCAACACCTCGGACCGATCCCCGAACGCCTGCTCTCCAAGGACGCCATCGAGATCAGCAAACAGACGCAGTCGCTCGGCCTGTTCATGCTGCTGCGGGCCTTCTCGTCAGGTGCTGTCGCACTGTCAGGCGTCGAAGCGATCTCCAACGGTGTGCCGGCGTTCAAGAAGCCGGAACCGAAAAATGCTTCGACGACGTTGATCTGGATGGGCGGGATCCTCGGATCGTGCTTCCTCGGGGTCTCGGTGCTCGCCGCCCATCTCAAGCCGTACCGCGGCGAACACGACGGCAACGGCCTCGGGCTGATGGCGCAGTGGATCTACAACGGCAAGGGCGTGATGTTCTGGCTGACGTTGATCGCCACCTTCACCATTTTGATCATTGCGGCCAACACCGCCTACGCCGACTTCCCACGGCTGTCGTCGATCATCGCCAAGGACGGGTTCCTGCCACGCCAGTTCGCCAACCGCGGCGACCGCCTGGTGTTCTCCAACGGCGTCATCTTCCTCGCCATCGTCTCCAGCATTCTGATCGTCGGCTTCCAGGGTGACATCTCCAAACTCATACCGCTGTACGCCTTCGGAGTGTTCACCGGGTTCACGCTGAGCCAGGCGGGCATGGTGCGGCACCACTTGCGGTTGAAGGAACCGAAGTGGCGAATCGGCACCGTGATCAACGCCATCGGCTCGGTCTCCACCGGCATCATTGCCCTGATCGTCGTGGTGTCGAAGTTCACGGAGGGTGCGTGGATCCCGGCGGCACTGATCCCACTCATCGTCGTCGGCTTCCGGGCGATCGGGCGTCACTACGACCAGATCCGCCAGTCCGTGAAGGTCACAGAGGGCTACAAGTCGCCTCGCCATCAGCACCTCGTCGTCGTCCTGGTCGGCAGTGTCAACCGCGGTGTCATCGACGCAGTCCAATACGCCAAGTCGCTGTCCCCGGAGCGCCTCATCGCCGTGTCGGTCGTCGCCAACGCCGAGGAACAACGCGAGGTGACGACGGCGTGGGCGCACTTCAACCTGCCGATCGAACTGCACACGATCTCGTCGCCGTACCGCGAGCTGAGCGGTCCCGTGCTCGCCTATCTCGACGAACTCGATGCCGAGAACCAGGACGAGATCATCACCGTCGTCATCCCGGAATTCGTGACGGCATGGAAGACGCAATGGCTGCACAACCAGTCGGCCTTCGCCCTCAAGGCCCGCCTGCTGTACCGCCCGAACACGGTCGTGACATCGGTGCCGGTCCATGCCGGCAAAGAAGACGACTGACGCGCCACCGTACTGCTCGCCATGCAGGCCGCATCATAATGCTACGATGCGCCCATGCGAACGACGTTGGTACTCGACGACGGGATCTACGAGGCGGCCCGCAAGAAGGCCTTCGAGGAGCGACGCTCGCTCGGAGACGTCATCTCGGAATGGGCGGCGCAGGGGCAATACGCCACTGCCGCCGATCCACCAAAACGGCGCCTCGGCATGTTCTCGGGGCGAATCTGGGTCGCTGACGACTTCGACGAGACGCCGGACGAGTGGGTCGCCGCTCTCGAAGAACCGCTCGGCAACTAGTGGCGTTCCTGCTGGACACGCACATCTTCCTGTTGGCCGCGTATCGGCCGGAGCGTCTCAATGGCGACGTTCGGTCACTGCTCGAAGACACCTCACAGCAATTGTTCGTTTCGGCGATCACGGTGGCCGAGTTGATGATCAAGCAGTCGATCGGCAAACTCCGAATGGATGACACGCCGGATGACCTTCGCGAGCAACTGCAACTCCTGCCACTCGACCTGACGTGGCGTCACAGCGCACGCCTCGCATCGATACCGGTGCTGCACCGAGATCCCTTCGACCGCCTGCTGATCTCCCAGGCAGCCGAGGACGACATGACGCTCGTCACCGATGATGATGCCATCCTCGAGTACCCGGATGTTCGCCTGATGTCGAACCACTGATCACGTCGCAGACACCCATCGCTGGCAGCGGATGTCGCAGCATCTGCTCCATCTGCTGCCAGCGTCGCCAGGCCGTGACCCTCCAACGATGGGCTCAGCTGTTGAGTGCCTTGATGTCGTCGATGATCGTCTGGATCTCGGTCTTGTCGAGTGCCTTCAACACGTCGAGCGTGAGGTCGAAGGTGGTGCCGATCGGGCTGATGAACCACTTGCCGCCGACCTGCGTCTCGGTGATGCCCTTGACGCTGAGGTCATCGAACGCCTTCTTGATGTCGTCGATCAGCGTCGTGACTTTCGCCGGATCGCCGCCCGAAGGGATTTTGTTCTTGACGGTGTCGTTGATCTGGCTGTCGTCGATGGTGCAGGAGTTCTGCGGCTTGGCGCGCTGCACCGTCACCGTCACACAGCCGTCGTTGACTTCGATGGTGGTCGTCTGCTTGTCGCCGAACGAATTCTTCGAGGTGATGGTGGCGTTCAAGGTCTTCGGGACGACGCCCACATGCGTACCGTCGATCTTGTTGACGGTGTAGCTGGCATCGGTGATCTTGATCGAGAAGTTCCGCTTGGCGTCGTTGATCGCACTCTTGGCGTCGGCCAGGAACAACGGCGCATACCGCTGTAGGGCCTCGGCCTCGTTCGGGTTGAGCGATGCGATGATCCCCTCGACATTGATGCTCGTGGCCGCAGCGAGAAACGCGTCCATCGCCTTCTCCGGGGTGGCGGCACCAGCCGGTTTCACGGCGTCTGCCGCTGCCGGCACGTCCTGCTTGGCATCACGGCGAGCACTTTCGGCGATCGAGTAGAACATCGACACGTACCAGCGACCGTCCTTCTTGACGGCGGCGAGGACGGAGCCGCCACTCTTGCTCTTGGTCGAACTGTCGAATGGCGTGTCGGGTGCAGAGGCATCGGGAACCGTCACGCCGTTGTCGGTCAGCAGACCACCGATGGGGATCTTCGCACCGGCCACGGAGACGGAGGCACTGCCGGCAATCGTCACGTCGGCGATATCGGCGTCGCCACCGCTGCCACCGTTGACGATGTTCGCCTTGACGCTCGTCAGCGTGACATTGATGTCGATGCCGCCGATCTTGCTGAGGTCTGCCGTCTTGTCGAGCACGTCGACGCGCTGCAATTGAGTGGCGATGTCCTTCAGCGGCTGCAGGAACGTCGAGCGCTCGCCCGGTAGCACCATGTCGAGGGCTCCGAGAGCGTCTTCTTTGTTGACGGATGTGAAGAACTGCTGCACGGCGGCCTCAGGGGTTGCAGCCCCGCCATCGTTGGTGCTGCCGGTCAACTGGACAACGGTGAATGTGCCGGCGGCGACGAGCACGACGACGGTGCCGAGCGCGGCGATCAGCTTGCCGCGCTTCTTCTTGGACGGCTCGGCGACATAGTTCGGAGGTGGTGTTGCCCCGCCGGGCGGCAGTCCGCCGATGTTCGGGGTGTAGGTCGTGCCGGGACCTGGCGGATACCACTGGTCCGTCGGAGCGACGGACGGAGCGCCGCCCGGCGCGTACGGCGTCGGCTGACCATACGGCGTCGGCGTCGGTTGACCGTACGGCGTCGGCGTCGGCTGACCGTACGGCGTC
>JAYTOR010000173.1:0-3822 GCA_043747685.1 Actinomycetota bacterium
GCGATCGACGTCCTCGACACGGTCATCGGTCATCTGCGCAATCGGCTGCTGCCGACGCTTGAAGGACGGGCGATCTTCGAGATGCGTGTGACGCTGAGCGCACTCGAACTCGTCAGACGCGAGTTCACCCTGAAACCGGCGAGCGATGCCGCTGAACTCGGGCGCCTCGGTGCCCTACTCGGTTCGTCCGGTGATCTCGAGTCACTCAACAGCGCGCTCTGTCTGGGCATCACCTCCGGCGAGATGGACGTCTCGACGCCGGGCCTGCTCGACCACCTCTTTCGAACGGCGCTCGAGAAACTCGCCGTCGACCAACCGAACTATGGCGCCTACAAGCTCGCCACCGGCAACCCCGCCATTCACACCAAGGATTGAACCATGGACTTCGACATCCCCGCCGATCTGCAGGCTTACCTCGACGAACTCGACCAGTTCATCGAGGACGAGATCAAGCCGCTCGAGAACGAGAACGACAACATCAAGTACTTCGACCATCGACGCGAATACGAACGCACCGACTGGGAGGCCGGGGGGTTGCCGAAGAAGGAGTGGGAGGAACTGCTCGGTGTCGCTCGCGACAAGGCCGACAAGGCGGGCCATCTGCGCTTCGCCTGGCCGAAGGAACTCGGCGGCAAGGACGGCTCACAATTGTGGCTGGCCGTCATCCGTGAGCACCTCGCGTCGAAAGGGCTCGGCCTGCACAACGACCTGCAGAACGAGCACTCGATCGTCGGCAACAACCCGTTCATCGTGTTGTTCAAGGAATTCGCCACGCCAGATCAGTACGAGCGCTATGCCCCGGCGCTGATGGCCGGGGAGCTGAGAACCGGGTTCGGTCTGACCGAACCGAACCACGGCTCCGATGCCACATTCATGGAGACGAAAGCCGTCCGCCAGGACCGCGACGGCAAGCCCGGCTGGCTGATCAACGGCGAGAAGATGTGGACGACCGGCATGCACGTCGCAACGCATTGCATGGTGTTCGCCCGCACCAGCGGCAAGGACGGTGACGCGAGGGGCATCACGACGTTCATCGTCCCTGCCGACACGCCGGGGTTCAAGGTCGAGGAGTACCTGTGGACGTTCAACATGCCGACCGACCACCCCCGCGTGTCGATCACCGACGTGTGGATCCCGGAAGACTTCTACTGGGGTGAGATCGACAACGGCCTCAGCCTCGGTCAGAGCTTCGTCCACCAGAACCGCATCCGCCAGGCCGCGTCGTCGTTGGGCGCTGCGGTCTACTGCATCGACGAGAGCGTCAAATACGCACGTACCCGCAAGCCGTTCGGCAAGCCGCTCGCCGTTAACCAGGCGATCCAGTGGCCGCTGATCGAGCTGCACACGCAAGCAGAAGCGTTGCGGCTGTTGATCCGCAAGACGGCGTGGGAGATGGACCGCATGCCGCACAAACAGATCGAGTGGGAGCTGTCCGACAAGGTGTCGATGTGCAACTTCTGGGCCAACCGCCTGTGCTGCGAAGCCGCAGACCAGGCGATGCAGACCCACGGTGGCATCGGCTACTCACGCCACAAGCCGTTCGAGCACATCTACCGCCACCACCGCCGCTACCGCATCACCGAAGGCTCCGAGGAGATCCAGATGCGCAAGGTCGGGGCGTTCCTGTTCGGCTACCTCGGCCCCAAACGCGCCGAGTTCGAAGGCCTCTAGGTCGGCCGCCTCCACCTCCGCCGCTCGCTGGAACCCGGTGGCGTTGACGATCGGAGCGAGCGACACGTGTCGTTCCGCGCACGCGACGGCTGCGGTATGTTGCGGCGATGACCGATTCGACCGCCGTCGCCGTTCGCGCGAGCACCATCGAGACGCTCGACCAGACGTGGGCGCAGGTCACGCAAGGTCTCGCCGGTCTGACACAGGCGGAGTATCTGTGGGAGCCTGCGCTGAACTGTTGGACGATCTTCTCGGGCGACGACGGGTTGATCGAAGTCGACTGGTCGGCCCGCGATCCTGGTCCTGCGCCGGTGACGACGATCGCCTGGCGCATGTGGCACATCGCGGTGGACTGCCTCGACGGCTACGCCAGCCGTCTCGGCAACGGGACGACAGGTGTCACGCTCACTGGGAAGTCGTGGGTCGCCGACTCGGCCGAGGCCGCAGAGCTGCTCACGAAGGCATGGACGAACTTCTACGATCTCGTCGTCAGCCGGACACCGGAGCAGTTCTTCGAGTTGCTCGGCGAGTCATGGGGCCAGTTCGCCACGAGCACTTTCTTCGATCACGTACTGCACGCACAGCGCGAGGTCGTCCACCACGGTGCCGAGATCTCGCTACTTCGCGACCTCCATCGCTCGGGCGCAATGCTCGGCTGATTCCGGCCGATCCTGGCTTCGCTGCATACGTGCTCTTCGGCGTTCAGCCCGACGTCGCCGGTAGTTCCAGGGCGAGATCTTCGAGGACCATTGCGCCGGAAATCGCTGTGAGGATCTGCGGTGCAGCGACGATCTTGCAGTCGCGGGTACCCCCGCCGAGCACGATCATGGTGCGAGTCATCACCCTGGCATCGATCCAGACAGGAACTTCGGCCGGGAGACCGAACGGTGTGACACCGCCGATCGCCATACCGGTCAGCTCGGCAGTCTCCGCTGCAGGAGCAAATGAGGCCTTCTTCGTTCCGAGCAACCGTCTGACGGTGCCGTTGACGTCGAGTCGCGTCGTTGCCAGCACCACGCAGCACACGTAGCGGCGAGGGTCAGACTTGCCGACGACGACGATCGCGTTCGCCGAATCAGTCATCTCGTAGCCGTACGCTGCGCAGAACTCTGCGGTGTCGGCGAGCGCCGGATCGCACTCGACGATGTTGAAGGGAACGCCCAGTTCGGCAGCGATTCGCAGTACAGCATTCTCCTCGGCCATCCACGCAGTATTCCCCCGAACGCTGCATCGATACAACGTTGTACCGTCCACGGCGTCACGACCGAATCAGCCCAGTCCCGCCGCTCCGCATTCCTCGAACTCCATCAGCTCGGGATCTTCGTGATGCCGAATCCCTCGGACGCCGGGTCTGCAAAGCTGCTTGTCTCACTCGGCTTCCAGGCATTGGCGACGCATAGACCGCTGAGCGGGGTCGCTGTCGGCGGAAAGAGCACGCACTACGACGTCTCCCGACAGCGACTGCATGAGTGCTCAACCGCTCGAGATCAGCCGGCCGGGAAGAGGCAGGCGGCGTCGACATCGTCCGGGGAATTGGTCATCGTCTTCAGCGCAACGCAACCGGGATCGACGACGGGAACGGTGGCGGCTTGGCCAGCCGGGGCGGGCGCGCCGGGCCAGGCGTGGCCGAGTCCGGTGACAGCGACGAGGGACACCGTCTGACCGCGGGTACAACCGCTCCACGTCGAGGCGTTGCTGGCCTCGCCAACGAGAGCGACTGCTGCGCTGACCGCGCATCCCGCCCTCGCCGCCCATGCCGCCGCTGAGATCGGCACCGGGTCGAGGTGGACCGTTGAGTTGCCGACGACCTGGTCGCCCCCGTTGAACGGGACAACCTGGTCGGCGAGGCCATGGCTGATCTGGATGATCGGGCTGTTCTTGTCGGGGCAGATCGCCGGGGGGAGCCCGGACACCATCACCAGGCCGGCAAACTGTGCGGCGTGCGCGCAGCCGTAGACGCCGGTGAAGGCTGATCCAGCGCTGAAACCGGCGAGCCAGACGTTCGCCCGATCGATGCAGGACGCCGAGGTCAGTTGGCGGAGCAGCGCATCGATGAAGTCGTTGTCGCCGAAGGAACCGTCGACGTGCCAGCTGGTCGGTGAATCGACACCCTGCGGTACGGCCAACACGACTCCGGCGTTGACGGCCTGC
>JAYTOR010000174.1:0-1861 GCA_043747685.1 Actinomycetota bacterium
CGCTGGCGTTGTCGACGATCTCGGCGTCGGGATATCGATGGCCGCTGACTCGATCGACACCGGCAGGGCTTCGCTGGCGCTCGACCTGCTGATCACGACGTCACAGGCGGCAAAAGCCGATCAGGTGGCAGCGGCCGAGCAGGCGGCAACGGCCGAGCAGGCGGCAGCGGCCGAGCAGGCGAGCACATCAGCGTGATCATCCGGGTGCCAGCTTCTTCGGCCAACATGGGTCCCGGTTTCGATGCGCTCGGCATGGCCGTGTCGCGATATGCCGAGGTTGGATTCGTCGATCACGGGCTGCCGGACGGTGCCAGGGTCGCCGACGAACATCATCCAGCGGCGATCGCCTTCGCACGCAGTGGGGGCATGCGCCCGATCTGGGTCCGGAGCGATATTCCGATGGGTCGGGGACTTGGATACAGCGGTGCCGTACGTGTCGCAGGGGCCATAGCAGCCCATCTCGAAGGAAGCGATGGCGACGACGTCCACGAGCAACTCGTGGCTGCCTACGACGACGTCCTGGCAGTGACGACCGAACTCGAAGACCATGCCGACAACGTCGCAGCATCACTGTTCGGTGGCGTCGTCGCAACTGCCGGCGGCCGGGCGATTCCGTTACGGATGGCGTTCGATCCTGCTGTCGTCGTCTGGATCCCTTCGTTCACGACCAGGACGGACGCCGCTCGTGCCGCGCTGCCGGCGATGGTCAGTTTCGCCGACGCCACGTTCAACATCGGTCGAGTGGCGTTGCTCATTGCTGCCCTCGGTGCCGGCGATGTCGCCGTCTTGCGGCTGGCGACCGCCGACAAACTGCACCAGGACGTGCGGCTGGCACAGGCAGAGCCATCTCGCATCGCCATGCAGTCGGCGCTCGATGCAGGGGCCTGGTGCTCGTGGCTGTCCGGATCCGGTCCGACGGTTGCAGCGCTGTGCTCGCCAGAACGCGCAGAGGCGATCGCTGCCGAACTTCCGGCCGACGGTGCGGCGATCGTCCTGCGCATCGACCACGCAGGTGCGACAGTCGAAGCGAGTTGAGGAAGTTGAGTGAGGTGTCCGATTCGGTCGCCGACGATGACGTTGCAGATGAACGTGGTGACGACGCTGACCTCGCTGACGACGCCGAACCCTCTGACGACGCTGACCTCGCCGACCTCGCCGAGGTCAGCGATGAGGTCCTACGCCGGAGCCTCGATCTGGCGCTCGCCGTCGCCTCCGCCGGTGCGAGAACGAGGCCTCCTGTCGCTGCGTCCCCGTCGATACGCCCGTTCCTGCGGTTTCAACGTGCTCCGTCATCGGCGTTCGGCGCCATCCGTGCTGTGCTGAACGACGACGTCGAGTTCCGCAGGCGTGTGAGCACCATCGCCACAGTTGAATTGGTCGGTCCTACAGGGATGCTCTGGCTGAACCGTCCAGCGGGATGGCGCAGGGCGATGCTCGATCTCGTCCGGGGACACAGCGGTGAATCATCCGAACAGCTCGCCTCCGAGGGCGGAGAATCCGAGCGGGTCGGGGATCGTGAGGGTCGCTCACGCGAACCGGCAGCGCTCACCAAAGCCGAACGTCGCCGGCGCGAGGCTGGCGAACACAACGCAGCCAAGGCGGCAGCGGAACTGGCCTCGCTCCGCGCATCGATCGAAGCCGAGCGCGGTCGCCGGGCCGCCTTGGAACGCACGATGCGCCAGCGCGACGAGACGATCAAGCGTTTGAGCCGCCAACTGGCCGAGGCCGAAACTGCGAGCGTCACCGCTCGTCAGCGGTTGGCGCAGGCAGTCGAGGGTCGAGAGCAGCGTGAATCGGAGATCGGGGCGCTGCAGCGGGCGCTCGGCGTTGCCGAATCGGCCCGCGACGCGGCGCTTGCCGG
>JAYTOR010000175.1:0-14265 GCA_043747685.1 Actinomycetota bacterium
CGTCTACTGCTCAGGATCGGCATTCGGTCCGCTCGGCCCAGACTCCGGCCGCGCCGGCGCTGATCTCTCGGCGCAGGCGAGCGCCGGGATGATCAACAGGACCGGCAAGGACGGGGAAGCACCGACGCCCGTCGCCAGCACTATTGCCGACCACATTGCTTCGCAGAACATCGTCTCCGGTGCCCTCGCCGCACTCGTCGCCAGGGGCAGGACCGGCCGGGGACAGCGCGTCGACGTCTCGCTGCTCGGCAGTCAGATATGGGCACAGGCGAGCGAGTACTCGTACTATCTGATGAGCGGACAGCTCCCGGGTAGAGCAAACCGCAGCAACCCGCTGATTCCAGGGTTGTACGGGATCTTCCCGACGTCGGATGGCTGGATTGCAATCGTCGGGGTGACCGACCGACCGTTGTTCTTCGGAGCGATCGGCCATCCGGAGCTACTCGACGATGTCCGGTTGAATGCAGGTCTGCTGACCGAAGCCAAGAAGGCGCTGCTGTTCGCCGAACTCGACAAGGTCTTCGCCGAGAGGACCACATCGGACTGGTGCGCTGTGCTCGCTCCGACGGGCCAACGCTTCGCTCCAGTTCGCAACTACGCGCAGGTGGTCGACGACCCGCAGACGTGGATCAACGGCTACTTCGCCAACGCGGTGAATGACGGCGGCGAGAGCGTGCGCGTCGTCGGCTCGCCGATCGGTGTCAGCGATACGCCGACGTTCGTGGGTGCCCCGGCACCCGAACTCGGCCAACACACCGAGGAGGTGCTGTTGGAGATCGGATATTCGTGGGACGACATCGATCGGTTGCGGACTGCCGGTGCGCTGTAACGACGAGCGTTTCGTGAGCCGACGCCAGTGCGGTGCCGGCGCCTAACCTCGGTCGCCATGCAGACACCTCGACAGCTGTTCACCGGTGGTCCCGTATTCACCAGCGATCCGGAACAACCGTGGGCGCAAGCAGTGGTTGTCGAGGACGGGCTCATTGCGTTCGTCGGGAGTGCCGATGAGGCACGCATCCATGCGGGACCGGGAGCAACCGTCGTTGATATCTCCGGCGGCGTCGTGCTGCCTGGATTCGTCGATGCCCACGCCCATCTGATGATGACCGGAGACGGCCTGTTGAAGGCGCAGCTTCGTCGAGCTGGAGACATCGGGGCGATCCGCGAACTGTTGCAGGAATGGGCGGCTGCCAACCCGCTGGCACGGAGGATTCTCGGGATGGGCTGGCTGTACTCAGCGCTGCCAGGTGGGCTGCCCCACAAACAACTGCTCGACGATCTCTTCGCGGACCAGCCCGCATATCTCGAGGCGAACGACTTCCACGCAACCTGGGTCAACTCGGCGGCCCTCGACGAGCTCGGGATCACCAACGACACCCCGGATCCGATCGGCGGCAGGATCGTCCGAGACAAAGCGACTGGTGAGGCGACAGGCCATCTGTTGGAGAATGCCAGTGTGACGATGGTGTGGCCACTCTTGGCCAGAGTCGATGATGCGACGCGCGACGGCTATGTCTCAGCGGCGATCACTGCGTACAACGAGGCCGGTGTCACGACAGCTGTCGACATGGCGCTCGATCGCCACATGCTGGCGTCGATGGCGCGTCTCGCCGAACGCGACGAACTGACAGTCCGGATCATCGGACATGTACTGATCCACCGATCCGGCGACAGCGCTGATGAACTGCAGCAGGTGATTGCGGCCAGCGGATTGGCGTCGGAATACGCGAGCGATGTTCTGCGGGTGACCGGCATCAAGATCATCGTCGATGGAACGATCGACGGTTGCACCGCGGCGATGATCAACCCATACGCGAACGGCACCAATGCCGACGCGATCTGGGACCTCGAGGCGCTGGTGCCGGTCGTCAGCGCTGCCGACGCCGCCGGTCTGCAAGTTGCGCTCCATGCCATCGGCGACCAAGCCGTCCGAACGGCGATCGACGCAATCGAGGCGGCAATCGCCACGAACGGAACATCCGGACGCCGACATCGGATCGAACACCTGGAGTACGTCGACGAGGCCGACGTCGTCCGCCTCGCAACTCTCGGCATCACCGCCTCGATGCAACCCGTTCACGTCGATCCCGCCACGCTCTCCAACTGGTTGGACATGCTCGGCGATGCCAGAGCCGATCGCGGTTTCGCCTGGCAGGAATTCCTCGCAGCGGGGACTACTCTGGCGTTCGGCACCGACACGCCGACCGCACCACATTTGCCGTTGCACAACATGTACATCGCAGCGACCCGCCGTTCGCCGAGCGATCCGACGTTGGCACCGCACCGCCCCGATTTCGTTGTTGCACTGCCGGAGGCGATCGTCCACGGCACACGAGATGCAGCGTGGGCGAGTTTCGCAGAGGACCGAATCGGCATGCTGCGCGCCGGTTTGGCGGCGGACCTCATCGTCCTCGATGGCAATCCGTTCGTTTCTGGCGATGCGTCGTTGCTCGACATCGGCATCGTTCTGACGATGGCCGGCGGCCGAATCGTGCACCCCAGATCGCAACCGTGAGCGCAGGCAGCGAGACCACTGCCGATGGGCGCACACGACTGCTGCCGGAGCGCTCGCTTGCCGGCACGTTCGAGGGGGCGTGCCGTCGGAAGTCGGGATCATCGGCAACATCCTGCTGTACCGCGACGTCACCCACCTGACGACTGACGATGTGAAATGGTTTCGGCCGTTGCCCGCCGCCGCCGTGTTGGCGATCCTGCGCAACAACTGACCATGGTCAGATGATGGTCAGATGATGGTCAGATGGGGTCTGCCTCGGAGATCGGCGGCGAATCAGAATGCTCGTCGCCGGCCAGCTCGACGGGCCCGGAGGACGGAGTCGGCTCCGCAGCTTCGGTCGACTCGGATGACTCGGATGTGTCGCCAGATTCGGTGGGACTGCCCGACTCGAGACCCGACTCGTCGGTCGCAGGCGACTCGGCGGCTGGCTCTGCAAGCAGGAGCAGGGCGACCTGCTCGTCGGTCAGACGTTGGAAACAGCGGCGTCCGTTGAGGCGGGTAAGCAGGGCGACTTCGAGATCTTCCGCTTTCAACGAGCGTTCGGGGCCGCCGAGCGCTGCGGTGACCGTCGAGAGCGTTGCCTTCAGCGAAGCGCCAGCGGTCCACGTCGAATTCATCCGTCCGGTGATCGCGTCGGCATCGCCACCGAGCACGCTGAAACGCTTCTCGTCCATCACGGTGCCGTCGTAGAGGATGTGGAACAGCTGCTCCGGCATCCCGGTCCTGCCGACCTCGGCGACGAGGATCTCGATCTCCATCGGCTTCATCTCGTGGGTGAAGATCTGTCCGAGGATCTGGGCGTAGTTGTTCGCCAGGCTGCGGGCGTCGACGTCGTGACGCGAGTACTGGTAGCCCTTGAGGTCGGCGGCACGAACGCCGGCGACGCGGAGTTGGTCGAATTCGTTGTAACGCCCGACGCCACCGAAGGCGATGCGGTCATAGATCTCGCTGACCTTGCGCAACGTGTTCGACGGATTCTCCGCAACGATGGCGACGCCATCGGCATAGATCGCACCGACGAGTGCCCGACCGCGCGCGATGCCCTTGCGGGCATAGTCGGCTCGGTCCTTCATGACCTGTTCCGGTGAGACGTAGTAGGGCATGCTCATGAGCGGGTTGCCTCGGCAATGATCGTTTCGTACCGAGTCTTCAGTTCTTCGTCGTCGAGGCGTACATATCCCTCCGCAGCAATCGTGGCGACGACGGGATAGATGCCCCTGCGTACGTCGGGCCCGCCCGTCGCCGAATCCGCATCTGCGGCCTCCCACAATGCCCGCAGCACGAGGTTGACGACCTCGTCCCGGCTGAGACCTTCACGGAACCCGAGTTTGATGACGGTGCCTGCATGCAGGCTCCCAGAGCCAGTGGCGACGTATTCGGTTTCCTCGTAGCGGCCGCCGGTCACGTCGTAGGTGAACAGCCTGCCGACGTCACTGAGTAGGTCGTATCCGGCGAAGATCGGGACGACGACCATTCCCTGCATGGCTGCAGGGAGGTTACCGCGCACCATCGCCGACAACTGGTTGGCCTTGCCGTCGAGGCTCAGCGCCTGGCCTTCGACTTTTTCGTAGTGCTCCAACTGCAACTGGAACAGCTTGACCATCTCCATCGCTGGACCCGCCGTACCGGCAATAGCGACGGCACTGTGACGATCAGCCTGGGCAACCTTCTCCATCGTGCGATGGGAGATGAGATTGCCACTGGTCGCCCTACGGTCCCCAGCCATCACCACGCCATCGGCGTAGCGCACGGCGACGCAGGTCGTGGCATGCGGGACGGCCAGCGAACTGTCGGCATGAATGCTGTTGAACGGTTCGAGTCCGAGCCGGCGCATCATTGCCGGAAAGTTCGAACCGGGATCGTCGCCAGGCGTGAAACGGGGCATCGTCATAAGTGTGGCCGAGGTTAGCGCCGCGCGGTCGATGCAACGCCGACGCGCTGACGTCGTCCTACTGGCCGCCCTTTTGGACATACGACTTGACGAAATCCTCTGCGTTGGATTCGAGAACACCGTCGATCTCGTCGAGCAGGTCATCCAACTCCGCCTTCAACTTGTCACCCTGCTTGGAAGCTGCCGGGGCTTCCTCGACGACCTCTTCGGTCTTGGCCGGTGCCGGTTTCTGTTTTTGCGTACGCTCTGCCATCGTGCTCGTCTCCTTCGCCGTTGCCTTACGACCCGAGGCGGGCCAGCAGTTCGGTTGCGGTTTTGCTCTCTTCGATCACTGTACCCACATGGGCCGCGGTGCCGCGTAGCGGTTCCATCATCGGTACCCGCCTGAGAGGGTCCCTGCCGATATCGAAGACCATCGAGTCCCAGTTGGCGGCGACGACCTCGTTCGGGAACTTCTGCAGGCACTTGCCTCGAAAATATGCACGTGTCGTGTGTGGCGGTTCGGTGATCGCTGTCGTGACGTCGTCGATGCCGATCATCCGCTCGAGCCCGGCTCGCAGCGCGAGGCATTTGTCCGTTCGCATGTCGTGGTACTGCAGATCGAGCGCCTTCAGTCGGGCATCGTCGACCTCGAGTCCGTGTCGGTCGCGGTAGCCGTCCACGAGTCGTTTCTTGGCGACCCAGTCGACCTGGCCGGCGACGGTCGTCGGGTCGGCTTCCAGCCCGCTGAGCACCGCCTCCCAGCGGCGGAGCACGTCGGCGCCGACGGCCTCGCCGACACAGACGAGACCGAAGGCCCTCTCATACTTGTGCGCCTGTTCGAGCAGTCGCCATTGCAGTTCGAGAGCCGTCAGGCGAGTGCCGTTGCGCAGCGGAATCAGCTGGGTCAGTGACGTGTCGTGGCTGACGTGGCGGATCGAGGCGACAGCATTGGCGAGGATCAGGTCGGTGCCGAGCTGATCGTCTTCGATCATCGCCAGGACGATCGAGGTGGTGCCGACCTTGAGGTACGTCGCGACTTCGCTCATGTTGGCATCGCCGACGATCACGTGCAGGCGCCGGTACTGCTGCGGATCGCAGTGGGGCTCGTCCCGCGTGTTGATGATCGGCCGTTTCATCGTCGTCTCCAGCCCGACCTCCTCCTCGAAGAAGTCGGCCCGCTGGCTCAATTGGAATGGCACGTCCTTGACGCCGAGTCCCGGAAGCTCGCAGCCGACCTTGCCGGCACCGCAGAAGATCTGCCGACTGACGAAGTGTGGCGTGAGCTGCGTGACGATCCGTCCGAACGGCGTCTCCCTGGCGACCAGGTAGTTCTCGTGGCAGCCGTAACTGTTGCCCTTGCCGTCGGAGTTGTTCTTGTAGACGACGAGCTCGGCACCAGCGGCGAGGATCGATTTGGATGCTTCCATCGACAGCCGGACGATCTCCTCTGCCGCCCGATCGAATCGCACGATCTCCAAGGCGTCGACGCACTCCGGCGTCGAGATTTCCGGGTGGGCGTGGTCGACGTAGTAACGGGCACCGTTGGTCAGCACGGTGTTGACGAGGTGCGTTTCGATCTCCGGGGGGAACGACTCGGTGAGCCCGAACCCGCGTGCATCCTGGCCAGGGTGTTCGTCCTCGAAGTCCCAGCCGACCTTGCGCTGGTACTTGGCGACGTAGGCGTTGATGAGGAGCGACGATGCCGAAATCGGGTTGGAATCTCCGTTGCGGACGACGATGCCGTACTCCGTCTCGATGCCGCAGACCTTGGGAATCGCCATAGGCGAACGATAGCGCTCGACGCCGTCCGAAGGGCGTTGCGGGTCGACCGCAGCGGTGAAGTCCACCGGCACTGTGCCGGTGACGACCATCTCGAAGTCGAGATCGTCTCGGTGTCGATCTCGGTGTCGATCTCGGTGTAGTAGTCGTTTCGCAGTCAGTCGAAGAGCCCGGGCACTGCATTGTTTCGCGTGGCGGGCAAGGCAAGGCCGAGGTGTGCCCAGGCAGCAGGCATCGCCACTCGTCCCCGTGGGGTGCGGGCGATCATCCCCTGTTGGATGAGGAACGGTTCGTACATGTCCTCGACCGTTTCCGGTTGCTCACCGACGCTGATCGCCAACGTCGACAGCCCGACCGGTCCCCCGCCGAACTGCACGATCATCGCCTTGAGGATTGCTCTGTCGACCTTGTCGAGCCCTTCGGCGTCGACCCCGAACAGTTTGAGCCCATTGCGGGCGATATCGACGTCGATCGAGCCGTTGTGACGGACCTCGGAGAAGTCACGGACACGACGAAGCAGACGGTTGGCGATACGCGGTGTCCCTCGGCTGCGTCTGGCGATCTCCCACGCACCCTCTGTCTCGATCGGGACCTCGAGGATCCCGGCGGTGCGGGTGACGATCAGTTCCAACTCGTCGTCGTCGTAGTAGTCGAGTCTGGCGACGAGGCCGAATCTGTCTCGCAGCGGCCCGGTGATCATTCCGGTTCTGGTGGTGGCACCGACGAGCGTGAACGGCGGCAGCGTCAAGCGGATCGAGGATGCTGCCGGCCCCTTGCCGACGATGATGTCGATCTGGAAATCCTCCATCGCCGGGTAGAGGATCTCTTCGACCGAACGTGACAGGCGGTGGATTTCGTCGATGAACAAGACGTCGCCCTCGCCCAATTTCGTCAGGATGGCGGCGAGGTCGCCTGCCCGTTCGAGGGCGGGACCGGACGTGACATGAATGTGCACCCCCATCTCGGCGGCGACGATGCTGGCGAGCGTCGTCTTGCCGAGTCCAGGCGGCCCGGCGAGGAGGATGTGGTCGACAGCTTGGTTGCGGCGGCGGGCAGCTTCGAGAACGATCTGTAGATGCTCTTTGAGTTCACGCTGGCCGACGAAATCGGCGAGCGCCCGCGGTCGAAGACCCGTTTCCTCGATTTCTTCGCGAGCTGATGTGATCGCCGGATCGGATATCTCGTCACGCACGTCGGGCTCCGAGCAACGCCAGCGCGCTCCGCAACAATGTGGAGGCGTCGGTATCGGACGGCAGTTCCCGAAGGGTGTCGCGGATCTCGTCGTGGCCGTAACCGAGACCGGTCAACGCTTCGCGAACATCGCCGACGACGGAGTTGCCGGTGCCGGATGACGACACTCCGCCGTTGTCGAGCACCGGGATCGAGAGGCGGTTCTTCAATTCGATCAGCAGTCGTTCCGCCGTCTTCTTACCGACACCGGGCACGAGCGTCAGCGCCGCCAGATCGGAACTGGCCACGACGTCGAACAGCGCCATCGGCGAATAGGTTCCGAGGATTGCCAGCGCCAGCGCCGGGCCGATACCGTGTGTCGCCACCAGCACATCGAACGTCTGTCGTTCTTCGCGGGTCAAGAACCCGAACAGCGTCTGCGCATCCTCACGGATGTGATGATGGACATAGAGGAATCCGTGTGATGTGGGTTCGAGTTCGGCAAGCGTTCGTGGCGTCACCATCACGAGGTAGCCGACTCCGCTGACCTCGAGCAGCACCTGCCCGCTGGTAAGGCGTTCGAGGACGACACCTCTGAGTGAGCCGATCATCTGCGGACTCCTGTTGCTGCGGCCCGAGCAACACTTGCGTTCATCGGTGCCCTCGCCAGATGGCACAACGCCAATGCTGCGGCGTCTGCCGCATCGGCCGGTGACGGTAACACCGCCAGACCGAGTCGGGCCTGAACCATGCGCTGTACCGCTTCCTTTCCGGCGGCGCCCCATCCGGCGACCGTACTCTTCACTTCTGTCGGCGTGTATTGCACGACGTCACAACCTGCTGAAGCCGCCTCTGCCAGTGCCAAGCCACTCGCCTGACCGGTACTCATCGCCGTGCGCACGTTGACCTGGAAGAAGACCCGTTCGACAGCGACGACGCCCGGCCGGTATTCGGCGATCAGTGCGGCGAGTTCGTCGCGGAGCATCGCCAGGCGCTGCGGCAGCGGTGTCGTCGGTGGCGTACGGATGACGCCCATCGTCAGCGCCTTCAGTTTCGTCGGCGTCGCTGCGTCGATACAGGCAAACCCGCATCGGGTCAGGCCCGGATCGATGCCCATCACTCGATTCGGATTGAGGTCTGACACGAACACGCGTACGACAATAACCTGTCTGCGTTCGCAAGTGGCGGATCAGCTGATCAAGGCTGCCTTCACGGCTTCGACGAGTTCGGCGACCGGACGGAAGGTCAGCCCGGCGATCGCCCGGTGGGCGTAGCGGACGATTCCCTTGCCATCGATGATGAACACGCTGCGACGCGGGAAGCCGAGTGGTCCGAGCGTTCCGTAGAGCCCTGCCACTGCCTTGTCGGTATCTGCCAGCAGCGGAAACTTGAAACCGTGCTTCTCCGAAAACTTGTCGTGACTGCTCACGTCCTGCGCCGAAACCGCCAACACCTGGGCGTCGAGTTGCTCGAACTCGTCGAGGTCGTTGTTGTACGAGTTCAACTGCTTCGTACACACGGGCGTGTCGTCGCCGGGATAGAACACGAGCACGACGGTCTTGCCGGCGTAGTCACTGAGTGAATATCGCTTGTCCCCGGTACCCGGCAACGTGAATTCCGGGGCCTTGGCTCCGATGGCGAGTGTCATGTCCTCAGTCTCCCACTGATTCGAGGATTTCTTCGCTGATGTCGAAGTTCGAGAACACATCTTGGACGTCGTCGTTGTCCTCGAGCGCATCGACGACCCGCAGGATCTTCTTGGCGACGTCAGCGTCTTCGACTTCGATGGTGTTGTCGGAGAGCATCGTCGACTCTGCGGAGTTGACGACAAAACCCGACGCCTCGAGCGCTGCCTTGACGTCGAAGACGACGGACGGCTCCGAGGTGACTCGCCAGTCCTCGCCATCGCGTGAGACGTCCTCGGCGCCGGCATCGAGCGCTGCCAGCATCAGTTCGTCCTCATCCGCAGTGCCGGGGACGTAGACCACGCCGCGTCGGTGGAACTGCCAACCGACGGCGCCCGGCTCCGCCAACGAGCCGCCCAACTTGGAAAAGATGTTGCGGATCTCGGCACCGGTGCGGTTGCGGTTGTCGGTCAATACGTCGATCATCAGCGCGATACCGCCAGGCGCGTAGCCTTCGTACATGATCGCCTCATAGGTCCTGCCGTCGTCAGCACCGATGCCGCGCTTGATAGCCCGGTCGATTCCCTCGTTCGTCATCTGCGCAGATTTCGCCTTGCCGACCATCGTCCGTAACGTCGCATTGATGCTCGGGTCCCCGCCGCCCTCTCGCGCCGACACTTCGATCTGCCTGGCGATCTTGGCGAAGATCTTGGCACGCGCCTTGTCGGCGGCGCCCTTCTTGTGTTTGATCGTCGCCCATTTGGAGTGGCCTGACATTGCTGTACCCCCTACTACTGGCTGCCGACCGCAACGGCCTGCAGGAATTGCGCGTGCAAACGACCGTCGTCGGTCAGTTCTGGATGGAACGCAGCAACGATGATATTGCCCTGCCTGGCGACGACCACGTGGTCGTCGTATGTGGCGAGTACCTGGACGTGGTCGCCGAAAGTTGTGACGAGCGGCGCCCGGATGAACACCGCATGAAACGGGCTGTCGAGGCCGATCACGTCGAGATCCGACTCGAAACTATCGACCTGGCGTCCGTAGCCGTTGCGCCGGACGGTGATGTCGATTGCCCCGAACCAGCGCTGGTCGGGCCGCCCGTCGAGCACCTCCGTGGCCAACAGGATCATCCCTGCGCAGGTTCCGAAGACCGGGAAGCCGTCGCTGATCATCCCCTTCAGGTCGTCGAACAGCCCCGATGAGGTCAGCAGTTTCGACATCGTCGTCGACTCGCCGCCTGGCATCACGAGACCGTCGAGGCTGGACAGGTCTCGCGGTGTGCGGACCTCGGAGGCGGTGGCCCCGAGACGGGTCAGCGTGTCAACGTGGGCCGCAAACGCGCCCTGCAGAGCAAGCACACCGATGCGCAGTGGAGCGGTCTCGTTCACCGTTTCGTCCATCGTGCCGGGGAGCGGGTCGTGCACCTGGAGGCCTCTGATCGCCGGACATGAGCGTCACCGTACTACCAGCCGCGTTCTGCCAGCTTGACGAACTCTTCGTCCATGCCGATACCGGTCATCGGCGCACCGAGGCCACGACTGACCTTGGCAAGGATCTGCGGATCGCGGAAGTGTGTAGTCGCCTCGACGATCGCCTGGGCTCGTGGCGCCGGGTTGTCGCTCTTGAAGATGCCGGAACCGACGAAGACCGCCTCTGCGCCGAGTTGCATCGCCAGTGCTGCATCGGCCGGAGTGGCGATGCCCCCTGCGCAGAACAACGGTACGGGCAGCTTGCCGGTCTCGGCAATCTCCTGGACGAGGCCGAGCGGCGCCTGCAGGCGCTTGGCCCATTCGAACTGCTCGGCGGAATCGGCGGTCGTCAGCTTGCGGATGTCACCGAGAATCGAACGCAGGTGACGGACGGCCTCGACGATGTTTCCCGTGCCGGCTTCCCCTTTGGAGCGGATCATGCATGCACCCTCGCTGATACGCCGAAGTGCTTCGCCGAGGTTGGTGGCACCACAGACGAACGGCACCTTGAAGGCGTATTTGTCGATGTGGTGCGCCTCGTCGGCCGGTGTCAACACCTCGGACTCGTCGACGAAATCGACGCCGAGCGCTTCGAGGATCTGCGCTTCGACGAAGTGGCCGATACGCGCCTTGGCCATCACCGGGATGCTGACGACGGCCTGGATGCCGTCGATCATCTCGGGGTCGCTCATCCGGGCGACACCGCCGTCACGACGGATGTCGGCAGGCACGCGCTCGAGCGCCATGACTGCACACGCGCCAGCGTCTTCGGCGATCTTGGCGTGCTCCGGGGTGACGACGTCCATGATGACGCCGCCCTTCAACATTTCTGCGAGTCCACGTTTCACCGGGAACGTGCCAGTCGCACGCCTTTCGGAACCAGCCTGTTCAGTCATGACTCAATCGTATCCGGGTCATTCACGCTCAGCCCCGCCGATTACGGCGAGCGTTTGGTCACGTCGGGGGAACTCGTTGGTGATTACCTGGTGTCGATCGTCAATTGACGGGTGTGAGGTTGTCGGTGGTGCCGGGGAAGGCGCCCTTGCCGCTGTTCGGCAGTTCGATGAACGTCCTGCCAGGCTTCAGCAGCACCGCGTTGCCGGAGGCGTCAAGGATCGAGAACGGGTTGAGGCGGTCATCGCGCTTCCACGAACCGGTGATCATCCGTCCGCCGGTGAACACGAAGGCGTCTCCGCTGCCCGTTGTCTGGCCGTCTGGCGAGCGTCCGTCGGTGTGGCTCGGGTTGTAGTCGAGCCACAGCACGATGACGTTGTCCGATGTGACCTGCTTGCCGTCGGCGAGCCTGTGCGGACCGCCGTCCTGCGACCGCAGGTACTGGTCGGACGGAGCATCGTAGCGCCATGAGGCGTGGACCTGCTGGATCGCCAGATCGAAGCCGGTCATCGGGTCGCCTGCAGTTGCCGCCTCGCCGACGCTGCGATAATGGTATTGCTGAGCCGGGCCGGTGCGGTCGGGGCTGGCGTTGGATCGCAACAGTGCGGTGTTGGCGTGGGTCTTGTGCGGCCGGCTCTTCTTCGGGTCGAGTTCCCACCCTGGCCCCATGCCTTCGGTGATCAGCAGCAGATCGGAGTTGCGGAGGAGGTTGAGGTTGCCGGCATTGCCGCCGGAGCAGGCGAACACCGCCCGGTTGAACTCGCCGACGAGGTTGACGTCCTGTTCACGGCACGAGCGGATCGGACCGACGAAATCGAGGTCCTGACTCTGCCAGATCGTTGCGAAGCGGGTCGGGCCCGCCCCCCAACACTCGAAGACGATGTCAGCGTTGTTGAGACCAGTCTGCGGCCGTGCGCCTGGGTCGTTGGAGACTTTGACGATGAGCGCGACCTTGGCAAGCAGCGCCGGGTCGGTGAGCGCCAGCCCGGTGAGCGGTTGTACGGGCGGACCAGGCACCGTTGCGACTGCAGGTGTGGCCGTCGCCGGCGTCGTGTCGGGTGCTGGCGTCGCAACCACTGTGGTGTCAGGTGCGGCAGTTGTTGCGACAACGGTCGTCGGCGCAGCAGTTGTCGCCGCAATCGTCGTCGGAGCTGCCGTCGAAGCAATCGTCTGCAACGGGCTGACCGTCGTCGGGGTCACCCTCGCCTTGGCTTTCGATGAGGCCCCGCAAGCACTCAAGAACGCTGCTCCGCCGGCGAGGGCGAACAGTTGCCGCCTCGACACAGGGACCTGGAAGGCGGATGGCGCCCCAGCCTTCGAGTCGTCGTGCGCATCCGAATATTCAGTTTCGTTCATATTGTGAAGCTCCTCGCTCACGTGACGGCTCACTCGACGGCTCACTTGACGGTGGCGTCGCCGTCTTTGGCCAATTCGACCCAACTGCGCCCGGGTGCCAGACCGAGCACGGCGCCGGTGGAATCACGAAGATCCCACTCGGCCGTGGGAGTGGTGCGTGCCCATGTCCCCTTGACGAGCATCCCGCCGGTGAAGACGAGTGCAGCACCGTTTCCGACGGTCTGCGCCTCCGGCGAACGAGCATCGACGGGAGAGGGCAGGTAGGTCGTCGTCATGACGATCACGTTGGCGACGCTGATCTGGACGCCGTCGTGATCCTTGTGCGGTGCCCCGCTGATCGTACGCACCCAGACGCGCTTGGCGGAATCCCACCGCCATTCGCAGGGAAAACCCAACATCAGCAGATCGACACCACCCGATGCCACAGCATTCGCCGGGGCGGCATCGACGGCGCGGTACGTGAAGATCGGGCTCGGTGCCGTGGTACCGGAACCGAACTGGGCGAGCGCCTGCTGCGGGTTACCGATGAGGTCGTGAGGGGCGGCATAGCCAGCGACGCGGTGGTACAGGCCCGGCTGCGAAGGGTCTCCGAGGTCTTTCAGTGGAGCAGCGTGGATCGCTGTGGTCACGCCGGGGTTTCCGCCAGACCACATGAACAGTGGTGTGTCCATGGCGGTGACCATGTTGACGTCCTGGGTACGTGCGGACCTCACGGGCCCGGCCTCGGCGGGGATCTGCGAGTGGAAGATGGTGAAGAAGCGAGTCCCGATCTCGACGATTTCTTCGAAGACGATGTCAGTCTGGTTGATGCCGAACTGCGGTCTGGCAAGTGGATTGTTGTCGATCTTGACAACGATCGCCGCGTGGGCCAGTGCGGCAGGGTCACCAGTGACCGGCAACCCGGTCAACGGCTGGATCGGCCCGGTGGGGACAGCTGTCGTCGCAGCAGCGCCACCCGTGCCGGGTGACGTCGACGCTGCTGTGTCGAGCGGTGCCGTGCCGGGCGTCGTCGCCGTGCCGACAGTCGTCAGTGGTCTGGTCGATGCCGTCGTTGTCGGCGTCGAGTTGCCGGTCGACTTCGCCTTGGACGTCGAAGTGCCGCAGGCACCCAGAAATGCTGCACCGCCAGCGATGGCGAACAACTGGCGACGCGAAACCGGGAGATGGAAACCTGTTCCACCGGCCCCTGCAGGTTGAGTGGACAGATCGCACCTGTGGGATGGCGCGGTCGTGAGGTCGTTGTCGTTGATCAATGGTCTAGAGCTCCCTGAGCGTTGCAATTCGCTCTTCGAGTGGTGGGTGGGTGTCGAACAGGCGGTTCACCTTGCCGAGACGACCTTTGTCGTGCACGCCGGGAAGCGGTTGTTCGATCCACAGATGCGCCGTAGCACGCGACGCCGAATGAGTAATAGTCGAATCCGCCTGTAGTTTCTCTAAAGCTGAGATCAAGCCTGGTGGGTAACGGGTCATCTGGCACGCTGAAACGTCAGCGAGCGACTCACGACTGCGGCTGATTGCTGCTTGCATCAGCTTCGAGGCGATCGGTGCCAGTATCAGCATGGCGAAGCCGACAAAGGCCAG
>JAYTOR010000176.1:0-4410 GCA_043747685.1 Actinomycetota bacterium
AGGTAGTTGGCGGCATAGCAGAGGTCATCACGCGGCTCGACAGGTGTCATCCCGCGCCGCAATCGGTACAGCGCGCACAGCAGCGTCGGTGTCACGGCGCACAGGAACAGCGCGTCGGCTCGTCGTTGTGCTGGAGCGATGTCGATGGTCGGCCGAAGTATTCGATGTGCAGCAGCCAGCGACAGAGCGGACCGCAGACCTTCCAGCGGCTCACTCGCGGCTGCGATCGCCGGCAGGACAGCGACGATCGGTAGCGGAATCGAACGGAGCCGCCCGACCTCGGCGATGAAGTCCTGCCGTTGCGTAGCGCTGCTCGGAAGCGCGCCGTCGATCATCAATCGCCAGACATCTTCCAACGGCCGCTGCTCGGCGAGATCGATCGCCGAATACTGGCGATAGTGATAGAAGCCCTCCGCCCCGCGTACGTCACCGACGCCGGTCTCGCTGACGATGACTCCCTTCAGCCCCCGAGGGACGTCGACGGTCGTTGCGGCATCTGCAGACTGGCCGGGTAGTTCGAGGGGGCCGAGGATCGGAGATTCAGCGATTGTCATGCGCCAAGCGTGCGGTCGTCGGCGCGACAAAGTCAACGTTGATTATGATGCACGTATGTCGACGATGACGACACGGCAGGCAGCACAGCGGCTCGGCGTCAAGGTCGAGACGCTCTACGCATACGTGAGTCGGGGTGTGCTCGATCGCGACGTTGCCGACGATGGGCGGTCGAGTCTCTTCGACCGGCGTGCGATCGAAGCGTTGGCGAGACGTGGTCGTCCACGATCGAGCAGTCGTTCGACGTCCATCGATCTGCTGATCGAAACACGGTTGACGTCCCTGTCGATGCGTGGCGTGCGCTATCGCGGCATCGATGCCGGCACCTTGGCTCGAACGTCCACGTTCGAAGACGCAGCAGCGTTGCTCTGGCTCGGTCGACAACCGGCTGGCGATGGGCCGCGCTGCGAGTTCCCGTGGAAGGGGCGGATCGTCGACGGCGGCGACGGGTTCTCCGCAGGTGCAGCGATTCGCGTGACGGTCGCTGAAGCGTGGGCACTAGCGGGCGACGACACCGGTCGGCGCGACCCCGAGTCGATGGCGGCGACCGGCAGATTGCTCATCTCGACGATCGTCGACTCGCTGCCGACACTCGGAGGTGCCAGGTCGACGCGTCTGACGTTGCCGAATGGGACCGGCCCGATCCGTGGCACCATCGCCGGACGACTGTGGGGGCGACTCACGCCGAGACGACCGACCGCCGAACTGGTCGGCGTGCTGAACGCCGCGCTCGTACTGCTGGCGGACCACGATTTGGCCGCCTCGACGCTTGCAGCGCGCGTTGCGGCCTCGACCGGAGCAGGTCCGTACGCAGTCGTCAGCGCCGGCCTGGCGGCATTGAGCGGACCACTCCATGGTGGGGCGAGCCGCCTGGCGCGGGACCTGCTCGCCGTGGCGGAGGTCGAAGGGGGACGCGTCGCCGCCGATCGGGCACTGCGGAACGCCAAGACCGTGCCCGGCTTCGGCCACACGGTCTATGCCGATGCAGATCCTCGTGCCGTCGTGCTGTTCGGCCTGCTACGGACCGCTGTCGGTTCAGGCTCGCAGATGGCCGCAGTCGACGCCGTGATCGCCGCAACCGTCGAGCGGACAGGTCGCCACCCGAACATCGACCTCGCTCTCGCAACACTCGGGCATCTCGCCGGTATGTCGCCGGACGCCGGCGAAGTCGTGATGGCGGTCGCCAGAACCTCCGGATGGCTGGCACACGCCATCGAGGAGTACGCCGAGCCACCACTGCGCTTCCGTCCGCAAGCGTCGTACAACGGTCCTTGAGTGGCGCCGAGCGATTCGGCGACGGAGATGATTCACCCGAACGGGTGGTTCAGTGCAGTGTTCGAAGGGTACATCGATCGGGGGACCGGGTAATGGAGACGCGGCGCTCCGCCGTGGCGCGTCGTTCGGGAAAGGGATCAACGATGTCCGCAAGTTCACAGGGGAGCGAGTTGCAGGGGAGAAGGGTCGCCTTCCTGGTCGCCAATGAAGGGGTCGAGCAGATCGAGCTGACCGGTCCGTGGAAAGCCGTCGAAGCCGCAGGCGGAGTACCGACACTGATTTCTCCTGAAGTTGGCAAGGTACAGGCGTTCGATCATCTCGACAAAGCGGAGGTCTTCGAGGCGACGCTGGCGACGGCGGACGCCCGCGTCGAGGACTTCGACGGCCTCGTGCTGCCGGGTGGCGTCGCCAATCCCGACCAGCTGAGAATGAATCGCTCCGCGGTCCGCTTCGTGCGAGAGATGGTCCGCAGTGGCCGACCGGTCGCGGTGATCTGTCACGGACCGTGGACCCTGGTCGAGGCCGATGTGCTCAACGGGAGGCGGATCACGAGCTGGCCGAGCCTGCAGACCGATCTGTCGAATGCGGGCGCCAAATGGGTCGATGCCGAGGTCATCGTCTGTGATTATGGGCCTGGTGTGATCGTCAGCAGCCGCAAGCCGGACGATCTGCCGGCCTTCGAGCGCGAGATGCTGACCGCCTTTGCGGCGCCAGGCAATGACGAGTCCGACGATGCCAAGAGCCCGAAACATGATGTCCACTCGTCGGTGCGCGCTGACCCAAGTTCTCTGTGACAGGCTGTCGTGATTCAAATCGAAGTTGGTTGCACATTCGAGTTCGAGGCCGCACGGGACACTCATGCCATCGTGATGGTCGAACCGCACTTCTCGGAGATCGGCCGCGTCGCTGAGACGAGGTTCGACATCACCCCGCACGCGGCGTCCAATGTCTACCTCGATCAGTTCGCCAACTCATGCCGCAGGGTGAACATCGCCGCCGGACCCGTGGTGATGACGTTCGACGCCGAGGTGTCGGCTGTCGAAGACCCCGACCCCACCGTCCACGGTGCCGACGAGGTAGCACCGGCCGACCTGCCGGACGACGTCTTGATGTTCGTGCTGCCGAGCCGGTACTGTGAATCGGACCGCATCGCCGACTCGGTCATCCAGCAGTTCGGCCATCTCGCTCCGGGCTGGTCTCGGGTGCAGGCGATCTGCGATTGGGTCCACGGCTCTGTGACCTTCGAATACGGCGCATCGTCTCCGTCGTATTCGGCGATGGACATTTTCGAGTCGCGTATCGGCGTCTGCCGTGATTTCACGCACCTGGCAATCGCCATGTGCAGATCGCTCAATATCCCGGCCCGGTACGTCTTCGGCTACCTCCCTGATATCGGCGTGCCGGATCCAGGGACACCGATGGATTTCTGCGCCTGGATGGAAGTCTTCCTCGGTCACGAATGGCACACCTTCGATCCGCGGAATAACGAGCGCCGCATCGGACGTACCGTCATCGGTCGGGGCCGGGACGCCGCCGATGTCGCCATGGTGACGTCGTTCGGGCCAGTGCTGTTGAATTCGATGACCGTTCGAGCCCTGCAGAAAGCCGACGTGTGACGACAATGGCGTCACTGTCGAGGGGATGAGTTCGCACGCATGAAGATGGTCGAGCAGTTCCTGCGCGATGAGCTGCTGGAGACGCTCCCGAGCACGTACGACCGTTCGGCGCTGTCGTCGGCGGCGACTGCGACGTACGTCATCCACCAGGACGTTTGCTACGACTACACGGAACCGGTCACGCATCTACACCAGCGGCTGGTGATACTTCCGCGCTGGCGTCATGGCGATCAGCGTCGAATCGGACATCGTTTCCACGTGCGATCGTGCGACGGTGCGACCGTCAGGTGCCGGATAGACCGCTTCGGAAACCCGGTGCTCCACATCACCGTGGCGATCGTGCCGGAGAGCATCCATTTCCAGGCGAGGGCCGTCGTCACCCGGCACCCGAAACTCGTGCCGGCGCACGACGATTGGGACCAACGAACGCCGACGATCACGCCGCTCACCGACCCGGACGAGGCGATACGCGACGCTGCCGTTCAATTCGCCGGCATTGGTGACGTCGAGGAAACTGCCGATCGCATCGGCGAGTTCGTGCGCGATGCGTTCAGCTACGGCCATGACGTGACATCTGTGCGCACGACCGCAGCCCAAGCGTGGGGTGGCAGGACTGGGGTGTGTCAGGACATGGCCCACGTGATGATCGCCATCTGCACGAGTATCGGTCTTCCCAGCCGGTACGTGTCGGGCCACCTCGTGGGCGATGGCGCCAGTCACGCCTGGGTCGAGGTGTACGACGAACGCAGGCAGGCAACTGTTGCCGTCGACCCCACTCACTCCAGACGTACCGACCTGCGCTACATCACGACTGCTGTGGGCCGTGACTATCGAGATGTCGCACCGACAGCCGGAACGTACGTGTCCGACGGCGGGACCGGCCGCCTCACCGTCCGCAAGCGGATCCGTCTCGCCGAACTGACGTGACCGGCGAGCTGCCTGATTTGCAGAGCATGCTGAAAACGAA
>JAYTOR010000177.1:0-10284 GCA_043747685.1 Actinomycetota bacterium
GATCGATATCCATGCGGACGACGAACGCGGCGGAGTCGCCTGCCGGACCTATGTGCACACGGTTGTCGCCCTGCTGGCGCTCGAACGACAGTTGGTCGCAGCACCAACCGGCGATCACGGAGTGGTCGAGGGTCAGAGCATGAGCGATCAGCACCCCGACTCCGACCTCGCACGGATCGTACGACGGGCAGCGGACGCAACCGAGTCGTTACTCGAACGTCGCGATCAGTGGCTCGACAGCGCTGTCGAACTGCTCGCCGGGCCGAATGGCACCTGGCTGCTCGCCCCGCTCGAGCGGGTGTCGTCCGCGCTGCAGGGAGCGCTGATGATGCGCGAGGGTCCTCGGCGGGCAGCGGTCGGGTGCGAGACGGGCGACTGGAGCCACGTTCACGTCTACCTGACCTCGACCCTCGACTATCGCGCGCTGATCGTTGCTGGATCGCGATGGGATCGACAGGCCGCAGAGTGGCTGACGAAGCGACGCTCGACCGTCGTCTCGATCGGTGGCGACTTTCCCGGTTCCCTGCTGACGATCGACTATCCGGGATCAGACGACCCGTTGGTCGCACTGTTGACCGAGACGATCGTTGCCGAACTGATCGCCGCATCCCTCTGGCGGCAACGCTGACCGCACCTCAGCACCTCAGCACCTCCGGCGAGCGCTTTCTCAACTACGAGATGCTTTTGCGATCGAATCGCTTGTATATGATGTTCTTGTGTCACGAATCGATCGTCAACGCCTGTCGGAGTTGTACCAGCGGGAAGTGCAGTCGTTCATCGCCCTCCATCCGCGATCGGCCGGCCATGCGGACATCGCCGGGCAGCATCTCCTCTGCGGCGCACCGATGGCGTGGATGACACGGTGGCCCGGACCGTTTCCGATCACCGTCGCCGAAGCGCGCGGCGCCCATGTCGTCGACGTCGATGGCATCGACTACATCGACCTCTGCCTCGGTGATACCGGGGCGATGACTGGCCATGCACTGCCGGCTGTCGCTGAGGCGCTGTACGCGCAGGCCAAGCGCGGAATCACGACGATGCTGCCGTCTGACGACGCAGCCTGGGTCGGACGCGAACTCGCCAGCCGATTCGGTCTGCCCACGTGGCAGATGGCGATGACGGCAACCGACGCCAACCGTTTCATCCTGCGATTCGCCCGCCACCTCACCGGCCGCAACAAGGTGCTCGTGTTCGACTACTGCTATCACGGCACTGTCGACGAGACCCTCGCCGTCATCGGCCCGAACGGCATACAGATCTCTCGGCCAGGCAACATCGGTGCGGCCTTCGACCTCGCGCTCACCACGACGGTCGTCCCGTTCAACGACATCGCTGCGCTCGAAGCGGCGTTGGCAACGGGTGAGATCGCCTGCGTACTTGCCGAGCCGGCGCTGACGAACATCGGCATCGTGATGCCGGATCCCGGCTTCCACACCGCACTGCGTCAACTGACACGACAGTACGGGACACTCCTGGCGATCGACGAGACACATACGATCTGCGTCGGACCCGGAGGTGCCACGCGAGCCTGGGAACTGCAACCGGACCTGTTCGTCATCGGTAAGCCGATCGGCGGCGGCATGCCCGTCGCCGCCTACGGGATGACCGATGAGGTCGCCGCTCGCCTGGCACCGCTCCTCGGCGACGAAGCGGTCGATGTCAGCGGCGTCGGGGGAACTCTGTCGGGCAATGCGCTGGCGATGGCAGCTGTCAGGGCGACGATGTCGAATGCCTTACGCGACGAGGATTTCGCCCTCGCCACTCCCTTGGCCCAGCGGTGGGCTGCCGGTGTCAAAGGTGTCATCGACGACCATCGACTCGACTGGCACGTACAGCAACTCGGATGTCGAGCGGAGTACTGGTTCTGCCCTCCGCCGCGCAACGGCGGCGAGGCCGCTGCCGCGAGCGACCTCGAGCTCGACGCTTTCATGCACCTGTGGGCACTGAACCGTGGTGTGCTGCTGACCCCCTTCCACAACATGGCGCTGTTCTCGCCCCATCATTCCGAGCACGATGTCGACGTCCATAGCAACGTCTTCGGTGACGCCGTGGGAGCATTGCTGGCGTGACCTCATTGGACTCCCGCCACGGACACAACCGGGCGGCACCACTGGCTGGACAGGTCGCGTTGATCACCGGCGCAGGCAGCGCCACGGGGATCGGCTTCGCCGCTGCGGTCGAGCTCGGCGAATGCGGGGCGCGGGTCATCATCGCCTCGACGACAGACCGTATCGAACAGCGGGTTGCCGAACTGCTCGGCGCAGGTATCGAGGCGACGGGGATCATCGCCGATCTCACCGACTCGTCAGCGGTCAGCGACGTGCTCGGCGACGTGCTCGCCGGCCTCGAACGGCTCGACATCGTCGTCAACAATGCCGGCATGATCGCTGTTGGCGGCACGATGCTCGATGCTTACGTCGAGACGATCGGCGACGAGGAGTGGGACGACACGATCAGCCGCAACCTGACGACATGCTTCAACGTCACCAGGGCGGTCATCCCGATTATGCGTGATGCACATTACGGGCGCATCGTCAACGTCGCCTCGACGAGCGGACCGGTGCAGGCCTTCGCCGGCGATGCCGCCTATCATGCAGCCAAGGCCGCGATCGTCGGCCTGACGCGCGCCGTCGCGCTCGAGGTCGCCTCCGCCAACATCACTGTCAACGCGGTCGCACCAGGATGGATCGCCACCGGTTCGCAGACGACGGGCGAGGTCGTCGCCGGGAACGCAACGCCGATGCGACGTTCCGGCACACCGGCTGAAATCGCCGCTGCCATCCGTTTCCTCGCTGAGCCGGCGGCGGCATACATCACTGGTCAACTGCTCGTCATCGATGGCGGCAACGCACTTCCGGAGGACCGCACATGGCAGCGAAAGACACAGCAGCGATAGACACCGCTGCGCCGCCGGTATCGACGACGACGCCGGATTCCGCAGCAGCACCGCTGCCCGTCGCCTTGATCACCGGTGCGGCCGGCGGTATGGGCGGCGCCACTGCGGGACGGTTTCTTGCAGGTGGCTGGCGCGTGGCGATGGTCGACATCGCCACGATCGAGCCATCGACCTTCCGGTCTGTCGCCATCGCTGCGGACCTCCGCCAGGTCGACGAATGTCGTCGGGCCGTCTTCGAGGCGGTGCGGTGGGGCGGCCGGCTCGATGCGGTGATCAACGCTGCAGGGGTATGGACAGAGGGCCCGGCGGACGAGACCACTGAACAGGAATGGGACCGCGTCGTCGACCTCAATCTCAAGGGGTTGTACTTCGTGTGCGCCGAGGCGATTCCCCACCTCGAAGCGACGGGCGGCGGGATCGTCAACATCTCCAGCGATGCCGGGATACAGGGCAATGCCGGTGCAGCGGTGTACTGCGCTTCCAAGGGCGGCGTTTCGATCCTCACGAAGGCACTCGCCCTGGAACTGGCCCCACGTGGCATCCGCGTCAACGCCGTGTGCCCTGGTGACGTCGAAACGCCGATGCTGCGATCTCAGGCGGAGATCTTCGGCACGGCCGATCCCGCCGCCTATCGCCAGAAACTGCTCGACGGGTACGCGCAGGGAACGCTGGCTCGTTTCATCCAGCCGGCCGAGGTTGCAGAGCTCATCTGGTATCTCTGCCAGCCAGCCGCTGTGCCGATCACCGGTGCCAACATCTCGATCGACTTCGGTCTGTCGGCGGGAATCTCGTGACGGTCCGATGACCAACCCTCCACGCGTTTTCCCGTCACCGACGCACTGGGCCGTGAGCCGCTGGGGTGCGGATCCATACTCACGAGGTTCGTGGTCCTACCTGCGTCCTGGCGGATCGCCGGACGATCGTGCAGTACTTGCGGAGCCGATCAGCGATGGTGTGATCCTCGCGGGGGAAGCCGTTCACCGGACGCGTCCGGCGATGGTCCACGGCGCCTATGAGACGGGTCGGGCCGCAGCCGAATGGTGTGGCGACGCCTCGTCGGTGATCATCGTCGGGGCCGGTGCCGCCGGTATCGGCGCGGCCGAGGTGTTGGGCGATCGTTGTGTCGTCGTCGAGGCCCGCGACCGCATCGGCGGCAGGATCGACACAGTCATGCTGGGTGATGCCGCTGCCGATCTCGGCGCTGCATGGATGCAGCAGTACGGCGACAACGCAGTCGCCGAACGGGTCCGTGCATTGGATATCGCCAGCGTCCCGACGGACTTCGCCAGACCGATCGTTCGCGCTCGCATCGACAACGACGCAGTGGTCGTACACGAGAACTATCAGGCGCTGAAGGCGGCCTGCGCCGCATTCATCCGGGCCGAAGCGGGCGGCGACGGTTGGGACGGTTCGGTCCCGCTCGATCCCGGTCCGTGGCTTGGCTCACTGGCACCAGCCGAACGGGCGGCTGCATCGCGGATGATCGAGGGGGACATCGTCATCGAAGCCGGCGCGCCCACCACCGATATCTCCTCGAAATGGGTGTTCTCGGAGCCAGGCGTCGGCGAGGGCGACTGCTGGCTGCCGAGTGGATACGGCGATGTCTTGTCCCGGCTCGTCGCAGGTATCGACGTCCGCCTCGGCTGGCCCGTCACCCACATCGAACACGGCGGCAGCATCGACGAAGGCGTCGTCGTGAGTGGACCGAGCGGGACGATGTGCGCCGATCGGGCGATCGTCACCGTCCCGATCAGCATCCTCCAAGCGGATGCCATCACCTTCGAACCCTCGCTGCCACACCGCCACCGCCGCGCGCTGGATCGGATCGGGCTCGGGACGGTCGAGAAGGTCGTCCTGCGTTTCGCCGAACGCTGGTGGCCGCACGACGACAACGGCTATTTCCGCTGGTTCGACAAACCGACGAACTTCGTCGAGTGGCTCGACCTGACAGACCACGTCGGCGCACCCGTGGTTGCCGGGCTGATCAGTGCGCCGCACACGCTGGGGTGGTACAACGAGTCATCAGACTTCGATATTGCGATGAGGGCGACACAAGCGCTGCATCGGTGTGCCGGAATGTTTCCGAGCAGCGAGTCGAGTAGGAGTGTGCGCACAGACGTGAGTGAGCAATGAAGAACCCCAACGAGCTACGAGAAGCTGCCGAGACGATCCCACTCGACGACATCGACCGCCGCTTGATCACCGAACTGCAACGCGACGGAAGGGCGAGTTTTGCCGACCTCGGCCCGCTCATCGGCCTCTCTGCTGCGGCAACCCGCCAGCGCGTCCAACGACTCACGACCAGTGGCGTCGTCCAGGTCGTCGGTGTCACCGACCCTTTGGCGCTCGGCTACCCGGTGATGGCGGCACTCGGCATCGGGGTCAGCGGCGACGTCCGCTCCATCGCTGATGCCATTGCCGACATCGAGGGCGTCATCTATGTCGTGCTCACGTCCGGATCGTTCGACCTGCTCGTCGAGGTGCTCGCAGGGGATTCAGCGGCGCTCCTGGGGATGATCAACGACGAAGTCCGAGCGATCAACGGCGTACGAAGTGTCGAATCGTTCATCTACTTCGGGATCCACACGCACCGCTTCGCCTGGGCGCCGCGCTGACGTCTGGTACCTCAGACACCAGGACGCCCTGCGCTATCGACCGCCGTCGCCGGAGGTGACGCAGCGACGAAGTTCCTCGATACGCCGATCGCGCTCGTCGACAGCGTCGTAGAGCGCATCCAGTTCGGAATCTCGCGCCTGGACCTCGTCGTTCAAGGCGCCGATCGCCGCTTGACGTTCGTCGACGGCGTCGTACAGGGCATCGAGCACGGCCTCGTGTTCTTCGAGCGCCGAACGGATCGCTTCGAATTCCTCTGCTGGCACGCCTGGCGCATTCGCTCCGTCGAGCGCAGCATCGAGGTCGGCGATCTTCGCATCGCGCTGCTCGACTGCGTCGTAGAGCGTGTCGATCAACGCCTCGCGTGCCTCCAGCAATTCTCGAAGTTCATCTCGTTCAGCGACGACCTCGTCGTGTTGCGGACGTGAGATCCCGAGAACCGGGCAGGACTGTGGCGCAGGTTGTAGCTCGTGGTCCGCCGCCGGTTCCGGTTCGGGAGACGATGCCGAACGACCCTCGTTCGCGTCCGCATGTGCATCCGCATGTGCATCCGCATGTGCATCCGTATGTGCGTCGATTTCGGCATCTGTGTCGGCGGTTGGCACCCCTTGGTCGTGCGGTTGAGCGGGAAGCCGACGACGCCGACGATCAGCGCTGCGACGACGAGCCAGAGAATCCATTGACTCACGAGGTACGGCACGTGTGATGATTCCTTTGCTCGACGTGTGGGGTGATTCGACGCTTCAATTGGAGGTGACGGCAAATTCGACGCGTCGGCTCTTGGCACGGAGCAGAGCGGCAACGAGTTGACGCACCCTGGCGGGGTCGCTCAGCGGTGCCTCAGAGGTCAGCGTTGCGTCCTGGCCGGAAAAACGAATTGCCACTCCGGAAATGCCGGAGTCGGCGAGCTTAACCGGGCGGTACTGGTCAGATCACGTTGCAGATGCGGCAGGGCGATCGCCCCGCCGACGACCCCGACGGCCACGAGTCCGGCGGCGCCGGACAACAGCACGTTCAGCCGATGGCGGCGCTGGCCTGGGTTGCAATTTCGAGCGACCACGCGGGAAAATCCCGACTCAGGCGGACCGAGGCGCCGCCATCACAGGCGACAAGCACAGAATAGTCGCCGGCACCGGTCCACAGGCGGGCACTACCTCGATCGTCTACGTCGATGGCACCGCCACCACCGGCAACTTCCACGCATCCTTGTCCCAGTCGTCCTGTATCCACGTGTATTTGGCATTGAAACACGGCGGCGTGATGCGTTGCTCGTCGAGCAGGTTCCCGGCGAGGTAGTTGAGGAAGTACAGGTGGCTCGTCGGGCAGGCGACCGTCGAGTGATACCCCTTGGTGACCAGCACGCAGTCGCCGTCGTGGGCGACGAAGACCTCATCGAAGTCCTCGTCATCACGCCAGTTGCGCTGCATCAGGAAACCGTCCGGCGGATCCATACGGAAGTAGTAGACCTCTTCGAGATACGGAGAACCATCGCGCCCATCGTGATTGTGCGGTGCCCAACCACCCCAGGTACCTCGGGGCACGTAGACCTCGTAGAGGATCAGGTGTTCCGCCGGCAGCGGCATCGCCAGGATGTGATTGACCTGCCGATAAGCAGTTCCGCCGCCGCGCAGTTCGCTCTTCATCTCCGAAGGCTCGAAGACGCGCAGCGGATACTTGCCTGCTGCAGGCGCCGAGCCGATGGCGAACTCGAAGCGGTCTGCGGTCGAAACCGTCAGCGCCGTTCGCGGCGGAGCATAGAGCACCCGTGGAATCTCGGTGAACACGCTGTCCCGCGCCAGCGACACCGATGCCCCACCGGCGACATCGACGATCCCGGCGCCGGACAGCGGAACGATCGCCAATTCCTGATCCGGAAGCATGACCTCGTGGGTTTCGCCGGCGGCGAGGCAGATCACGGCAAAGCTGAGGTACTCCCAACCGGCGGTTGCCGGCGTCACCGACAGACGCGTCTGCGCATCCGCATCCGGTCTCAGGAGATGCTGTCCGACGCTCATATCGTCTCCAGTCCGATCTCGCCGAGGCGGTACATCAGCCGATCTCGCTGATCAGCACGACCCGGGATTCGCGCACCGATTTCAACGCCGCCAGGCCGATCAGCAGCGGCGCGCGACCATCGTTGGCGACGACGGGAGACGGCGCACCGTCCCTGACCACTTCGACGAACGCAGCCCATTCAGCCAGGTAGCTGGGGATGTACCGGTCGAGGAAGAAGTACGGGATCGTCGACATGTGCGCTCCGGCGGCGTTGCTCAACGTCGTCGTCGTCGTGCGCGGATTGTCGGAAGCGACAACGCCTGAGGAGCCGAAGACCTCGACGCGTTGGTCGTAGCCGTACACGGCTCGGCGGCTGTTGTCGATCGTCGTGATCGCTCCGTTCTCGTGCTCCAACACCACGACAACGGTGTCGAAATCGCCGGCGTCACCGATTGCCGGATCGACACGCACTGCACCCCGGGCGAAGACGCTGAGGACTTCGCTGCCGGTCAGATAGCGGGCCATGTCGAGGTCGTGAACCGTCATGTCGAGGAAGATCCCGCCAGACACCTCGATGTAGGCGATGGGCGGCGGGGCTGGATCTCTGCTGGAGATGCGTACGATGTGGACGTCGCCGATCTGGCCGGTGGCGACGGCATCGTGGACCGCTTTGTGAGACGGGTCGAAGCGTCGATTGAACCCGATCTGGATCGGGACGCCCGAGGCGTCGACGACGGCGAGTGCACGATCGACCTCGGCGAGATTCAGCGAAATCGGCTTCTCGCAGAAGATCGCCTTTCCAGCGTTGGCCGCAGCGATGAGCAGATCGACGTGCGTGTCGGTACTCGAGCAGATGGCGACGGCGTCGACGTCGGGATTCGACAACACCTCCTCTGCTGTCGCAGCGATGGGCACTCCGAGTCGGTTGCCGACGGCGTCGGCGCTGGGGGCATGGGAGTCGTAGATGCACGCCAACGCTGCACCGGGAATTCGGTGGGCGATCAACTCGGCATGCATCGCCCCGATTCTTCCTACGCCGAGTACGCCGATGCGCACCGGCTTCACGGCAACAGCCGGATCAGACATGAGTCCCTTTCGATTCAGTGGTTCGGTACTGGCAACAGGCAACGGACGCGGTTGTCAGGTGGAGTGCGTATTGAGGTTCGGAGGCGGCTTCGGCGCGTCGCCAGCGCCCTCGACGGCCTGGTCGTAGTCGAGCGACACGCCGGTCATCATCCCCGACTCGTTGCTCAGCAAGAAGGTGATCACCCGCGCTGCCTCCTGCGGTTTGATCAGCCGGCCGAACGGTTGGGCGGCCTCGGCCTCGACCAGCCAGTCCTGCGCCAGTCCGTGAAAGCCGACCTGGATGCTGTGCTCCGCCGGAGTATCCATCCAACCGAGGTTGAGCAGGTTGACGCGGATGCGATCGCGCATCAACGCATAGGCGGCGTTCTTGGTGAAGGTATGCAGCGCTCCCTTGGACACCGCATACGGGAACAGGAAATGCTGCCCGCCGTGACCGGTCATACTGCCGATCGTCACCACGGAACCGGCGACCTGTTCCCGGACCATGATCCTGGCGACGCCCTGCAGCATCAGGAACGGTGTGCGCACATTGAGGTTCATCAACCGGTCCCACAGAGCAACGTCGGTGTTCCAGACGTCGCCGCGGTCGGTGCAGGCAGCGATGTTCGCCAATCCGTGGACGACGCCGAAGGTCTCGTCGGTCGTGGCGATCACCTCGGCAACGGCATCGGGGTCTGCGAGTTCTGCCTCGATGAAGATCGCCTTCGTCATCTTCGACGTCAACTCTGCTGCGAGTGCCTGCCCTTCCGCCCTGCTCCGCCCGGCAAGCACCAGACCGGCTGCGCCGCGCGCCGCCAACAGCCGCGCCGTTGCCGCGCCGAGCCCCTGCGTCCCTCCACTGACGAGGATCACCTTGCCGTCGACCCGCGACGCCCCCGTTGCAGCTGCGTCCATGCTCACGCCGTGCGACATAGCGGTCACCATCCCACTCGTTGATCGACTTTTCCGGCTTGCATCGCCTGATATGCGGCGGCCACCTCTGGGCGGCCGCTGACTTCCGGGACCCCGACTTCCCAGAAGGCACCACCCTCTGTCCAGGAATAGGCGTCGGTCTGCAGGGCGATCACGTAGGTGCGGTCACTTGCCCTGGCGCGTTGGAAGGCTGCTTCGAGTTCGGCGACCGTCGTGACGGTTTCGGTTCGGCAACCCATCGACGCAGCGTGGGCTGCGAAGTCGACGCGGACTTCTTCGACGATGCGCGAGTCGGCGATCAGGTTGTTGAACGGCACGCCGCCCTGGTTGATCTGCAGACGGTTGATGACGGCGAACCCACCGTTGTCGCAGACGATGACGATGAGCTTGTGACCGGACAGCACGCTGCTGTAGAGGTCGCTGTTCATCATCATGTACGAACCGTCGCCGACGAAGACGACGACCTCGCGGTCGGGGATCGCCATCTTCGCCCCCCACGCTCCAGAGATCTCGTAACCCATACAGGAGAAGCCGTACTCGCAGTCGAGGGTGTCGAGGCCCTTCGAGCGCCACCCGTTGAGCAGCTCTCCGGGGAACCCGCCCGCCGCCGTGAGAACGTAGTCGTCGGCACGGCCGTCGCGGTCGACGACACCGACGACCTGGGCATACGTCGGTGCTCTGTCCGGCGTTGCCGGATCGGGCGCCGGGGCAGCGATCTTGTCGATGTAGGACTGGTACTGCGTTGTCTCGTTGCTCGCTTTCAGCGTCCAATCGTCCTCGCC
>JAYTOR010000178.1:0-7589 GCA_043747685.1 Actinomycetota bacterium
ATATACGATTGGTTTGGTCACGCCTGCTTCGATGGCGATCGCCTCCAGCGAAACACCGGCACCGTCGCGACGGATCACGCGTTCGGCAGCATCTAGGACACGCTCTCTGTCCACCACATGGCGGCCGCCGAGCGGACGACCGGGACGACGGCCGACGCGGGGGGTCATCGAACCAGTGTGCCCGATGTGGCTCCGAGATGCGGCCCGACGCAATACTTACCTATAGTAAATTCGGCGATCGTTAGCAGGCGCGCCGCATGTCGACGCGGCAATGGACGCTCAGCTCGGAATGAACGGAGACAGTCATGAAGTTCGGACTCGCATTTGCAAGCAGCGTCGGGATCGAAGGGGATGCGGCGCTCGAAATCTGCCGCTGTGCCGAAGCCGCCGGGTTCGAGTCGGTGTGGGCCGGCGAGCATGTCGTGATGCCGAAGACGATCGACTCGCCATATCCCTACACCGAGGACGGCAAGGTTCCTGCAGTGGCCGAGACTCCGATCCCTGACCCTTTGATCTGGCTCGCCTTCGTGGCGGCGGCCGCACCGACACTCCGGCTCGGTACATGCATTCTCATCGTGCCGCAGCGGAACCCGCTCGTTCTCGCCAAGGAAATCGCCACGCTCGACATGCTGTCTCGTGGTCGTGTCGAACTCGGAATCGGGGTCGGCTGGCTGCGGGAGGAATTCGACGCGATCGGCGTGCCGTGGGAGCGGAGAGGAGCACGCAACGACGAATACATCGCCGCGATGCGCGCTTTGTGGGCCGGCCCGCATGCCGAGTTCCACGGCGAATTCGTCGACTTCCTACCCGTCACCTGCAGCCCGCGACCTGTGCAAGCGTCGATCCCGATCCTCGTCGGTGGCGACACGCCGGCAGCGCTGCGGCGCGCAGTACGGATCGCCGACGGCTACTTCCCCGGCGAGAGCGATCCGCCGAAACTCCGGGCGCTCGTCACTGACCTCCGCCTCGCTGCGGAGCAGTACGGTCGCGATCCGGACGAGATCGAGATCAATGCGATGTTCGGTCTCCCCCTAGGCGATCCACTCCAGAGGGCCGAGCAGCTCATCGAACTCGGTGTCGGGCGGGCGATGGTGCCGGCATTCCTCTTCGCCGGAGCTGGTGGTGTCGACCGCCTGCGTGAGTTCGCCGACCGCGTCATCCCCGCGGTCGACCCCGAGTGAAGCCGCGGAAGGCGCTCAGGTGTTTCCCAACGTTTCGGGCGTCGAGGACGCCTCGCCGGCAGCCGGACGACTGAATGCTGCCCAGACACATTTGCCGTCAGCGGTCGCCTCGACCCCCCACTGGTCAGCGAGCGCTGCGACGATGCCCAAGCCTCGGCCACCGATCGGGTCGGCTGCTTCGTGAGGTTGCAGTTCCACCCCATGTCGATGATCGTCGACCTGCAGGCGAAACGGGATGTCCGGTTTCGGATCCCATGCCTGCATGGTTCCGCCGTCATCCGTGTGCAGGATCACATTCGAGACCAGTTCACTCGCCGACAGCATGACCGCTTCGGCGATTGGGTCGCCATCGTCCTGGAACAGGGGTCGCAACGCCTTACGCGCCTGCGACGGCGCATCTGTTTGATGACCGAACTCGAATCGCACGTCGGGATCCCGCTCCTGATCGTTGCCTCGCATGACGACTTCGTTACCCGATCAGCACGATGTTCAACCTGCGGCAGCTGAATGGTTTGACCCGCCGTAACGGATCCTGGCCGGCGATCGACAGGACGCTCATCCGTTTTGCAACGACAGTATGCGGCGTCCGGCGACGAGCTCACCGATGGCTGCATCCCCGACGGATGGACGCGCCGACTCTCAATTGGTGGGAACGGGCGTGACGTATGCGTCGAGCGCGACCGCCGATCGAGCCGGCACCGTCATCCGTCAGCCAATGATTCCGCTGATTCGATGGCGGCTGCCAGCACCCAGGGGTCGAGTAGGTGTTCGACACCTGCGAGGCGGGCTGCGAGCCACAGCGCACCGCCAACTGGCGCCAACAGGGGAACCGTCAACTCGGCGCGTGGCTCTGCACGGCGTAGGGCGTCACGCATCGGGCCGACGAGTACGCCTCCGGCCCTGAACGTACTGCCGACCGTCGCAACCGGAACTGTGGCCGCGTCCGCGTCCGCAGCCCCGTCCGTAACCGCTGCAACGGTGACGGTATCCACGACGGCGGAGAAGTCCAATCCGGCGCAGGGTGGTGATCGCGAGTTCAGCGAGTGCCGCACCGGCGTCGGCGAGGATCACGACAGCCGCTGCATCCCCGCCATCGGCGGCGGCGACGTGAATGGCGAGGCCGGCGATCTGATCCTTGGAGAGACCCTGATGTCCCGGACCGGCGTAGATCACACCGATGAGTTCATCGACGGTTTCGACGGCGAAGTGATCGAGTATCGGTGTGGTCATCGACGTCGGTGCGGCGCGACCGTCGCGGTACCTCGTCATTGTCCTGAGCGCTGCGATACCGATCGAATAGCCAGAGCCCTCGTCGCCGATGAGGTGACCCCAACCGCCACACCGCCATGCATTCCAGGCACGACCGACGCCGACGCAGTTGCTCCCGGTCCCCGAGATCACGGCGATTCCCAGAAGGCCGAGCGTGCCGGATGCCCATGCCGCAACGACATCGTTGACGATGACGTGGTCACCGGCTCTCAGCTGCGACGGTAGCGCTCGTGCGAGTCGGCCGATCTCGACCGGCGAGTCGGCGCTGGCGATGGTGAACACCGAGGAGGTGAGCTGGTCGAGGCGGATCCCAGCGGCAGCGGCCGCGCCACTGATCGATGCCGACATTGACCGTCCGGCGTCGTCGAAACCGACCGTGTACGAGTCACTCGGCCCGCTTCGTCCGATGCGAACCGTCCCGTTGTCGAGGTCGAGGATCGCAGCGACCGTCTTCGTTTTACCGCCATCGCCGCCGAGCAGGCGCACCGAATGTCCAGCCCCCCCTCGCACTGCTTCGGCGTGGCATCAACCGCGGCGGCAGATCGATGAGACTGTGTTGGCCGAGCGCCGGACTCGGGGTTTCCGTTCGACCAGACGCGCTCGGCACGTTCGGTCACCTGAACGCACCCGGCCACTGAATGAGGTCGGAGTATTGCACCGGCGGATCACCGGAGATCCGCCGGGCTGGATTCCCGAGAGCATCAGCCGTGCCGGCGCTCGAGTGATGACGAGCGCGGCGATGGACCGATGCGCCTATTCGATCTCGACTCATCGACACCTGTAGCGACTGGTGTCGACGAGATTTCACACCCTCGTGACCTTGTGCCCTGGCCGATGGGCCGCTGTCGTGGGAACGTCGAAGGTGAGCATTCATTCCGATCGAAGGAGAACGTTGTGAGCACTGTCGAGACACAAGTGGTCATCGTCTACGAGTCGATGTACGGAAACACTCATCACATCGCCGAACACATCGCCAACGGGCTGGGGAGCGGCGGCGTCCAGGTTCACGTCGTGTCGGTCGGCGAAGCGCTGCCGGACCTGCTCGCCGCTGCGGATCTGCTGATCGTCGGTGGTCCGACCCACGTACACGCGATGACGTCGGCGACGTCCCGGCATGCAGCGATCGCCACGGCAGATAAGGACGGCCTGCAACTTGATCCGGCGGCCACGAACCCCGGGCTCCGCGACTGGTTCGATCAGCTCGACATCGTCGACGGGACCGAGGCGGCGGCATTCGATACCCGCGTCGACGGCTGGGCGTTGTTCACCGGACGAGCGTCACACGGCATCGCCAGTCACTTGACCGAACGCGGGTATCGCCTGCTCGACGAGCCGGAGAGTTTCCTCGTCGACAAGCACAACCGGCTCGTCCCCGACGAAGCCGAGCGGGCAACTGCATGGGGTGCATCGCTGGCGGCGGCAATGCATCGCCTCCTCGATCATCACTGGTGAACCGGCGAAGGCATCCCCACATGGCAGCCCGCTGTGGAGCGTCTCCCGGTGAGCCCACCTCCGGAGAACCCGAGCCGCGAGCGTTACCTCAGGCATCGTCGGCGCGGCCGTCGGCGCCGTCGGTGCGATCATGCAGGTGCCGTTGTGATGTGCCCGTGGCTGGCGCTGCACGCCGATTCACCTGTGCCCCGCGTAGGTCGAAGACGACTGCTGTTGCGACCCGGCGTACTTCACGTTGCAACAGGTCGAGACCGTGCAGGCCGGGGAGCTGGTCGTCCTTGGCATCGATGCGTTTCACAGTTGCGAGCCCCTCGATGCCGTCGGAGAGGAACCGGGTCATACGGCCGACCTCCGACGCCGACATGACGGTCGCCCCGACCGGAGCCAGCAGCCGCTTCAAGGCGTTGCGGGTCATCCACTGAGCCCGGCGATTACCTCCCAATCTCTGATCGGCCTGCGATGCATAAAAATCAATATGGCGGCCCTCCTGCTTCATGATTCGTTTCAACAGGTCGGTCGGTCACGTTTTGCCGGCTCGCCGTGTGCTGCGAGTGCACTGCCGATGGCTTCGCCGTGCCAGTACTCCTCCGTGTTCCACATTGTCAGGAACGCAGTGATCTCGGGGTCGCGGTTGGCCGATGTGACGAGCAGATCGCGTAAGTAGCAGACCGTGTGGAGTTCCACATCGTGCATATAGCGCAGACACCGAAGCACTGATTCGTCGAGCGGCTGCGACGTGAACGCATCGAAATCGATGCCAGTCGTATCGAGCCGTCTGCTCAACTAGGTGAAGTTGTCGATGTCCATTCTCATGACAAGTGCTCGGACTGAGCGACAGAATGGATGATTCGCACACCGCTCGAAACCATCTTTGTCAACGACGGAGGGACGCGTCGTCACTGGAGATCGACGGGGCGATCGAGTCCGGGCGTGCGGACGACAGCAACCACCTGCCGTGACGTCGGGTGAGACCACCACGACGCGCCAATGCGAACATCTGCGCATCTCGGCGACGCTCCGTTTGGCGCCCGAGAATCATCGAAAGACTGTCCTCCGGATACATGATTTCCTCCGCAAAATTCGGCGTAATCGACGATCGACTACTCCGGTACGAACGAACATACGCACGGTTGCGGACAGTTCAGGTCCACAACTTTGGATAGAGTTCCGTTATCGACACGCCGGCCCGCCTCCTCAGACTGCTGGCGATGATGTCATCGCGAGCCACGTGGCGGAGCAGCGAATTGGCAGAGCGACTCGAGATCACCGACCGTTCGGTTCGACGCGATATCACCCGGCTGCGAGCACTCGGCTACCCCATCGATTCCGTCACCGGTCCGTTTGGCGGCTACTCGCTGGCTGCCGGGAGCCAGTTGCCGCCCCTGCTGCTCGACGACGACGAAGCAGTCGCCATCGCCGTCGCCCTCCACCGGATCGCTCACCGTTCTTCAGCGTCGATCGCCGATGGCGCATTGGGTGCGTTGACCAAACTCAGCCAGGTGATGCCGACGTCACTACGTGACAGAGTCGCAGCGTTGTCATCGGTGGTCGTCGACATCGGTTCAGCGTCGAATCGCGATGTCGAGGTATCCGGCGAGGTCGAGTCGCTGATGTCGCTGGCCGTCGCCTGCGCACGTTCCGAACGGATCCGCTTCGACTACCGCAGCGGAGACGGCACGGAATCGTTTCGGCATGGCGAACCGTTTCGGCTCGTGTCAGCGGCACAGCGATGGTACCTCGTTGCGTTCGACCTCGATCGCCACGACTGGCGGACGTTCCGTGTCGACCGCATCAGCCGTGTGCGTAATAACGGCGCCCGCTTCCAACGCGGTGACGTACCCGACGCGGCGACGTTCGTCGCAGAGGGCCTCGCCGTCAACGCCTACGACAGTCGCGCTGTCGTCCGCGTCCATGCTCCGTTACAGCTCGTCAATCGCGAGATACCGCCGACGATCGGTATCACCCGAGTCGATCCCGACAATGCGGATCACACGTTGGTCGACATCGGCGGTGACGACGAATGGGTTGCCCGATTCGTCGCCGGTTTGGGACTTCCGTACGAAGTCGTCCAGCCGGCATCACTCAAGGACGAACTCCGCCGCTTGGGTCGTCGTCTGATCGAAGCGAACCGCCGCCAGAAAGCGCAGACGACCGGCGATCATTGAGGCCGGCGTGCCCCTGTAACGACCTTCGATCGTGCGTCTATAGTTGGCGCAGGGAGGCGGACGGATCGGTGCCGAGGAAACTTGCAGCGGGAAACTTTTCGCCCTGGCTGGCCGAGACACGCGCGGCGATCAGCGGCAACGGTTCGGCGAATGTCCCGTGCGGCACCTGTACCGCATGCTGTCGGACACACAACATCCTCATCGCAGCTGACGAGACGGAGACATTGGCGCACGTCGCGTCCACACTGCAGATCCCGGCATCGCGGATGCCGCACGGCGATCTACTGATGATGCACGAGGAGTCCGGGGATTGCCCGATGCTTGTCGATGAACGATGCTCGATCTACGAACATCGACCACGGATGTGCCGCACGTACGATTGCCGGGTCTTCCCAGCGAGCGGCCTGGCGGCCGGTGAAGACAAACCGGTGATCGACGAGCAGGCTTAACGCTGGAGCTTCAGTCATCCGACACCGGCCGACCGGATCGAACACGACGCTGTCCTGGCTGCCGCTTCTCTACTCGCGAACAACTGGCAACTGCTCGCTGAGGCCGAAATTCCGACGAATCAGATTCAACTGGCGCTTGCGGCGGTCGAGATGTACGAACTGTTCATGCCACCAGACAGCGCAGACGGCGCGGCGGTGGCCGATACGACGCCGCCCGCCGTCGTCGTCGAACTCTCACGGCGCCGTAGCCGGCGCGCTGTGCACTGACGGACCGTGGCGACATGCTCCACGACGCAGTGGGCGTTGTGACCGATCAGAGCTACAATTACGAAGGCGTGACGGTTCGAGCCTGCGGACGCAAGGAGCACACTGATGATCGACGAAAATACCGAGACAGCCATTCTGGCCGGAGGATGTTTCTGGGGGATGCAGGACCTGATCCGCAAGCGTCCAGGCGTCATCGCCACACGGGTTGGATACTCAGGCGGCGACGTCGCCAACGCGACCTACCGAAACCACGGCACGCACGCCGAGTCGATCGAGATCGTCTTCGATCCGCACTCGATCTCGTATCGCGAGCTGCTCGAGTTCTTCTTCCAGGTGCATGATCCGACCACCAAGAACCGCCAGGGAAACGACCTCGGCCTGAGCTATCGGTCAGCGATCTTCTATACGAATGACGAACAGAAGTCGGTCGCCGAGGACACCATCGCCGATGTCGAGGCGTCTGGGTTGTGGCCGGGCAAGGTCGTCACCGAAGTTGCTCAGGCCGGCCCGTTCTGGCAGGCGGAGCCGGAGCACCAGGACTATCTCGAGAGCTACCCATCTGGCTACACCTGCCACTTCGTCCGGCCGAATTGGAAGCTCCCACACCGCCAGTAGCGGCGAGATACGGGCGGCCGTCGAGCACGAACTCGAGCAATCGAACGTGCCCGCAATCACCGCCGGATCGTGGTCGTGCCGAGTTGGGCGAGGACGAATAGCGAATTGGCTGTCAACGTTCAAGCGAGGCGGTAGACCCGCTTCGCCGTCTCACTGAACAGCGAGGCCTTCTCGTCCTCGGTTGCTGCGGC
>JAYTOR010000179.1:0-10201 GCA_043747685.1 Actinomycetota bacterium
CATAGCAGGCGTGGATCACCGCCTGGCCGGCAGGCGCCGGTCTCGGTCTCCACGATCACGATGGTTCACGAGCTGCGATCCACGTCGTCGCCGGCCAACTTCGCCAGCGCTACCTCACCGCTGACGGACTCGTTGCCCGGTGGCTCGGTCCCGGCGTCACTGAGCAATTGCCGCACGACCACACCCACGAGGTCGTCAACGTCGGAACGGTCGAGGCGATCTCCGTGCACGCTTATTCTCCACCACTCTTCGATCTGAGGCTGCGGGCCGATTCGTCGATCGATCTGCGCACCGACGCCAACGCCACGGATTCACCGATCGTCTAGCCTGTCGGCGATGGCCCCGCCGAGCGAACCGTTCGCCGTCCAGGCCGCCGGTCGGGAGATTGCGATCTCGCATCCCGACAAGATCTTCTTCCCCCAGCATGGCCAGACGAAGCTCGACCTCGTTCGCTACTACCTTGCCGTCGAGGAACCGCTGCTGCGCGCCATCGGTGGGCGTCCCCTGCTGATGGAGCGATACCCCGACGGAGCGAGCGGCAAGTCGTTCTTCCAGAAACGCGTGCCGAAGAACCCGCCGGAGTGGTTGCAGACGACCGTCGTCGAGACGCCGAACGGGACATCGTCCGACGCGCTCGTGGCTCACGACATTGCCCACATCATCTGGGGCGTGAACCTCGGCTGCCTTGGCTTCCATGTCTGGCCGTACCGCGCCGACGACCCGGCACATGCCGACGAACTACGCATCGATCTCGACCCGACAACAGGCGTCACATTCGCGATGGTCCGGGAGACCGCATTCGAGGTCAAGGCGCTGCTCGACGAACTGGGCATCGAAGCCAGCCCGAAGACGAGCGGCAGCAAGGGCCTGCACATCTACGCGCGGCTCGTGCCGGAATGGACATCGTACGAGATACGTGCCGGGGCAGTTGCGCTCGCTCGTGAGCTGGAACGACGGCGACCCGATCTGATCACGGCTGCGTGGTGGAAGGAGGAACGCGGCACCCGCGTCTTCGTCGACTTCAACCAGAACGCACCGCACAAGACCGTATTCGGGGCTTGGTCCGTGCGCCCACGCATCGGCGCGCAGGTTTCGACGCCGCTGGCGTGGGAGGAGGTCGGATCGATCACGCCCGACCAGTTCACGATGGACAACGTGCCCGCAAGGGCCGCTGAAGGCGGCGACCCGTGGGCCGCTATGTCGCTGCATCCGCAACGGATCGAACCGCTGCTGGAGATGTCGGCTCGAGACATGGCCAAGGGGATGATGGACGCACCCTGGCCCCCCGTCTACCCGAAGATGCCGAACGAGCCGCCGCGTGTCGCCCCCAGCCGCGCCCGAAAGTTGGACGACACGACATGAGCCAGAAGCACCCGTCGCGCAAGCTCTTCCCGGAACGGACGCTGGCGGCAGACGTCAGACGCAATCCACGTCTTTCCTCGGTGGTCGGCCAGGTGCTCGAACTCCTCGGGCCGTACGCTGCGCAACATCCGAACACGCGCTTGCGCCACGTCGAGGAGTTCTCGCGCTGCGGGTTGCCGGACGGCTCCCATCACCGCGCCGGATTCGTCGGCTACACCAGCCTCGGCGTTGTGGTCGTGTGGAAGGAGGGCTTCATGTGGCGCGGACGGGGAGCATTCATATTGTCGAAGACCGACACAGTTTCCACGAGTTGGGACGAAACCGGACTGACGGCACTGCTCGCAGACGGCACGCGCCTGCGGATCGATTGGCTGGCCAACTCGCCGGAGCGAATCGGCGCGCACGCCGCATTCGAGGTGTGCAAACCACTCCCCCGCTGATGTTGCGCCCGGCCGTGATATCCGGCGGGCTACGTTGTCGGGCTATTTCGCCGGGCCGTGCCCGCTCATCGTGATCGCCGCACCGTCGAGCGCTTGTTGGACGACATCCTCGACATGGGCGAGATCGAGACCGAGCGCCTCGCCGATATGGATCGACCAGATCTCCGAGCGGATGTTGTTCTCGAAGTCGAGTTGACTGCGGACGTCCTGTCGCGCCGCCTGGCGGTTCTGGCTGACCATCACGAACGTCGAGAGGAAGATCGCTTCGAGCGAGACGATCATCGTTAACAGGCCGAAGGGGAACTTGTCGAACGGATGCCCGAGCGTGCCCATCAGACCGACGTTCAGGGCGATCCACGCGCCGAACCAGACGATGTGCAGATAGACGAATTTCATCGATCCGGCGAAGGTGGTGATGCCGTCGGCTGCGTGGTCCTGGGCAGCCATCAGCTTGCTCGTCAGCCACCGTTCATGCTTGGTGAGATAGTGCTCGGTCTTGCCGATCTGGCCGTCTTCGACCCCGTCGAAACGATCGATGACGCGGCACGCTTCGCACGTCGCCGGGTCGTGTGAGTGGTCAGTTTCAGTCTCCATTTCCGGAGTCTTGCATGGGCCGGTCCATAGAATCGACGATCCTGGGAACATCCGAGCCTCACGCCGAACGATGATCTGCGGCAGTGCCGTCATGGTCTTTTTGGCGCTGTTAGCCGTGCTCTACATCTCCTTGAGTAACGGCAGCGGATGGTTCGACGACCACCAACCGACCTGGCACCGTGACGACACTCGGAGCAGATCAGGTCGCATACGCCGACCTACCCGCTCAGGCCAGGCACACGATCGATCTGATCCAGGCAGGCGGACCGTATCCTTACAGCCGTGACGGGATCGTCTACGAAAACCGCTCCGGCGCGTTGCCCCGTCACACGAGCGGCTATTTCCATGAGTGTACCCTGGTCGATGCCCTGCCGACGCCTGGCGCAACGACACGTGGCACCAGACGAATGATGAGCGCCCAGTCCGGCGAGCGCTACGACACCGGCGATCACTACGCAACGTTCAGACTCGTCGTGTTGCCATGAGCTGCCAGCCATGAGCCATGAGCCATGGTTGCGGCAACGGATAGGGCGCTGCCGCCCGGCGTGTACCGGTGGGTCGGCGACGACGGGGTCGTCGCGTTGGTCGCAGCCGTCTGCTCCACTCACCGGATCACCATCTCCGTGAACGCCGGCGCTCACAAGTCGCAGCTCTTCGACGCTTTCGCCAACGCCTACGGGTTTCCGTCCGACAGCGGGCGGAACTGGGATTCGCTCTACGACATGCTGAGCGATTTCGCCGCCGGGTCGACACTCGTGCTCGACGTGCGTGACCTGCTCCACGCCTCACCTTACGTTGGCAGAAGCTGCGCGACATCCTCATCGATACCTCGGACTGGTTCAACGATCCGATGTCGGCGTACCCCAGCAACTCGGCGACGAAGCCGGCACCTCCGCCGCACTCGTCGTCGGCGCCCCGAAAGGCGACCTCACGGCAGTGTCCCTCGAGTGACGGTCTGGACGTGGCCTGACCCGCCATGGCGAACGACGCGCCGTTACAGTTCCTATGACAACCGAATCCGTAGAAAAGGGAAGATGATGACTACGTTCGACAAGCTCTACATCGGCGGCGCATGGGTCGCCTCCGACTCCTCGAAGACGATCGAAGTGATCGACTCGATCACCGAGGAAGTCATGGCAACCGTCCCGGAGGGCACTGCCTCAGACGCCGCCAAGGCCGTACAGGCGGCAAAGGCAGCGTTCGGGTCGTGGGCGGCAACGCCAGCTGAGGAGCGCGCCAAGTTCCTCACCCGCATCGGCGACGCACTCGGTGCACGGATGGACGAGATCGCCACGGCGATCTCCAAGGAGACCGGTATGGCCAAATGGCTGTCCGAATTCGTCCAGGTCGGCCTGCCGATCAACAGCTTCAACCAGGCTGCTGCGCTGGCATCGTCCTACCAGTTCGAGGAGCCGTCCGGAACGTCGTTGATCGTGCGCGAGCCGATCGGCGTCGTTGCCTGCATCACGCCGTGGAACTACCCGTTGCACCAGATCGCCGCCAAGGTCGCCTACGCCCTCGGTGCCGGCTGCACAGTCGTCGTCAAGCCGAGTGAAGTTGCGCCGATCGATGCCTTCATCCTTGCCGACATCATCAACGAAGTCGGCCTGCCTGCCGGCGTCTTCAACCTCGTCAGCGGTACAGGACCCGAGGTCGGCGAAGCACTCGCGAACGACGCCGACGTCGACATGGTCTCGTTCACCGGATCGACTCGCGCCGGCCGCCGCGTCTCCCAACTGGGCGCAGAGACCGTCAAGAAGGTCGCCCTCGAACTCGGTGGCAAGTCGGCCAACGTTCTGCTCGACGACCTCGACGAGGCCGGTTTCGCCAAGGCCGTCGGCGACGGCATCGGCAAGGCGTTCCTCAACTCCGGCCAGACCTGTTCAGCGCTGACCCGCATGCTCGTACCTCGGGACCGGATGGCGCAAGCAGAGGCGATCGCGGCAGGTGCCGTTGCCGGACTGAAGGTCGGAGACCCGTTCGCCGCAGGCACGCATCTCGGACCACTTGCGTCTGCCGCACAGCGAGATCGGGTTCAGGGGTACATCCAGAAAGGCATCGACGAAGGCGCAACACTCGTCGCCGGTGGCCTCGGTAAGCCGGAAGGTGTCGACGTCGGCTTCTATGTCCGCCCAACCGTCTTTTCGAACGTGACCCGTGACATGACCATCGCCCAAGAAGAGATCTTCGGACCGGTGCTGTCGATCCTGCCGTACGACGACGAGGAAGACGCCGTCTCGATCGCCAACGGTGTCGTCTACGGCCTCGCCGGCGGCGTCTGGTCCGGCGACAAGGACCACGCCATCGCCGTCGCCAAGCGCTTGCGTACCGGTCAGGTCGAAGTCAACGGTGGTGCCTTCAATGCCAACGCACCGTTCGGCGGCTACAAGCAGTCCGGCAACGGACGCGAATACGGCAAGTTCGGTTTCGAGGAATTCCTCGAAATCAAGAGCCTGCAGCTGTAACCGCTCTCTCGACGATGCCCGTCGCGGTCACCGGAATTCCGCCATCACGGAATCCACGTGACCACGACGCACGTCGTGGCGAATTTCCGTCCTGTCAGCGAGTTCTGCAAGGGTTGATCGAGTGACAGGGGCGCCTTCGAGAACCTTGATGGGGCGTGAGGACGAGGTCCTGCGCATCGCCGCCGAACTCACCAACCCGGGCTGTAGGGGCATCGCCTTCGTCGGTCGGCGGGCGTCGGCAAGAGCCGATTGGCCGACGAGTGCCGCCAGCTGAGTGAAGCGTCAGGGATGACGGCGATTGCCGGCGGTGAGCCGGTGATGGCGATCGGTGGCTTCAACGGCACCGACGCCACTCCGACCCTTGCGCAGTTCAAGAGCTACGTCACTGCTGGCAAGATCCACTACCTCGTCGCCGGAGGCACCGGTGGGAACTCCGGGACCTCCAGCCAGATCACGACCTGGGTGGAGGCGAACTTCAAGACCGTCACGATCGGCACCACGACGTTCTACGACCTCACCTCGCCAACGCCCGCCGCCTGACCGTCGGGACAACCCGGACCACTTGAGCAGTGGCCCACCAAACAGGAGCCGCCCTCAGGGGCCGCTACTGCGGCGTTTCCGGGGACCCAACCGTCGCAGACCGACCACCGGACAACCGCCGGAGGGGGTCAGGGAGCGAGCAGCTTTTCGATGCGTTCCAGCGTCGACGTCATTGCTTTGCGGGTGGCAGAACGCATCGGTGCCACCGCCGATTTGACCCGTTCTTCGCTGATGTCCCACGATTCCCTGACGAGCGTGCCATCGCCCTGCGGTACGAGTTCGTACCGCCAGATCCGCCCACCGATGACCTTGCCGAGGAGTGCGACGTTCGGTCGTGTCTGCCACGCCAGCAGGCGATTCTCCTCGTATTCGATCACCGTGCTGATCATCTTGTACGGGAACAGTCCGATCTTCATGTCCATCCCGAAGCTTGCTCCGAGCGCCAGATGGTCTGGCACTGTATTTGCCTGCTGGACCGTGCCGGAGCCGTCGAACTCGTGATGGCGTCGCGGATCGGCGATCAGCGCGAAGATCTTCTCGGCCGGCACCGGCATCAACCGCTCGACTGTCTCGACATCGTTGCTCATCGGGTGCCTCGTTCCTCATCGTGCCAGTTGGCGTTCCCGCCATGTCTAGCCTAAGTCCAGTTCAGCCCAGGTCGCGGAGTGCTCCTGCACGCTGCCATGCCATTTCGAGGCGATCCAACCGCTGTGCCGCCGACTTCTTCAACCGGGCGGCGGCGGCGGTCACGATGGCGTTGAGCAACGCCAACGTGCCGACGTGGCTGTCGAACGGTCCCGCCCCCGCAGCGGCGACGGTAAAGGCGGCGACAGCGTTTTCGGCGATCGGCGAGAGCGCGCTGTCCGAGAGGGCGATCACCTCGATCTCGTGCTCACGCGCCCAACGCAACGCCTCGACCGTCCAGCGGTCGTAACGGCGAAGATCGATGGCCACCACCACGTCGCCGGGGCTGAGCAGTGCCAATTCCCGGAGTACCGCGACCTCGTTGCCGTCGATCAGCGTCACACCACCCCGTAGCGAGCCGAGTTCGCCAGTGAAATGCGTGGCGATGCCACGGGAGGCTTCCCCCGACAGCACGCCGATGCGCTTGGTGGGATCGACGAGGTGGGTGACGGCGATCTCGAAGCCTGCATGACGTGACTGTTCCAGCGTCGCTTGGAGATTCTCCAATTCGTTGGCAAGAGTCCTGCCGATGACGTCGTCAGGAGCCGGCTCGCGAATGCGCTGGGCTGCTGGGCGCAGGCGCTTACCGAGTTCGGTTTGGACGGCGTCCTGCAGTCCGGTGAATCCGTCGTAGCCCAGCTTGGTCGCCAGCCGAACGACGGTGGCGGCGCCTGCCTGTGACTCCGCAGCCAACTCGGCAACGGTTCCGAAGGCGATGAGTTCCGGACGGGTCAGCACCTGGTGGGCGACGCGGCGCTCAGCAGGAGTCAGCAGCTCGGCAAGTTCGGCGACCCGGCCGGCGACATCCACATTCCGCATCGTAGGACGTCGCGGCGACCGGCGCTGACGCTTTCAGCATGCCCGGAGGACACTGGAATATTTATTCCGAATCTGCTATAATTGGCTCTTGTATTCCATTCGACGAGGGGGTTTTCCACCATGCTCAGCACGACGCTGCTCCACCCGCTACCACGCACTGTCGATGTCGGTGATCTCGACATCGACCTCGGACATGCTCCCGTCGATTGGGATCGTGCCGTTTCGGCTGCCGGACACGCCGGGCGCCTCCTGCCTGGCGGACTGCACGACGCGCTCGTCGATTTCACGGACAACGGCGAAGTCAGCGGAGCACTGCTGATCCGCGGCCTGCCGGTCGGCGAACTGCCGCTCACCCCGCAGACGCCGACATCTGCAACCTCCAAGTTCGACCGCATCAGCGAGATGGTGCTGTTGACGATCGCCCGCCGTCTCGGCCAGCCCGTCGGCTACGAGCCCGAACTCGGCGGTGAACTCATCCAGAACATCCTGCCGGTCCAGGGTACTGAGGCCCGTCAGATCAGCACCTCTTCGAAGGTCGAGCTGATGTTCCATACGGAGGCAGCATTCCATCCGCACCGCCCTCGCTACCTCGTGCTGCTGTGCCTTCGCGGGGACCGGGACGGCATCGCCAGGACGACGCTGTCGTCCATCCGCGTCGTCAGCGAACTGCTACCAGCAGCTGTTCGCAACGTGCTGTTCGAGCCGAGGTTCCGAACGGCTGTCGACGAGTCCTACCTGCACGGTGCAGAGAGCTACCTCGGCGACCCCGTTGCTGTGCTGAGCGGGGACCTGGCGAACCCGAAGATGGTGTTCGACGCCGATCTGATGGTCGGCGTCGACATCGTGGCGGAGGCCGCGCTGCGGGCGCTCGGCGAGGCAACGGCCGCCTGCCATACCGGCGTGGTGCTGACCGCTGGCGATGTGCTGGTCATCGACAACAACTGCGTCGTCCATGGACGCACTCCCTTCGCGCCGAGGTTCGACGGTCGCGATCGCTGGCTACAGCGCACCTTTGTCGTCGCCGACCTGGCGCCGAGCGCAGCAGAACGAATCGGCAGGGTCATCAACACCCGCTTCTGAGGCAGTTGGCCCCTCGGGCGTTTGGACGCTACTTGATGACGTCGACCTTGGCGATGTGTGCTGCAGAGAACCACGAAGGGATGCCTTGGGAGAGGTTTGCCCGTCCGGGTGACGCCAAGTAGTCCGCCTCGACGGCGTCGAAATCGGCCTCGTGGCTGACGGCCCACGTGAACTCGCTCGATTCGCGGTTGAGGTAGGCGAACTCCACCTTGAAACCGAACTCGGCCCTCACAGCGAGCACATCGTCGAACCAGGCGAGGAACTGGTCGACCACCTCGGGATAGAGCTCATAGCGGCGAAGTTGCACAGTCGTCATCGACCACTTCTACACCCTCACCTGCTCATGCGTTGGGATCGAGCAGCAGTTTGCCGCCGGCGCGTCGCTGCAGAATCCGCGAGAAGGCCTCGCCGGCTTCCTCCAACGGCAGAACATCGCCGAGACGGATGTGCAACGTACCGTCTGCCATCATCGCCAGCAACATCGACAGCACCTGGCGTTCGTCGGAAGGCGTTCCAAGGATGCCCGAGTAGCCGAAGATACTGACCGCCTTGCGGTACATCTGGCGCATGTTGAACGTGACCTGCTCGTTCTCCGACGTCCCGTACACGACGAGGCGGCCGCGGTTGGACAGTGATGTCACCACTGCATCGGTGTATGCACCGCCGAGGGGGTCGAGGACGAGCGTCGGAGCGAAATCGGCGAGCCGAGTCGCGAGGCCCTCAGCCCCGGACACGACGACGTGATCTGCACCATCACCCGTGATCACTGCGGCGTTGGCGTCCGATCCTGTCTGGCCCCACACCGTCGCTCCGGCGGCTTTGGCCAACTGCACGGCCACGGAGCCGACACCACCACTTGCCCCGAGGACGACGACCCGGTCGTCCGGCTGAACCGATCCGCATGCATGCAATGCCTGCCATGCCGTGATCCCGACAACCGCAAGCCCGGCGACCTGTCTCAGATCGATGCCGCTCGGGAGCTGCAGTACGGAGTCGGACGGAACGCTCGCCCGGTCGCGGAACAGGCCCTGCCGGGAGAACCCGAGGCCGCCTCCGCGTACGATCACCGGCTGTCCATCGACATGGCCGGATGCCTCCGAACCGGGAATCCACGGCAGGTTCGCACCCGCCATCCCCGGACTGCCCTGACTGATCCACACATCGAGCGGGTTGACGGACGCGTAAGCGATGTCGACGAGCACCTCGCCGTCCGCTGCGACCGGGTCCTCCAACGAATCCAACTGCAGGGTCCCACCAATGTCGTGAAGTCGAGCGGCGCGCATATACGTCAACGGTAACGCCGTCTCGCGTCGACGCACTGCGGTGGCTCCGTCCGCCATCTGCACGCTCCCGCTCCGTCCCCCCGCACCTCGTGGACGTCGCTCCGCTGCCATAGGATCGAAGAAATGTGGCTCGACCCGACGATTGCCGCGCAGATGGCTGCGTGCCTGCTCCTCGTCGTGCTCATCATCCGCCTGGCGCACCGACCATCGCTGAATCCGGTGCTCGCAGTCGCCCGTGAAGCGGCGACCGTGCTGGCCCTCTACGCTCTCTGGCAGTACGTGCACGAACATGCCGTCACCAAGATCGCCGGGGCGACAGAGCATGCGCTCGCCGTCTGGCACTTCGAGCAGCGATTGCATTTCCCCAGCGAACTGACGCTGATGAGAGCATTCCTGCACGTGCGCTGGTTCATGCAGTTCCTCAACGTCTACTACGCCGTCGTCCACGTCCCGGCCGTCGGGATCATGTTGCTGTGGGTCTTCATCCGTCATCGCCACCGATACGCGTCGATGCGCAACGCGCTCGCGCTGCTGACGGCCGGCTGCCTCGTACTGCAGACGATTCCGGTCGCTCCCCCACGCCTGATGGCGCAACTCGGCTTCGTCGATGTCGCCGAGATCCTCAAGATGTCGGTATACGGCACGGGCGGCAGCGGCGTGTCGAATCAGTTGGCGGCGATGCCTTCGCTGCACGTCGGATGGGCGTTGCTGGTCGGCTGGGCGGTCGTGTCGATCAGCACGAGCAAGCGACGGTGGTGGGTACTGCTGCATCCGGCGCTGACGATTCTCGCCGTCACGGCAACGGCCAATCACTGGTGGCTCGACGGTGTCGTCGCCGGCATGATCCTCGCCCTCATTCTCGTACTGCAGCACGCCCTGGCACCGTTCTATCTGCGGCTCAAGGCGAGGTTCTCCCTGACGCGACCGGCCGAGC
>JAYTOR010000180.1:0-5941 GCA_043747685.1 Actinomycetota bacterium
CAACACCGCCGGCTGGTGTCGATGTGGCGCGACGGCAATCCTGCGGTGCTCCATCCCTCTGCTCCGCATCCGGCTGCTCCTCAACCTTCCACGTAGCGCGACAGCAGTTGGGCGACGCGCAGGTCGGGAGGCACGCGGTCGATCCCGATCATCCGGTCGAGCTGCTCGTGGAAGTGCCAGATCCGACGTTCCTGGTAGTTGATCGGCATCCCGCGCATCGCCGGCGATTCCAGCGAACGCTGCATCGGCGCGAGGTTGGCGAAGTCCTCGGCCATGATCTGGTCGAACGTGTCCATCCGCTTCTGCCACGCCGGAGTGAGTCCGTCGTCGGGTTCGAAATCAATCGGCGCGTAGTGCGTCCACGTGATGCGCGTCGTGCGCTTGTCGATCGGCCAGAAGGTGATGAACGGGAAGCCGTACGCGGCGATCGGTGTGATCAGGTTGGGGAACACAGAGTAGGCCGAGCTGGTGCAGCGCACCATGTCGTTGACCGTCGCGATGTCGGTGAACCCGGGCGCGACGACGTGCTGCCAGTCGTCCCACGCCGCCATCCCGACCGCAGCGCACGCGGACTTGGAGAACGGCGTGATCATGCGCGAGCTACCGTGCGGGAGCAAGCCCATGGTCGCGCCGCGGTTGTCGAGTTGCGTCTCGCCGTTGCGGCTGTGGATGTGACGGAAGTGATACACCTCGAGAAACGCCTCCGCCGTCACTTTCCAGTTGCAGGCGACGATCTCCGATCGTGTCGCGACGGTACGCAGCGTCTGGCCCTGCAACTCGGCGAGCTGTTCGGCGATCGGGCCGATCCAGTCGATCAGCGCGATCGCATCCGGATCCTGGTTGACGAAGATCCAGTTGTCCCACACCTCGCAGCGAAGCGTCGGCAGGCAACGCAACGACGTGTCCAAGCCGACGAAGTCACGTTCGTCGGGGACGTTGATCAACGCGCCTGAGCTGATGTCGTACGTCCACGAGTGGTACTGGCAGCGCAGTGTGCGCACCGTTCCGACCGGGTCGCGCACGACTGGCGCGCCACGGTGCTGGCACGTGTTGAAGAACGCGCGGATCGTCGAGTCCTTGCCGCGCACGACGATGACCGGCACGCGCAGGTCGTCGAACAGGAAGTAGTCTCCCGGGCCCGGGATGTCCTCCGCGCGTCCGGCGAGCACCCACACCTTCGGCCAAACGTGCTCCTGCTCGAGTGCCCAGAACTCGTCACTGGTGTGCCGGCCGACGGGGATGTCGTGGAACGCGGGGAAGTCGTCGGGCGGCGCGGTGCGCGCGAACTGCTTGTGCATCTCCGAGCGCAACCGTTCGATGAGTGTGTTGTCCATGATGTCCCCTGTCGTCTTCCTCGCGCCGTCACCCGGCCAGCGAGCCGGCGTCGACGACCAGGACTTCGCCCGTCACCCATGCCGAGAGATCACTCGCCAGCACGATGACCATCCGTGCGATGTCGTCGGGCTGACCGGCGCGCCCGAGCAATGTGCGGTGCATCCGTGAGGCGACATCGAGACCCGCCGCGGCAAGCGGCGCGAGTTGCGCCTGCACGCCCGGCGTGTCGATCACTCCGGGCGCCACACCGACAACCCGAATGTCGCGTCCGGCGAGCTCCAACGCGAGGTTCTTCGTCAGCCCGACGACGGCGTGCTTCGACGTCGAGTAGCCGCTGATGCCGACCGCGCCCCGCAAGCCCGTCGTCGACGCGAGGTTGACGATGACGCCACCTGCGCCCATCCGTCGCGCCGCCTCGCGCGCGCCGGCGAACGTGCCGCGCACGTTCACCCTCAACATCCGATCGATGAACTCGTCCGTGGCGTCGATGGCCGGTCCGGTGGTGGGGTAGATGCCGGCGTTGTTGACCCAGATGTCGAGCCGGCCGAACTCGGTCACGCATCGGTCCGCTGCCGCGGCAAGGGATGCGCTGTCGGAGACGTCGGCTTCAACGGCGAGGACCGTCCGCCCGGACGCCGTGGCGACTGCTCGTGCCGCGTCGGTCGCAGCCTCGGCGTCGAGATCGGCGATGATGACATCTGCGCCGGCCTCCGCCAGGCGCGCCACGATCGCTCGGCCGATTCCTGCTGCGCCGCCGGTCACGACTGCCGCCCGATCCGTGAGGGAGAGTAGCTCGGAGAGGGCGCGATGGGATTGATCGGCGATCACGACGCTCCTAACCAATTGATGAATTAATTTCCTTTCTAGCGTAGATAGAGCCCGTGCGCCGAACTATGTGCCAGCCGTGAGCGCGTTGAGTACACGCCGTCTGACTCGGTTCGACGAGTTCCCCCGGCATCAGATCGGGGCCACGTTCGGCATCGTCGCCGACGGCTCCCCGCACCGGAGCGACGGCTACTACTTCACGATGGGCGACGTCGAAGGACGGTACGCGTGGTTCACGGGACTGCGTCTGCAACGCCAACACCGACGTGCTCGATGCGTTCGTGTGCGTGTCGACACCGGACTCCAGCAGCGACCGAGGCGGGCGCCAGCACAATGTTCGTTGGTCACGGCGGTTGCGTCCTGACATCGATGACATCCGCTGCGGACCGATGTCCGTGGACATCATCGAGGGGTTGCGCACGATGCGCGTGCGCTGCGACAGCAACGAACACGGTCAGGCATGCGATCTGCTGTGGGAAGGCGTGTGCCCGCTCGACGCCGACGCACCCGAAGCGTTCCTGCACCCTGATGCCGTCCTCTACGACATCGTCGGCGGCGAGCACACGGGATGGTCGGCAATCCGCGCCTTGTTCGCCAACGGCATCGCCGTGTGGCCCGACCTCGTCCTGGCCCCGGAGCAGTTCTGGACGAGTGACGACGGTGTCTCGCTCAGCTGGGTGATGAGCGCGACGATCACCGAGGCGGTCGCAGCCCGCTTCGGTGCGGACAACGTCGGTCGGCAGCGGCGCAGCGAAGGCATGACCTGGTTGCGCAACGACAGCGGCCGTGTCCGGCGTGAAGTCGACTACCACGACAGTGGTGCGATCGCGCGTTCTCTGAGCGCGTGAGTCGATGGGATTCGTGATAAACCAACCACATGGTTAATTATCGTGAAGGCGCTGGGGCGCCGGTCAGCACCGACGATTTCATCGCCATTCAACGGCTCGTCCACCGTTATTCCGAGGCCGTCGTGCTGCGTGACGCCGAGCAGTGGGGAAGTTGCTGGGCCGACGATGCGACCTGGGATCTCGGCCGCGGTCGGCTCGTCAGTGGCAAGGCGGCGATCGTCGAGCTGTGGACATCGGCGATGGCCGGTATGGCCGCGGTCGTGCAACTCGTGCACAACGGCGACGCACGCATGGACGCAGACGACGGTGACCGCGCGGTCGGTCGATGGTTCATCGACGAACGCTATCGACGCTCCAACGGTGAGCCGGGTATGTTGATCGCGCACTACGACGACGCGTACGTGCGTGGCGATGATCACGCGTGGCGGTTCGAGACGCGCTTCTTGCAGCCGCACTACCACGGTGCCCCGGATCTGTCAGCCGAGTTCCACAACACAGCGGAGGCACTGGCCGGTGGCTGAGTTCGCGCGCCGCCTCGCCGCTGAACGGCCCGACGAGATCGCGCTGCGCGACCCGCGCTGGATGCTGACGTGGCACGAGGTCGGCGACATTCTCGACCGGATCGCCAACCGTCTGCTGGCCACTGACCTCGGCCCGAGCCGGCGAGTAGCCGTCTTCGCCGAGAACGCCAACCAGACTGCGCTGACCCACCTCGGCGGCCTGCTCGGGGGTGCCTCCACTGTGCCGGTCAACTTCCACCTGACGGCTGACGAGGCTGCCTACATCATCGCCGACTCGGAGAGCTCGATCGTTTTCGTCGGCCCCGAGACAGTCGCGCGCGCGGAGATGGCCGCCGACATCGTCGCCGCCTCGGGTGTGCCACGACCCACCATCGTTGGATGGGCCGCTTCGCACTCGCAGGTTGTCCTCGACTGGACCACGTGGGTGGCAGAGGGCCCGAGCGGCGATCCCCCCAGCGACATCGAACCGCGGCCGAACCTGTTGTACACGTCCGGCACCACGGGACTTCCGAAGGGAACGGAGCTGCCCCCGCAGATGTTCGCGGGTGGCGCGACGATGGCCGAACACCTCGAAGCGCTGAAGTCGAACCGCTTCGCAGCGTTCGGCACGCATCTTGTCGTCGGGCCGATGTACCACACCGGTCCGTTGTCGGGTATGCGTCTCCTCGTCGCCGGCAAGCCGTCGGTGATCCTCGACCGCTTCGACGCGGAGAAGACGCTGGCGACCATCGCCCACTACCGCACCGAGAGCGCGGTGATGGTGCCGACCCACTTCGTGCGCCTACTCGCCCTTCCCGACGAGGTCAAGGCGCGCTACGACGTGTCGTCGATGCAGATGGTCGCACACACCGGCGCATCGTGTCCGGTCGATGTCAAACGGGCGATGATCGAGTGGTGGGGCCCGATCTTCGTCGACGCCTACGGTGCCACCGAGGTGGGCACGACATGTTCGATCACGAGCCAGGAGTGGCTCGAGCATCCCGGATCGGTCGGTCGTGCGGTCCCGCCGTTCGAGGCCCTGGTCCTCGACGATGACAACCGCGAGTTGCCGGCGAACACCGAGGGCAGGTTGTACTTCCGCGACACGACCGGCCGAGGGATCATCTACCCCAACGATCCGGCGAAAACCGCTGCGGCGCACATTGCCCCCGGCGTATTCACACTCGGCGAGATCGGGTACGCGGACAATGACGGCTACGTCTTCATCACCGACCGCTTCAGCGACATGGTCGTTTCCGGCGGCGTGAACATCTATCCCGCCGAAGCGGAGCAGGTCCTCGTCCGCCACCCCGACGTCGCCGATGTCGGTTGCATCGGAATACCACATGCGGAGATGGGGGAGGAGCTCAAGGCGCTTGTCGTGCCGGTCGACGCCGAAGCCCCTCCCGATCCCATCGAGCTGTTGGAGTTCTGCCGCGAGCGTCTGTCGCACTACAAGTGCCCGCGGTCGGTCGAGTTCGTGGCCACTCTCGGTCGCAACTCGATGGGCAAGCTCAACAAACGCACGCTGCGCGCGCCGTACTGGGAGCGAGTGCGTTGACGGTCGGGCGATGAGCGGGCGTGTGCGCGTCGAGCCGCTCGGTGTGGAGTTCGACCTCGGCGACGGCGAGACGCTGATGGCCGCTGCGCGTCGCGCCGGCTACTACTGGCCGACGATCTGCAAAGGCAACGCGCAGTGCAACCGCTGTGTCGTGCACGTGCTGGACGGCACCGGCTTGGAGCCGTACTCGACCGTGGAGCTGGCCGGTCTGCGCGGCGTTCGGTGGCGAAACGGCCACGAGGATCACCACGATCGACTGGCCTGCCAGCTGCGTGCGCACGGCAGTGCGGTGATCGTGAAGCGTGGCGTGCGTCCGATGACGAACGAAATCGATGCAATCGACGAGCGGAGACGACCAGCGTGACCAGCAACGGTGCGAGTGACTCGGTGCTGTTGATCGACGAGCCGCAGCCGTTGGTTCGTCGGTTGACGCTGAACCGCCCGGCCAAGCGAAACGCGCTCGACGACGACTTGCGTGGCGCACTCTTCGAGGCGCTGCGTAGCGGCGATCGCGATCGATCCGTGTCGGTGATGATCGTCCGTGGTGCCGGCCCGTGCTTCTCGGCGGGCTACGACTTGGATTCGCCGAACCACGATATCGAGCGTTCGATCGCCAAGGTCGACGGCTGGTGGTCGCGTCACGTCATCAACAACTGGTTCGAGATGTGGGACATGGCCACGCCGATCATCGCTCAGGTGCACGGCTACTGCCTCGCCGGTGGGAGCGAGCTCGCCACGGCGTGCGATCTCGTGTACGTCGCCGACGATGCGTTGATCGGGTATCCGCCGGTGCGGCTGATGTCGCCGCCGGACATGCAGTGGCAGACGTGGATGATGGGCCTGCGCCGCGGCATGGAGGCGCTGCTCACCGG
>JAYTOR010000181.1:0-13556 GCA_043747685.1 Actinomycetota bacterium
TCCGGCAATCCGACGTTCGTGACTCGAATGTCGAGGATCACGTTCGAAAGCAAAGTTGAACGTGTTCAATAATGAGTATGACTGCTTTGACCGCTCCCGTCAAGTAATTGCTGAACGTGTTCAAATAATGTCTGCACGACATCGATCCGGCCATGGCGATGCTCGGCTAGCGTCGCTCCGTGGCACATTCGCCAGCACATCGATGGAAGGAACCTCACGTGACCGGTCGGTTGGAGGGAAAGGTTGCGCTGATCACCGGCGCAGCATCGGGGCTCGGGCGCGTCGGCGCAGAGCGGTTCGCGGCAGAGGGTGCCAAACTCGTCATTGCCGACATGTCCGACGGCGATGAGGTCGTTGCGGCGATCGAGGACGCCGGCGGTGAGGCCACCTATGTGCGAACTGATGTGACCGATCCCGACTCGATCAAGGCCGCTATCGAGCATGCCGTCGAGACATTCGGCGGGTTGCACGTGCTATACAACAACGCCGGCGTGATGCTCGGCGACGACGACGATCCGGTGTCGACCTCGATCGAGACGTATGAGAAGACGATGGACATCAACGTCAAAGGCGTGTTACTCGGCTGCAAGTACGCCATTCCGGCGATGCTCGCCGGCGGCGGCGGCTCGATCGTCAACGTCGCCTCGTTCGTCGCCCATATGGGTGCCGCCACGCCTCAGATCGCCTACACAGCCTCGAAGGGTGCCGTGCTGGCGATGACTCGTGAGATCGCCGTGATCTACGCCCGTCAGGGCATCCGCGCCAACGCGCTGTGCCCCGGGCCGATCATGACGCCGCTGCTCGCCAAGTTCCTGTCCGACGATTCCAAGCGCAACCGACGCCTCGTGCACATCCCGATGGGCCGCTTCGGCGAACCGATCGAGATTGCCAACGGCGCACTCTTCCTGGCGAGCGACGAGTCGAGTTGGATGACCGGCCAGTCGCTCATCATCGACGGCGGGATCACGAGCGCCTACGTGACGCCGGAATGAGCGAGTCGATCTCTTCGACCGGCCTGCCCGTCGCCTTCATCGGCCTCGGTGTCATGGGCTCGCCGATGGCCCGTCATCTTGCCGCGGCCGGCCATCAGGTCACCGTGTGCAATCGCACCGCCTCGAAGGCGCAAGCGTGGGTGCGGGCGAACGGGGGTGTCGCGGCAGCGACCCCGAAATCGGCAGCCTCCGGTGCGGCGATCGTCTTCATGTGCGTCGGCAACGACGACGACGTCCGTTCGGTCGTGCTCGGCGAGGACGGAGCCCTTGCCGGGATGACAAGCGGTTCGGTGCTCGTCGACCACACGACTGCTTCGGCGCTCCTTGCTCGCGAAATCGGTGCCGCCGCAGTCGCGTTGGGCGTCGGATTCGTCGACGCTCCTGTCTCCGGTGGTCAGGCCGGTGCCGAGAATGGCGCATTGACCGTCATGTGCGGTGGCTCGCAGGCTGACTTCGACACGGTCGCTCCGGTCATCGCCGCCTTCGCCAAATCGTGCCGCCGCCTCGGTGAGGTCGGCGCTGGCCAATTGACGAAGATGGTCAACCAGATCTGTATCGCCGGCATCGTCCAGGGACTCTCGGAGGCGATCGCCTTCGGGCAGGCTGCGGGTCTCGAGACGGACGATGTGATCGAGGTGATCTCCAAGGGTGCTGCGCAGTCGTGGCAGATGGAGAATCGCTCAGAGACGATGGCCCGCGGTGAATTCGAATTCGGGTTCGCCGTCGAATGGATGCGCAAGGACCTCGGCTTCTGCCTCGACGAGGCCCGCCGAAACGGCGCCAAGCTTCCACTCACGGCGCTCGTCGACCAGTTCTACGCGCTGGTCGTCGCCAACGGCGGCAAACGATGGGACACCTCGAGCCTCATCACCCTCCTCACCTGACGCCGCCGCAGCTCACGCCGCTCGCGTGCCGGATCGCCTGAGCTGGTACTTCGGGGCACTTCCCACCGGAGGGTTGGCGCAAAAGGTGGACGTCGTGTCCACGAAATGACCCATCCCTCCGTGCTCACCGGCGATCAGGCGGCTTCGCATAGGCTCGCCTTATGTCGCGTCAGCCGATCTACTCAGCAGAAGCACCCGCTGTACTCGGGCCCTACTCCCAGGCGATCGACGCTGACCCGTATGTGTACCTCGCCGGGCAGACGCCTGTCGATCCGGCGACGGGGGAACTCGTCGAGGGCGGTATCGAGGTGCAGACGAACCAGGTTTTCGACAATCTCCTGATGGTGCTGACTGCAGCCGGACTGACCGCTGACGACGTTGTCAAGGTCAACGCTTATCTGACGGACATGCCGAACGACTTCGCGATCATGAACGCCGTCTACAAGACGAAGTTCGCCGAACCGTACCCGGCTCGCACGACCGTCGGCGTCGCCGCGCTCCCATACGGTGCCAAGGTCGAGATCGAACTCGTTGCCCGCCGACCGCAGTAGAGCGCCGGTTGCCGGGTTCGCTATCGAGTGACAGCGTGCAGGGCGTCGATTACTCTCGCCAGTCGCACGCTTTCTCGACGGCCGAACACTGGTGCGGCGTCGCCGTTGACGACGGAGGCGAACTGATCGATCATCTCGACGAAGGCGTTCGCCCCCTCGACGTTGATCACCTCGGTCGAACCGTCACGGCGCTCGATCATGATGTCGGAGGGACCGAGCGGGCCCGGGGCGTGAAACCCGGGCAGCGTCAGGATTCCCTCGGCTCCCGACACTTCAAGGACCCGTCTGGCCGGAGCTTCGAAACTGACATTGAAGCTGCTACCGAGTCCGCCGCCCCAATCGACGAAGCCGGTCATCGATACGTCGACGTGCTTGGCGTTGCGTGTTGCCGATCCGGCAACGGCCACCTGGTCGCGACCGGCGATCAGCATCGCCGGTCCGAGGCAGTAGATCCCGACGTCGAACAGTGCACCGGCACCCCGTTCGTCGAATCGGTGATTCGTCGGGTCGGACGACGGATAAGTGAAGACGCTGCGCACGGAACGGAGTGCGCCGATCGTGCCGTCAGCGCAACACTGCAGTACCCGTTTGGCGCGTGGATGGTGCGGCCACATGTAGGCCTCCATCAGCACTCGGCCAGAGGATTCGCTTGCGTCAAAGACGTCGATCGTGTCGGTTGCCGACATCGTCAACGGCTTCTCGCACAGTACGTGCTTGCCGGCTTCCAGCGCTCGCAGGATCCACGGCTTGTGGCCGTCATTCGGGAGCGGAATGTAGACGGCGTCGACATCAGCCCGCTGCAGCAGCGCCGAATATGGGTCGAGCCGACCGCCGCTGCGGCTCGCCTCGGCGACGATCTCATGGCGGTCTCCTTCGAGCATCGCTGGCTTGAGGCTCTGATTGTAGATATTCGAGGTGGCACCAATGATGCCCCAGCGCAACGGATTCATGTCAGCAGGTGTAGCACGCCACACCACCTCGTCAGGCAGAGTGCCGTCCCTAGGGAACGAGCGCGAGCGACAGGCTGGACACGCCCCGAATCGTCAGCCGGTCGCGCCACGTCGGCGTCGCCGTCATCTCGATCGTTTCGAATCGTTTGATCAATGATCCGATGGCGATCTCCGCTTCGAGCTTCGCCAGTGAAGCACCGAGGCAGTAGTGGATACCGGCGGACAACGCGAGGTGGCGACCGGCGTTCGGCCTGTCGAGCCGCAGGGAGTGAGGATTCTCGAACACCGACGGATCGTGATTCGCGGCACCGAGGATCGTCATGACCATCGACCCGGACTGCACCGTCACATCGCCGTAACGCACCTTTTCGGTCGGTACCCGAACCGTGTGCTGAACCGGACCGTCGAACCGCAACAATTCGTCGACGGCGGCCGATCCGATCGTCGGGTCGTCACGCCAGCGGCGGAGTTCGTCGCGGTTGTTCAGCAACGCCAACGTCCCGTTGCCGATGAGATTGACCGTCGTCTCGTGTCCGGCGACGTACAGCAGGGTGACGAACGACAACAATTCGGCGGTGCTCATCCGCTCGCCGGCTTCTTCGACGGTGATCAACGCGGACAGCACGTCGTCGCCGAGGTGCTGTCGGCGGTCCTCGATGACTTCGCCGAGGTATGCGCCCATCAGCCTGCTCGCTCGCTCGGCGTCGTGCAGTGTTTCGGTAGACGCCGTTGGTTCGAGCGCAGCGGTCAAGGCCTGTGACCAGTCGCGGATGTCGTCGGAGCGCTCGGTCGGCAGGTCGAGGAGATCGGAGATCACCTGGAACGGGACCGGGAAGGCGAGGGCATCGACGAGTTCGATCGATCCGCGTTCTGCGGCTGTGTCGAGGATGGCATCGACGAGCGACTGGATGCGGCTGCGCAGGCGTTCGATCGCGCTCGGCGTGAAGGCCAGGTTGACGAGTCGACGCAGGCGTGTGTGGTCCGGCGGATCGAGGTTGAGGATCGTCTTCGCAGCGGTGCCCTGTTCCCGTCGTTCGCGCAGCGTCTCGAGCCGCGCCTGGCGGATCGGGTCCGATGGCTCGGTCGCGTTCGCCTCGACATCGCGTGAGAATTCGCTGCCGCGCAACGTCCGGCTGACATCTTCATATCGCGTCAACACGGTGAATCCGAATGGGCTGACGTGCACCGGCTCTGTCGATCGGAGAATGTCGTAGAACGGATACGGGTTCGCCCGGAAGGCAGGGTCGAACGGGTTGAACAACGGGCCGGCCGATGCCGTCTCGGCAACCGTTGCAGACGCTGTGTCTGAGGACGCGACGATGTCGGTCACGACGATTCTCCGACGCTCACATGAACCTGTTCCTGACCATCGGCGCCGGGAGCCTGCAGATGGCCGAGCGGGTCAGCCCAGGTGTACGTCGTCGCCGGGGGTTCGCCCCACAGCACCCATTGAGCACCATGGATCCGCTCGGTGAGCACCTGCACTGCGACGGTGCCGAGGTCGGCGGGTCGCAACAGTGGCAGCCCGAGGTCGCTGATCCTCGCTGCGCCGTCATCACCGAGAATCGGCGTGTCGACGAAGCCAGGGTTGATGGAACTGATGCACACACCGAATGGTTCGAGCAACGGTGCCATCGATTTGACGAAGCCGACGACTGCGTGTTTCGTCGTGCCGTACATTGGATCGAACGCCGTTCCGACCAGCCCGGCGAGTGAGGCGGTGACGACGATGTCGCCGGCACCCGCTGCACACATCGCCGGAACGAGGGCGCGTGTTCCGAAGACGACTCCGTCGAGGTTGACGCCGACGATGCGCCGGTAGTCGGCGTCGTTGAGGTTGCCGAGCGGCACCGGTCCGATGTCGGCGAGGTCGATGCCGGGGTGAGTGGTGATCCCTGCGTTGAGGAAGGCGAGATCGAACGGGCCGAAGCCGTTGACGACATCGGTCCACTGGGCAGAATCGGCGACGTCGAGATGGGCGTACTGCGCACCGACCTGTTCGGCGAAGAACTCACCTGCCTTGTCGTTGACGTCGGCGACGACGACCGAGGCACCCTCGGCGATGAGACGGCGGGCAATCCCCGCACCGATGCCGGAAGCGCCACCGGTGACGATGGCATGGCGGCCAGCGAAGGGGAGTCGATCAGTCATCCGGTATGTCCTGCTTCCTGTTCAGACGGCCGGCATTCGGCGATCAACCCTGTGGTCGTCGTACGCTTGCGCATTCCCTGGATCTGATGTAAACACCTGTGTATACATCTGTCAAGTAGAACGATCAGCGGACCTGTCACCGGCGAACGTCTGCGCATGCCGCGGGCCGAACGCCGGGTGCAGATCATCGGTGCGGGTGCCGCTGCCTTTCTGCGTGCCGGATTCGACGGCACGTCGATGGACGACGTCGCCAAGCAGGCCGGCGTCACCCGACTGATCGTCTACCGAATCTTCGAATCGAAGGAACAGCTGTACCGGGCGGTCCTCGACACGGTGCTCGACGATCTCGCCGACTGCTTCGTCGACAGGCAGTCGGAACTCGCGGCCCACGGCGGCGTCAGCCACCTGTTGCTCGGTGTCGCCAGACGTCAACCGGACGCCTTTCGTCTGCTGTGGCGGCACGCTGCGCACGAGCCGATGTTCCGCGAGTACGCATCAGCCTTTCACGCAGGCGTCGAAGGCTACGCCGACGCCCTGTTGCAGCCGCCGATCTCCGAGCCGGCACTACGCCGCTGGGCCGTTCGCACCGTGACGGCGTATCACTACGACGGAATCTGCGCGTGGCTCGACGACGGGGGTTTCGATGGCGACGCCGCTCAGGACGCAGCATTCGAGTTGCTGCTGTCGAGCGGCTCACGGGCGCTCGTTCACGCCTGGCACGTTGCGAGGCCCTGACCTCGCTCGCCTGCTATCCGTCTCGCGCTACCCGACCCCCGATCCGGCGACCCCCACCCGTCACTTCCTCAATCGTTTGTGCGGTTCAACTAACATCCGTGGCTGCTGTGCACAAACGCTCGGGCGTGGCAGCGAGGGCGAGGCGGCGAGGGCGACGCGAGCCGGCCGCTCAGCGGGTTGCTTCGTCGACGGCGTCGACGATGCGGTCGATCTGCGCGTCGGTGGCAACGAGTGGCGGGCAGAACGTGTTCGTGTCGGCGGACGTCGCCCGTACGATCACGCCGTTGGCGAGCATTTGGTCGCGGATCGCCAGCGCGTCCTGGTCCGAGCGCAGGCCGATCGCCCAGACCGCACCTTCGCCGCGGACGTGATCGATCTGGCCATCCTTCGCCAGCGAGCGGAGTCCGTCGGCGAGTCGATCGCCGAGGTGCGGCACCCGATCGATCAACCGCTCTCGTTCGAAGATGTCGAGGTTGGCCATCGCTGCTGCGCACGCCGTCGGGTGGCCCGAATAGGTGAATCCGGTGCGCAGGATGTAGTCCGGGTTGGCCTCGAGCGGGCCACGGATCGCTGGGCCGACGAACACGCCGCCGAGCGGCTGGTAGCCGGAGGTGACCGCTTTGGCGAAGGTCACGAGGTCCGGTGTGACGCCGTAGTGATGGGCCGCGAACCACGATCCGAGGCGTCCGAACCCGGTGATCACTTCGTCGAAGATCAGGTGCGCTCCGTGCTGGTCGCACAGCCGCCGCAGATTCTGCAGATAGCCGTCGTGCGGGGGGAAGACGCCGGCAGCGCCCTGCAGCGGCTCGGTCAGAACGGCGGCGATCTCGTTCGAACGGGAGGCCATCAGCGACGCCAGCGCCTCGACATCGTCTGCAGGGACCTGCACGACATCGGACACCAGCGGGCCGAAGTTCTCGCGGTTCGGAGCGATGCCCTGCGCGCTGGTGCCGCCGTAAGCGGTGCCGTGGTAGCCGCGGACCCTGCTGACGATCAGGGTCCGCTGCGGCTGACCGTTCAGCACGTGGGCGAGGCGCGAGAGCTTCATCGCCGTGTCGATCGATTCCGATCCCGAGCCGGTGAAGAACACCCTGGCGCCGGGAATTGGTGAGATGCCGACGAGCCGCTCCGCCAGCGCTTCGACCGGTTCGTTGGTGAACGGATCGAACGTCGAGTAGGCGGCAAGCGTCATCGCTTGTTTGGCGATGGCCTCGGCGATCTCTGCGCGGCCGTGTCCGACTGCGCAGTACCACAGGCTCGCCATGCCATCGACGTACTCCCGACCGTCCGCGTCGTAGACGAACGCGCCGTCGCCGCGAACGATCTTGATGAACGACTCGCGAGCTGGTTTGGCGAAAGGATGCAGGAACGCTGACGGCATGGCGAAGACGGTACCGAGAAAACTCGGACGTACCGCCGACTCCGGCCCCGCCCGGACTCAGCTCGGATCGAGCTGGACCGCCTTGCGTCGCTGATACCAGTTCCATGCAGCACGCCACCCGATGAGGAAGAACGCCAGGAAGAGGAAGGCGACGACGACGAACGAGAATGCAGTCCCCTTGTCGAAGGCGGTGTGACGGAGCAGCATGCCGATCGCCAGCGTACCGATCCACACGGGCAGCCCGAACTCGACGGCGGTCGGCACGAGCCGCTTGGCAGTCGGCGTGCGTTGCACTGTCGCCAACACCACGACCCACGAGACGGCAAGGGCGATCAGGAACGGGGCGGCAACCGTCAACGTTCCACCGATCGCCGATCCCTCGCTATGGGCGTCGCGTCCGAGGGCGACGAAGAAGACGACAAAGCAGGCGTCGACGATGAAACAGACGAGCCGGACCTTCCCGACCGACGAGCCGTCGATCGCAGCGGGACCCGGGGCGTTGGTCGTCTCGTTCACGTTGGTCACGGTATCGGTGCAACTGGCTCGACTGGGACAGTGGTGGGTTCCGATGCGGCTGCATCCCGGTCAGCACGGTTGTCGGCCGGGATGACAGCGGGTGGGGCGGGCGCTTCGAGGGATCCAAGCACATCGGCTGGCGTCGCTTCGGTCGGCGGGGCCAGCGGCAGCGAGATCGTGAACGTCGCCCCGCCGCCGGCCGTCGGAGATGTGGTGATCGTCCCGCCGTGTGCCGCAACGATTGCAGCGGTGATCGACAATCCGAGTCCGCTGCCGCCAGACTCACGGTTTCGGGAGACGTCGCTGCGATAGAAGCGGTCGAACACGTGGGGTGCGTCGTCGGGTGAGATCCCGACACCGTGGTCCGCAATCGTCAACACCGCACTCGACGAGCCCGCCGTCAACGTGATGTCGATCGGCGTTTCCGGTGGCGTGTGGATGCCGGCATTGGCCAGGACGTTGGCGACCGATTGGGTGATGAGCGCTTGATCACCGATAACCGTCGCGTTGGCAAGTGTGGTGTTCGTCCGGCGGTCGGTGTGCACCACGCGGAAGTCCTCGACGAGACCGGCAACCACCTCGTCGAGCCGTACCGGCTTCTGCTGTGCCGCCCGCTTCTCATCAGCGCGCGCAAGGGCGAGGAGGTCTTCGACCAGGCGACTCATGCGCGAGGATTCCTGCTCGATGCGGTCCATCGAACGATCGACCTGGACCGGATCCTTGTAACCGCGCCGGTGCAATTCTGCATACCCGCGAATCGAGGTCAGCGGCGTGCGCAACTCGTGTGAGGCGTCGGAGACGAAGCGGCGCAGGCGCGCCTGGTTCTGCTGCTGCTCTTCGAAACTCGTCTCCAGCCGGCCGAGCATGCCGTTCAGCGTGGCGCCGAGTTGGCCGAGTTCCGTCTTTTCCGCCGGCTGCTCGACGCGTTGATGCAGGTCACCTGCAGACGAGATGCCGGCGGCCGATTGCTGCATCTTGCGCAATGGCCGAAGCCCGATCCCGACGAGGACGTACGTCAACCAGCCAAGGGCGATCAGAATAGCGATCGCCGCAAACGTGACCGCCTTGACCGTCTCCGTCACCGTTTGGTCGACGCTTGTCGTCGGTATGGCGGTCAGCAGAAACCCGCTTGCTGTCGTCTGCTCGTTGCCGGGTGGGACGAACGCAAGAACACGCCACTGAGATTTGCCGTCGACCGAATTGACGGTGAACGCATGGCTCAGCTGAGCGTCCGTGAAGTCCATGGCGAACTTCGGAGGGCTGAGCTCGGGACTCATCGTCGCCACGACGTTGCCTGCTGCGTCGCGAAGTTCGAAGTAGGCGTCGCCATTCATCGTTCCGACCCGCACGCCTGAAGTCGACGGAAGCGTCGTGCGAATCAGCCCATCCAGAGATCGCGTGGCGCGGGCCTCTGAGCTCACCAGATCCTGATCGAGACGTTCCGTCAGAAAGCCACGCACGAGACGCGGCACGACCATCCCGAGCACGATGAGTCCAAGGGTGAATGCGCCGATCGTCAGCAGCGTGAGGCGATTGCGCAGCGACATCAGGTGGTCCCCGGCTCCACGAGGTCCATGAAATTCAGACGCGTACGGTCGGTTTCATGGTGTAGCCGACACCACGAACCGTATGGATGAGCGGCGTTCGGCCGGCGTCCACCTTGCGACGGAGGTACGACACATACGTCTCGACGATGTTGCCGTCGCCACCGAAGTCGTACTCCCACACGTGGTCGAGGATCTGCGCCTTCGAGAGCACGCGTCGCGGGTTGCGCATGAAATATCGCAGCAGCTTGAACTCCGTCGGCGTCAGTTCGATCAGTTCGTCGCCGCGATGGACTTCGTAGGTCTCCTCGTCGAGCGCCAGGTCGTCGAGCACGAGTTGTCCAGATCGGGTCGTCTCGTGCGAGCGGCGCAATACGGCGCGGATGCGGGCGACGAGCTCTTCGAGGCTGAACGGCTTGGTCAGGTAGTCGTCGCCACCGATCGTCAGGCCACGGACGCGGTCCTCGACGGCATCCTTGGCAGTGAGGAAGACGACCGGGATACGACGGCCTGACTCTGTCAGCCGCCGCTGCACCTCGAAACCGTCGAGGTCCGGCAGCATCACGTCGAGCACGACGAGATGAGGCCTGAATCGTTCGACTTCGCGCAACGCCTCATGGCCGTTGGCGGCGGAGGCGATTTCAAAGCCCTCGTAACGCAGCACGGTCGAGACCAGCTCGCGGATGGATGGCTCGTCGTCGACGACGAGCACTCGGGTTGCTTCGTCACTCACAGCCTGCATTCAAGCAGAGCTGAATCGGCAGCAGATGCGCAGACCCTGAGAACATCCTGAGATTCATCGCCGGCACCTGCGCCGACCTGTAACCGTGCCATCAGCTGGACGCAGCCCGTTCGCTCCGATGGAACGTTGGATTTGCGTGGTCACTACATTGGCGGAATGGCCAATCAAGTTCCTCTCGTCGACTATCTGGTGCTCGGCGATGCTCCGCACCTGCAGGCGCACGAGTGCGTCAACTGCGGTGCCCGATATTTCGATCGCCGCAACGCCTGCGCGAGCTGTTTCGAGGACGAGTTCAAGACCGTGTCCATAGCGACAGAGGGCGAGTTGACGACGTTCACGATCGTCACCTTCGCTGCGCCAGGTGTCCCGGTGCCCTTCGTCTCAGGTGTCGTCGATTGCGACGGTACGAGCGTGCGCACCAACGTCATCAATGTCGAAGCGAGCCCTGAGCACGTCTCGTTGGGGATGAAGGTGCGCTTGGCGACGTACTCGATCGGCACCGACGAGAACGGCACCGAGGCCATCGGTTTCGGCTACGAACCAATTTCTGCGAACTGACGTGCGGGCCGCCAGACCCGACTCGATGATGACGAACGCCCAGCAAATGACAAGGACGACCACTGATGAATACTGACCCGGTTTGGATACTTGGGATCACGATGACCAAGTTCGGCAAGCATGCCGACAAGGACGTCGTCGATCTCGCCTCGGAGGCCGCTCGCTCGGCGTTGAAGGATGCCGGCGTTTCGATGCGTGACATCGGTGTGCTGGCTGCAGGGAACCTGATGGGTTCCGGCGGAATCGGTCAGCAGATCCAGAAGCAGATCGGCCAGACCGGCATCCCGGTGTACAACGTCTCCAACGCCTGCGCCACCGGGGCGACGGCATTGCGTACGGCGATCATGGCGGTGAAAGCCGGCGAGGTCGACTACGGCCTGGCCGTCGGCGTCGAAAAGCTCTCGGGTGCCGGACTGCTCGGCGGCGGCGGCAAGGCGAAGACACAGGGTGCTTCGTGGGAGCCGTCCGGACGATACGGCGCAGTTGCGCCGACCGATGGCCGCATCGGCACCGATGCGATGCCCGGGACGTTCGCCCAGATCGGGATGGAGTACGGGCACAAGTACGGTGGAGCGACCTTCGAGTTGTTCGCCAGGATCTCCGAGAAGAACCATTCGCACTCGACACTCAACCCGCTCGCGGCGTACAGCAAAGCGATGAGCCTCGAACAGATCATGGGCGACGTGATGATCGCCTACCCGAACACCCGTCCGATGTGCTCCGCCAACTGCGATGGCGCTGCGGCTGCGGTCGTCGTCTCCGACGCCAAGTTGAAGACGCTGTCATTGGAGCAGCAGCGCAGAGCGATCAAGGTTTCCGCATCGGTGTTGACGAGCGACCCGTGGCAGGAATCGTGCCAGGTACTGCCAGATGTCAACACGTTGACGAAGAACGCAGCCAAGATCGCCTATGAGGCTGCAGGTATCGGTCCGGACGATCTCGACCTCGTCGAACTGCACGACTGTTTCGCGACCGCCGAACTCGTGCATTACGACAACCTCGGGCTCTGCGAAGAAGGTGGCGCCGTCGACTTCTTCAACTCCGGTGCCACGTGGCGTACCGGCAAGACGCCGGTCAACGTCTCTGGTGGTCTCGAGTCGAAGGGTCACCCGATCGCCGCGACCGGTATCGCCAACATCTGGGAGGTCTGCCACCACCTACGCGGCGAGGCTGGCCAGCGCCAGATCGAAGGTGCCAAAGTCGGCCTCGCCCACGTCATCGGACTCGGCAGCGCCTGTGGCATCCACGTGCTGGAGAAGTCAGGCCTCTGACCCTCGGCGAAGTCAGGCCGGTGACCGAACAGGCGAAGTTCCGCCGAGGGCGGTGACGCAGTATCGCGTCAGCGCCTCGAAAAAGGCGTCGTCGAGCGGCTCGCCGGTGACCAGCAATCGGGCCATCGTCGCACCGATCAGCATGTTGCAGAACACGTCGACGTGCTGCGGCGTCGGTATCTCGCCGCGGGCGACGGCTCTGGCGACGACGTCGTTGAGTTCGTGCTTCCTGTTGTCGCCTGACTGCTCGGCAAGCAGCGTGCCGAGCTCGGCGTTGCGCTGCGCTTCGCCGATCACTGCGCGCAAGACCTTGCCGAGCTTGCCGTTGAACAGCTGCTGGGCGCGCGTGCCGATTTGCATCAGGTCGTCGTAGAGCGAACCGCAGTCGATGTCCATCGTGATGTCGGTCTGCACGTGCACGACGTGGAGGACGAGTTCGATCTTGTTCTGCCAGCGGCGATATAACGTCGCTGTCGAGACTCCGGCGCGTTGAGCGATGGCCTGCATCGAGGTGCCTTCATAGCCGTGCTCGATCAGCAGGTCGAGCGTCGCTTCGGCGATCGCCACATCCGCCTCTTGGCTCCGCGGGCGACCACGCGGGAGACTGGTCGCAGTCATAGCAACCATTCTCCCAAATGTGGGGTCCCGGGGGTGGACCGGACGTTCATCAGTCGCCAGCCAACTCCGACGCCCCGTCAGCGCTCATGCCTGCCAGTTCTGCGTCGAGGTCGAGGTCGACGCCGAAGTCGCCGTCGAGCGACTCGCTGCGAGGTACGGCCGTCGCCCGTGCCGGCAACCAGATCAGGGCGACGAGCGCTCCGAGCACTGCGAAGCCGGCGCCAATGCGGACCGACGTACTCATGGCGGTCACGTAGTGGATACTGGCGGTGTGAGCGAGATCCTGTGCGGCGGCACCGATCTGACGGGCGACGGAAACCGCTCCACCGATCGAGTCGTGAGCCGCACTTGCGGCAGCCGGCGGCAGGCCGGCGCTCCTCAGTGTCGCTTCCGGCATGTTGGAGTGATAGCTGTTGGCGGCGATGCTGCCGAGGATGGCGACCCCGAGGACGCCACCGAGTTCGCGAGTCGTGTCGTTGACAGCAGACCCGACACCGGCCTTCTCCGGCGGGACGGCACCCATGATCGAGTCGGTGGCCGGTGTCATCGCCATACCCATCCCGAAGCCGAGGATGATCAGCGTCGCGAAGACGATCGTGTAGCCGGAATCGACTTTCGCCAGTGAGAGGATGAACAGGCCGGTGCCGACGCTGGTCAATCCGG
>JAYTOR010000182.1:0-40855 GCA_043747685.1 Actinomycetota bacterium
AACGACGACAACCCCGCCATCCTGCGCGACCCGATGGTCTCCAAGTACCTCCAGATGCTCGTCGCCCAGGACGACCACCAGAATCCTTCTTCACAACAACCCCAAACTCTCAGGGTGTAGCGACGACCACTAGAACCCGCCGATCACACCTGGGGAATTTCGATGAGCGCCATCACTGCCTGCGAGTGGCAGGAGAGCCAGACACCAGACGCGCTGGCCTGTTCGCCAATCGCTGCGACTTCATCGTCGGTGAACAGGATTCGCGTCGATTCGCCCGGTCCGGCGATGTCGGCTCCGGACAGCTCGGGACGGCGGCTGCTCCGCTGGACCATGTCTCGACGTGATTGGGAAGACGGGGGAAGGGAAACGCGTCCGTCTACCTCGCGGATCGGGCAGCTGCTCCCAGACGACTGACGCTGAGACGACGGACGAGGTTGAGCGCCCGGTTCTGTGGACGTTGTGCAACGACTCATTGCACAACGTCTCGTGATCTCGTGGTGGGTGAGGTCAGCTGCCGATCGTACGCGTTCGGTCCAGCTGTGCGGCCGGCGCGGACGCCGTTGGCGATGACGAAGACCTCTGCGACTTCGTGGATGGCCACGACTGCGGCTAGGCCGAGCACGCCGAACAGCGCGAGTGGGAGCAGTGTGGCGACGATCGCGAGGGACAGACCGACGTTTTGGAGCATGATGGTCCTCGCCCGACGAGCGTGGTCGAGGGCTTTGGGGAGCGCTCGTAGGTCGTTGCCCATGAGGGCGATGTCGGCGGTTTCGATGGCGACGTCGGTCCCCATGGCGCCCATGGCGATGCCGATGGTGGCGAGTGCGAGGGCGGGGGCGTCGTTGATGCCGTCGCCGACCATCGCCACGGGCCCGAGGTGTTCGAGTTCGGTGATCAGGCGTGCTTTGTCTTCGGGCCGCAGGTTGGCGTGGACTTCGGTGATGCCTGCTTCGGTGGCGAGGCCGGTCGCGGTTGCTTGGTTGTCGCCGGTCAGCATCACGATCGATATTCCGTCTGACCGCATGTGGGCGACGACGGCGGATGCTTCGGGGCGGAGGTCATCGCGGACGGCGATGGCGCCGATGGTGTCGCCGCCGCACTCGACGAGCACCGTCGTTGCGCCATCGGTCTGCATGCGGGTCACGTCGGTGGCGAGTTGGCCAGGGTCGAGCCAGCCTGGGCGCCCGAGGCGCGCGGTCCAGCCGTTGACGGTGCCGGTCAATCCCGCACCGGCAATGGCTGTGACGTTGTCGGCGGCAGTGACGTTGGGGTGTGCGGAGAGGATCGCGTGAGCGAGTGGGTGTTCGCTGCGCGCTTCGAGTGCGGCGGCAATGTAGAGGATTTCTTCACGGGTGTGCTGACCGACGGCGACGACTTCGGTGACCGCAGGTCGGTTGCGGGTGAGGGTGCCGGTCTTGTCGAGCGCGACGACCCGGATGGTGCCGAGTGCTTCGAGTGCTGCGCCGCCTTTGATGATCACGCCAAACCTGCTGGCTGCGCCGACGGCAGCGACGACGGTGATCGGCACCGAGATCGCCAGTGCGCACGGCGATGCGGCGACGAGCACGACAAGGGCGCGTTGGATCCAGATGTGCGGATCGCCGAGCAACGAGCCGAGGATCGCGATGATCGAGGCAACGGCCATGACGCCCGGGACGAGCGGTCGCGCGATCCGGTCGGCAAGACGCTGACGTTGACCTTTGTAGGCTTGCGCATCGGTCACGAGATCGACGACCCGGGCAAGGGAGTTGTCGGCCGTGGTCGCAGTCGCTTCGACCTCGAGAGCGCCGTTGGCGTTGATCGACCCGGCGAACACCAATGAGCCGGCTTGAACCTCAACGGGCATCGATTCACCCGTGATTGCCGCCATGTCGACGGTGCTGTGTCCGGCTTGGATCGTTCCGTCGGTGGCGATGCGCCCGCCAGGGCGCACGATCAAGGTCTCACCGATACGGATCGTCACCGACGGGACTCCCTGTTCGATGCCGTCGCGGCGAACGATTGCGGTCTCGGGGAGCAGCGTGAGCAACGCGCGGAGGCCTCGCTGTGCCCGACCGACCGAGAACTCTTCGAGGCCTTCGCTGATCGAGAACAAGAAGGCGAGCATCGCTGCTTCCTGGAATTCCCCGAGCACCAGCGCGCCGACGCCGGCGATCGTCATCAACGTCGCGACCCCGATCTTGCCGTGTCGCAGTGACCGCAGTGTTCCCGGCACGAAGGTTCGTCCGCCGACACCAGCAGCGACGACGGCGAGCACATCGGCGGCACGGCGGAGGTCGTTCCAACCGACGATGAAGCTCGCCAACAAGACCAATCCGGCGGCTGCCGCCCAGCAGATCTCGGACACCTGCAACAAGCTCTCGGGAGTCGCCTCGTCCTCCTTTTCGTTGTCGCCGTTGTCGGGATGGTCGTCGCCGCAGCAGGCGCTCATCGCTGCATACCGATGCTGGTCATGTGTTCGGCTCGTGGCGCAGGTGCTCGGCAGACACGTCCAGGAGGAGCCGGACGTGGGCGTCATTGAGGGAGTAGTAGACCATCCTGCCGCTCTTGCGGTTGCGGACCACGCCAGCGGTGCGCAGCAGGCGGAGGGCGTGCGAGATCGAGGTTTCGGGCACGTCGACGACGGCGGCGAGGTCACAGACGCAGAGTTCGCCGACTTCGACGAGGGCATACAGGATCTGGACGCGTGTCGCATCGCCGAGCAGCCGAAACAGCTCTGTCAATTGTTGAGCTTCTTCGTTGGGGATCATCCTGGCTTTCGCCGCGGCGACGCGGTCGTGGTCGACGATGCGGACACCGCACGCGTCCGGGTCGAGTGGTGTGACGGCTGCCATCATTTCGGTCCTCCCGATGAGAGTGAGATGAGCAGGATTCCGAGGAACCCGAGAAAGAACGTTGACGTCGCCAGCGGGGTGTCTTTCACTTCGCATACGTCGGCGAGGAGTTCCTCTGGCCGCCGACGGTTTCGAAGTGGTCGGACATCTGTCCGAGGATCAGCATCACTGCGACCCCGACGACGAACCCGATGACGGTGCCGGTCTTGGAGTGCTCGCAAATCAGATCGGGCAGCAACTCCAACGACGCGGCTGCGAAGACGAGGCCGGCGGCGACGTGTTGGACGAGGTTGCGAACACGTTCGCAAGGGGGCCGATGGGCGGCGACAACCGAACCCCCGATCGATGTCACGACCGGGATCGCGACGAAACCCAGAACTGAAACAGCTGCTGTCACCTCTCGCTGCCGTGGTCGTGGCCGACGTCGCCGTGCTCGGTGTCATGCGAATGCGCGTGGTGAGCCGTTCGTGGCGTGTCGATGGTGCAGAAGTCGTCGGGTACGCCGCACGCCTCGCACTCCAACTCAATCGTCGCGTGACTGATGCGGAACGGCCCGCCGATCGCCGATTTCACTCTTGCTCCGACAACCTGAGCCTCCTCGAGCGACGGATGGCCGTCGAGCACCACATGAGCCGACATCGCCCGGACGTCGCTCGACAACGTCCACACGTGAAGATCGTGAACCGACTCGACACCGTCCACCCCGGAGATCAGTGTTGTCAACGAGTCCACGTCGAGACCAGCCGGAGTGGATTCCAGCAGCACATCGGCCGTTGAGCGCAGCAACCGCCAACCCTGCACGCCGATCACCGCCGAGATCAACAAGGACACCGCCGGATCCAACCAGTACCAGCTGCCGGTCAACAAGATCACCAACCCGGCTACCGCGACACCGACGGACACGGCACCATCCGAGATCATGTGCAACAACGCCGAGCGCATGTTCAGGTCGTGCGACTCCCCGCTGACATCGGAGCCGTGATCGTCGTGCCCGGCGTGAGCATGCCCCGCTCCACCCAACGCCGCCGCTGCTCCGAAGTTCGCTGCCGCAGCAACCAGTGCGACGACGAGGACCAAACCACCCTTGACAGGCTGGGGGTCGGCGAGCCGTCGGACCGCTTCGAAACCGACCAGCACACAAACGATCAGGATGCTGGCGGCGTTGGCCTGCGCCGCCAGGATCGTCCCGCGGTGATAACCGAACGACCTCGACGCGTTCGCCCGACGACGCACGAGCCGGACAGCAATCAACGAAACCACGATCGCCGCGACGTCGGTCACGTTGTGAGCCGCATCCGCAAGCAAACCGAGCGACGCCGCCACGATGCCAACGACCACCTGCACGACCACGATCGCGATGTTCAAACCGAGCGCGACCTGAAGTTTGCGCTCCTTCATAGGGGTCACATCGGAAGACATGATCATATGTTGCCGCCATCGTGGTCGAGACGCAACGTCGTGGCAGGTCGGCTCCGCAATTGCGCTGTCCAGTGACATGATGACGGGGTGGAGCAGTCGGCCGAGCGTTCTGACGCCGCAAGGTTGTACCGCGACAGGGTGCTGCTGGAATGCGTCGTCTGCTACTACGCCGGCTGCGGAGCACATCACATCCTCACCGGCCAAAGCAACGGCGGCCGATGATGTGGTGGAGTGCGCTGCTCACGATCGCAGTCGGCCTGGTCGCTGTCTGGTTGGTGATGCTCGCTGTGCTGTGGCGGGCTCAGCGACACACAGCGGCCAAGACGAGCCTGCGCGACGCCGCACGACTCGTTCCGGACGTGGTTCGCCTTCTGCGTCGCCTTGCCGCAGACCGAACCATCGCGCGTTCGGTCCGGATTCGACTGTGGCTGTTGTTGGCCTATCTCATTTCGCCGATCGACCTGATCCCAGATTTCATCCCCGTGCTCGGCTACGCCGACGACGCGATCATCGTCGCGATCGCCCTCCGCTCGGTCACTCGTCGAGCCGGACCTGAAGCACTCGAACGACACTGGCCGGGGACACCAGAAGGGCTCGCCACGCTTTTGACGTTGGCCGGCCTCAAACAGAATCCTCGGCCGACGGAAGACGATCTATGACGGTGCGGTCGTTGCCCGCTGTTCTCAAGCGCTACATCGCCCGAGAATCTTCTACAAACTCATACAAAGCCCTTGACCTCTATAGGGAGCATCTCGGTTGCTGCGATCACACTCGGGTAGCGGCTCGGCGGAGGTTGGCGCTCGGTCTCCGCTCACCCGATGAACAAACGGGGACTATTGTCTGAACGGATGGTAAATTTCCGCACGGTGCTGGAGACATGTTCGACGGCGTCGACCGAGTGGTCGTAGCGCCTCGCCCCGCCGCCCTGACTGTTGCGCGAACCCGCACACGGAGGACGGCACATCGTGCGCAGTCGTGGCAGGGACGCCCCGCGTGATCGGAACGTACGTGGGCTATGTCGACGGCGACGACCGGCTGCACGGCTTCCTCAGCCAGATCATCCGCGATCAGTTGGGTGTCCCGCAGCCGAGCCCGGCGTTTCGGGCCTTTCGTCTCAACGGCAGCAACGAGGTCTATGCCTACGAGGAGAAATTCAGCGGCACCCGAGTCATTTGCAAGTTCTACGGACCGACGTTCGGCTGGGACCGGGACAAGGCGGCTTGGACTGCCGAACAGGAGTACGTCAACCTGGAGCGCCTACGCGGATACGACCTCGTCGGATCGCCGCACCACGTCGTCCGCCCACTCGGATTCAGCCGGGACCTCGACTGCGTCATCGCCCTGGAGTACTACGAGGGCGAACAGTTCAGCCATGTCATCGGACGATCGATCCGTGACCGCCAGCATGGCCACCTGTTCTGGTGTCTCAAGGCGCTGGCCTACTACCTCGCAACTCAGCACAACAGGACCGCGAACGGATACACCGTCAATTTCGACACAGACTGCTCCTACTTCGACCGGCTCGTTGCGCGGTTGCGCGACGTACAGCGGATCGGGCAGTGCGACGTCGACGAACTGTGCTGGTTGCAGGATGGCTGGCGGGGCCGCTCGAGAATGTGGCAGGACAGTGAGGTGTGGCTCCATGGCGACGCAACCCCGGCAAATTTCCTGTTCGGCCACGGGATGGATGTAGGCGCGATCGACCTGGAGCGGATGAAGCGGGGCGACCGGATGTTCGATGTCGGCCGGGTCGTCGGCGAGCTCCAACACGCATTCATGGTCGCAACCGGCGACCGCCAACGAGCTGAACCGTTCATCGGCCAATTTCTGTGGGAGTACAGCTGCCACTTCCCGGATCGGAACAGCGCGTTCGCCTCGATCACCGCCCGCGCGCCGTACTACATGGCACTCAATCTCTTGCGCATCGCCCGCAACGACTACATCAGCACTGACTACGGCGCCACGCTGGTCGATCAGGCGAAGACCCTCCTCCGAGCCGGGTAGCGTCTCCGAATGGTGCCGCGCAGCTCGTGACCGGACAGCCTCTGATCGTCGAGCAAGGACGGCAACCTTTGAGCATGGATGTGCAGGCGATCGTCTTCGATGTCAACGGGACGATGGTCGAGATCTGGACCGAGGACGACCGTGAGGACATCTTTCGCGCAGCGGGGCATTTCCTGACCTATCAGGGGATCGACCTGCGACGTCACAGGGTGCGCGACCTCTATTTCGAGATCATGAAACGCCAGCAGGCCGAAAGTTCCGAGCAGTATCCGGAGTTCGACGCAATCGGGATCTGGCGCACCATCGTCGAGGACCACATGACGGACTACACCCGCGCGCTCCCGGCGGACAAGCTGGCCCAGCTGCCAGCGTTCCTTGCTGAGATGTATCGCGGCATGTCCCGGCGACACCTTGGCCTCTACCCGCACGTTCGTGCGGTACTGGAAGAACTCCGAGCACGCTTCCGACTCGCCATCGTCACCGACGGCCAGAGCGGCTACGCCCGGGGCGAGCTACAGGCGGTCGGACTGACCGAGTTCTTCGACCCGATCGTCATCTCCGGCGATCACGGCTTCCGCAAGCCCGACGGCCGCTTGTTCCAGATCGTACTCGACAGCCTCGGCGTGCCCGCCGAGAGTGCCCTCTACGTCGGAAACGATATGTACCGCGACATTTACGGTGCGGGTGCCGTCGGCATGAGGACCGTGATGTTCGACTCCGACCAAGGAGCCAAGCACTACCAGGACTGCACACCGGACTACAGGATCACCGACTTCCGACAACTGCTGCATATCCTCGGCACCCGGTAGTCGTGCTGCCGGCTGCTACGGCGGGTCGAGTTCCCCGAAGGTATCGCCAAGCCTCCTCTTCGGAGAGCGTCTCGGCAGTACGAGCCCCGTCAAAGGAAGCCCCCCAATGGAAACGACTGCGACTCGACACGATGAATCCGGACTGGATCACAGCCGGCTCCGCCCGCTTTCGCCAAAACACGCAACCCCGGCTGGCTTGAAGCAATAGACCGTCAGAGACTGCTATCCGATCGAGTACCTCCCGCGCAGTGTAGGACTCACTGCCTACGGCGGTGGCGCTACCGAGCTCCCCTCCGACGTGCTGCAAGACTTCCTCGACGCCGTCGCCACCGACAAATCGTCGTCGTGCCGTGAACAGGGCGACTCCAAGCTTGGACTGAACGGGGTTTCGTGGCGCCTCTCGGGCGTGGATCAGTTCATGCCGCCGTTGGCTCGAATGGTCTGCCCGTTGATCCAGTGGCCGCCGGGGCTCGTGAGGAACGCCACCGCCTCGGCGATGTCGGCGGGGGTTCCCAGGCGGTCGAGTGGCACAGCGTGGGCGAATCGGGCGATGGTTTCTTCATCCTTGCCCTCCAAGAACATCGGAGTCGCGGTCGGACCAGGGGCGATTGCGTTGACGTTGATGTCTCGGCCACGCAACTCCGACGCCAAGATGAAGGTCATCGCCTCGACCGCGCCCTTGCTGGCGGCGTAGCCGCTGTAGTTCGGCAGGATCCTGCCGAGCACCGAGGACGAGAAGTTGAGGATCGAGCCGCCCACCCGAATTCTGCGGGCGGCCTGTTGATCGACGACGAAGGTGCCCCGGACGTTGATCCGGAGCATCTCGTCGAGCGTCGCCAGATCGAAGTCGACCAGCGGTGCGAGATCCATCCGGGCGGCGGCATGAACGACGACATCGACACCACCGAACTGCCGCTCGACCTCATCGAACAGGTCCCCCATCGCCTGCTCGTCGGCCACATCGCCTCCGATGGCTTTCGCCGTGCCACCGGCGGCGGCGATCCCCTCGACAACCTCGTTCGCTCGCTGCGCGTTGCCGGCGAAGTTGACGACCACACTGATCCCGTCGGCACTCAGACGTCGCGCAACCGCCTGTCCGATACCGCCCGACCCGCCCGTCACGACGGCCACTCGCTGATCCTGGGACATTGCGCTCGGCATGTCGTTGCTCCTCCCGCCGCAGTGCCGCGACGTGTTGGTGGTTGAACTCCAGTCCAACGCCGGTGATGGTACCGACGTGTCGACGACGTCGACGTTCAGCGAGACTCCGGACACGAGAGCAGACGAGGACACGGCCCCGCCTCCCACCGAAGCGTCAACAGATGGTGCGGATCACGCAGCATCGGGTATTCGAGCTCGCTGCAGGTGCGTTTTGCTCACAGCAACCGGAGAGGTCCGACATGACCGAAGCGACAGCGAAGGTTCGATCGCAGCGTGGGCTCGACCGGATCGTGGTCTTCACCGACGCTGGCGATCCGCTGACTCGACTCGCCGCCCTCCTGAACCGTAGGGCGACGACTTCGTCCGCAGCTCGGCAAGAGTGAAGAACGAGTACTCCAGGTGTCTCACCCATCGGGATTCCCGGCGGACCAGGTCGCTGTGGGCGGATTGGATCTGTTGCACTTCCCGGTCGCTCAACCCGGCTGCGGTGATGACGACGAAGTCGACGTCGCTCGTCAGATCGAAGTCGCCGATCGCAAGCGATCCGGTTGAGTAGAGGCCGACGAAGTTGCCGCCCAGCACGTCGCGTAGCGAGTGGGCATGGTCGATCAGTACTCCACCGAGTCGCAGATACGGCGTGATCAAGCCAGGCTATGCATTGGCGTCGATGCAGGTACCAAACATTGCAGATACTGCAACATTGGGCGCCTGCGTCGTTCTCGTCGGGCCATGAACCCGCGCGTCCGCCGTCAGGCCGGGGGGGTCCTGACGTGGGTCCCCATTGCGAGCCGAGCAGCGTGTCGAGGCTGGCGCTGTTGGGTGGGGTGTCGTTGTTGAACAGGTCTCCGTCGGTCCAATGTTCGACCCACGTGGCCGTAGGGGTCGAGCCAGTAGTCGTAGATCTGGCTGCCGAGGATGTGGCGACCGATTCCCCACTGGTGGGTCTGCCCGGCTGCGGCCAGGTGGCTGTTTCCGCGCATCAGGTCGTCGAAGTCGGCGACTTCGAACGCCGCGTGGTTGAACTGCGAACGTCCGAGGCCGACGAGGAACAAGGTGTGGTGGTCGACGTAGCGGTCGCCTCGATCGCAACGCAGGAATGCGCCGAGTGCGGTGCTTTCGTCGAGTGCGATCTCGTCGGAGGTGACGAGTCCGAAGTGCTCCTTGTACCAGGCTTCGCTCGCCCGGAAGTCGGTCACATCGATCACGCAGTGGCCGAGTCGTTTCACGTGCGCCGGTCCAGCGCCGAGACGAAGAGGTGAACCTGCCCGCTCTGTGGTGCGAGCGTTGTTTCGAGGACTCGGCACCGGCATCGGGAGTCGGCCGACGGATCCCCGCACGGCGACGAACTCGACCTGGAAGCCGTCGGAATCGATGGTCTGGACGACCTTGCCGCCGCCTGGTCCGGCGAGGTCGTGTACCGGCGAGAAGCCGTCGAGGCGGGAAAGTGCTTCGAGATCGGTGAGCTTCTCTGCGGCGAACGCCAGACCGACGAACCGTGGCGTGTCGCCGAGGTGGGTGACGTGGACGAAGCCTTCGTCGTCGGTGCCGCGCATGTACAGCGTCCGGTCGTCACGGGCCGAGCGCTGGAGCCCGAACTCGGTGAGGAACGACTCCATGACATCGAGATCTGGCGCCTCGAAGCGAACGAAGGCGATGTCGGCGACGCGCACGGTCATGACCCCGAGTTGATGTTGTCGCCGGGCGAGGTGTGATCGCTGACGCGAACACATCGGTTGACGAGTGTGGTGATCTGCGACAGGTAGACGAGTACCGTGGGGACGTCGAACACCATGTTGGCGACCGTGTCGTCCTGGCGTGTCTTGCCGTTCACCGACGTGACGATGCGCAGTTCGCAGGGATCGCCGATTCCGTCGAGGGAGACCACCTTCGGCCCGATCGGCCCGAAGGTGTCGAACGACTTGCCAAGGTCGAAGTGTGGTGGCTTGGCTGCGACCTGCGCTTTGCGGTCCGAGCACCACGTCGGCCAGCGCACCGGTCGGCGTCGAGCCGGCGAGTGTCTTCGCCAGTGTCGTGAGCTCAGCGCTGTGCGCAAGTGTCAGCATCGGCTCGCTTCGTCGTCGGCTGCGACGGCGCCAACAGCACCGTTCGTCGCCTCGCCGGCATCGGCGTGTCGGGTGGGCCGGGGCGACGGAGGTGGGAGTTCATGCGACTCCCCGACGAGACCCCGAGGAGCTCAACAACGAGAAACGGGCATGGGAGCTGCTCGCGCCGTGGGACGTCCACCCCGGCGATGCCCGCCTGGAATGCCACGCCGTCTACACGTTCAACGCCTGCTACGCCGAGCGCTGGCGGCAAGCACGGGTGATGCTCGCAGGCGATGCCGCCCACCAGACGCCGCCATTCGCTTGGCAGGGCATGTGCGCCGGCATCAGGGATGCCGCCAACCTGGCGTGGAAGCTCGACCTCGTCCTCAAGGGCCACGCACCCGACGCGCTGCTCGACACCTACCAACTCGAGCGGCTCCCGAACGCTCGCCAAGCGGTCGAGTTCTCGATGCAACTCGGCAACGTCATCTGCGTTCCCGATCCGATCGCCGCTGCCGCTCGTGACGAAGCGATGGCCGCCATCGGCACCGAACCGGTGATCGCGGCGGACCTCCCCGGCCTCGACAGCGGAATCTTGCACGCCACATCACCCCACGCAGGGCGGCTGTTCGTGCAGGGCGACATCGACAGGCAACCATTCGACGATGTCCACGGCGCAGGATGGCGCCTCATCACCATCGATCCCGACACGAGCCCCAACGACGACCTCGTTGCCTGGTTCAGCGGGCACCAGCGACACCCTGCGTGGAGCGACGAGCGAGACATTCCGTTACGTGCCGAGGTGGACCAGGTCTCGTACTGCGTAGCGGTGGTGCTCGAAGGACTCCTCGAACACCGTGTACAGGCACTCGATCATCGGCACGGTTCCGTTCTCGAGGACCTCGACCTCGCGCGTGAAGTCGTCCGTGGAGACATTGTCGACGTAGTCCCGAAGCTGCGCGGCCTGCTCGTCACGCACCGCAAGCACCTCGTCGAGGCTCGGTCTGGCGTCGAGATCGAGACCGAGCCAGCCGAAGTCGCGCGACCCGGAGTTCGGCAGGCCGAGTTCATGGAACGTTGTCTGGCCGAGCAACGGCGCTGTGAACCACTTGTCGACGCAGAAGACGAGATGCTGCTGGGTCTGCACGAACGACCACTCGCCACTGACGGACTCGTGCAACTGTGTGTCGGTGAGCGCTCGTGCGCGTGCGATCGTGGCTACCCAAGCTGCGTCGAGCGTCGCCAGCGCTTCGCGCAGGCCGGCGACGTCGGTGGGACGCAATATGCTGCGCAGCGGGTACCACGGGTCGTGCTCGTTGACGTAGGCGGTGACATCGACCCCGTTCACGACGAGCATGTCGATCAATCCGTCGACGTCGACGTCGACGAGCCAGACATTCCTCATCCGTGCGCCGGTCAGGTTGACATCGCGTAGCGTCGCCTTCGTCAGGTCGACGCCCCAGAAGACCGCCTCGCTGAGATCCCGTCCCTCGAACTCCTCTGCCATGACGTCTCCTCGCAACTCTGGGCTCGACACCCCTTCACTGAACGCCATTCTGGTGCACGGTGTGTCGCTGTCGCCAGGTGTCGATCGCAGCGCGACGCCTTCGATGACGCCTGAGTCGATGTTGGCGATGCGTTGTGCAGTGGGCTTGGTTGCGTCGATTGGGGACTGAACCATCTGCGACATCAGCTTCGTCTTATGCGGCGAACAGCAGTGTGACGAGTGGCTCGAGTTCGTTCATCAGCTCGTCGAGTTCGCCCGGCGTCAGGCTCTCGTAGGGCTTCGCTGCGAGGAGGTCGGTGGACGACTCGACCCGCTGTTTGACGGTGCGACCCTGTTCGCTTAGCCAACCGTCTTCCCCGATCAGGCCGCGATCGCGCATCCCGTCGATCACGGCGACGAGTTGCGCTGCGGGAAGGTGGTGGATGCGGCCGAACTCGTCCGCCGGCATATCCATGTCGAGGGCGAGGAGCACGTGCGCTTCGAGGCCGCCGACACCCTCGATCATGAGGGCCGCGATGTGTCCGTCGCCACGGTGCTCGCGCAGCAACGACGCTGCATGGAAGAGGCGGGCCACCACGTCGTCGGGGATCGGAATCGCGCGCAGCGCGGCGTACATCGGTCGGCCCTCGACCGGGGCGTTGGTCGCCGCTTTGCTCAACAGGTCGGCGGCGCGAGCGAAGGTGGGAGCGTCGACGCGATCGCCGAGGATCCGCCGCAGCGCCTTGACGCAGCCCGTCTGACGAGCGGCGATCGCCAATTCGGGCGTGGTGGTGCGCCACACCTTCGGGATGTGGCGAGCCACTTCGCCGGGTGCGAAGTTGTAGAAGAGTGCGTCCACCACTTCCGCCGAGACGAGGCCCAGGGGCGCCGCCCGTCCGGCGAAGTAGGTGTCCCAATAGTTGGTGAACCCGAGGGCGAACATCGCCTCGTTGGGTTCGTCGGCTGAGTAAGGGATCACACCGATCGGCTCGATGAGTTCGAACATCCGGCGAGCTATGGAACCCATCGTCGTGCAGCCGACTGGGTCGATCGATGTGAACTGCTGGTCGAGGTTGGTCATGGCGTCGCCTCCGATTGTGAGATACATGATCGACGCTGTTGGTACCCCGAACTCATCGGCGCGGCCGTCAAGACCTTCGGAATCGCTGGACACAGCGCCTGCGGCACACCGATTGATCACAGGGACGGCTGGTCATGTGCCGCTGAGCAGTTGAGCGAGGGCCGCTCGTGCGGCGCCGGCCGCCTCCGGGCTGTCGCTTGCGTGCGACAGTGCCGCCCGCCATGCAGCGCCGATGAGCGCCGCCACGGGCGCTCCATCACCCGCGATCAGCCGGCCGAGGAGCTGCTCGATCGGATCGGGCTGCTGCGAGCCCTCGGACGAGCCGGGGAAAGGCTCTCCGAGCAGACGGGTGAAACCGCTGCTGACGAGGTAGTCGAATCCGACGAGCAGAACCGGCGCGAGATCTGCGATTGTCCGGAGCGATCGCCCCGCTGCAGCACCTTCGAGCCGGTCGAGCACGCGCTGCTCGACATCGGCGCGGACCAGTTGGTAGAGCCCCGCCTTGCTGTCGAAGTGGTGGTACAGCGATCCCGTCGTCACTCCGGCACGCTTGGCGATGGCGCCGACAACGACCGGAGCGAAACCCTGTGAACCGAACAGTCCAAGGGCAGCTGCGCCGAGACGACCCGTCGTCGTGCCGGGCACCGGAATCCAGCTGTTCGGGTCGTCGCACGCCCACAAGGAACTGCGGAGGATCCTCGTCGAGGATCAAAAACTGGACGGCGTCGCCTCGTTGCCGTCCGGCATGTTCAAGCCCTACGCCTGCGCGTCGACGGCCATCCTGCTGTTCACCAAAACGAACTCCAGCGGCACAGACCACGTGTGGTTCTACGACCGAACAGGCGCTCGCAGAATGCCTTGCAGAGCCAGCAGAGACCCGAATACGACCACTATTCAAAACAGGTGAACGTGCTTGAGGAGGTTGAGTCCCGCGAGATCCGCAATAGTTCGTATCGATCGCCCGGATGCAGCGCTTCGAGCCGGTCGCGCACACACGCCGCTCGACATCGGAGCGGACCAATCGGTACGGCCCCGATGTCAGAGCGGCCAGTTGAAGTGGTCGCGGTCACCGATATCGGGATGGACTCGGGTTCGAGGAAACCTCGCAGGAAAGCGAACCCACCGTCGCGATCTGGCTGCCGGATCATTCTGCGCAGGTCAGGCTCTCGACGATCAAGCAGCCCGCCGGTCCGATGTACCTCGTCGACAGCGTCGTCCGTGCCCGGTGGCAGCATCTCCATCGGACGCAGTTCTCGGGCTGGCACCGGTGTGCATCGACGAGTTTCAGCATGTGCCCGAACTGCTGCAGGCGATGCTGGCCGTCAACGTCGACGCACGCAGGCGACCACGTGGACAGGATGCTTCTGGGCGATTCCCCAGGACGTGGATGTCCATAAGGTCGTGGCTCGTCAACGACCGACCAGTTCGGTCATCGCCTCGAACTCCGGCTCGTAGATGTGCGCCGACTTGACGTGGATGGTCAGCATTCCAGTCGGACGACCGAGGGCATCGGCGACCCGCTGCTGCAGCAACGCCAGCTCGACCAGGTTTCCGTACGCCTTCTTCCCGAAGTCGAGGCTGTGTGCGTACACCACCAGGTCGACAGCGCTGTCGCGGAGCCAGAAGTCGAGCAAGCTCACGCAGGGGATGTAGGAGGTGTCCGTCAGCGGCATGAACGTGGTGATCGACGCGCTCTTGCTGTTCGGGTCGGCTGACAACCGATCGATCACCCATTGGATCTGGTCACGTCCCGTTCGTGCGTAGTCGAACAGGCGCGTCGCATAGCTGGCTGCATCGCCGAGTTCGGCGACATCGGCGAAGTCGAAGAAGTTGGCGTGCATCCACCTCAGCCACGCCGGGTCGCCGAATCGCTCGATGATCGGATCCGACGTGTCGACCGATGTTGCCGAGAGCGTCAGGCGACAGATCTCTTTGATCGGCTGCGTGTCGTACACCGTCGTTGCGCCCGCTTCCAGGACGAGCTTCGACACGGCGAGCCAACACTCGCCGAGCGTCGCTGCTTCGATGACCGGATGGTTGCTGCTCACGGCCACAACGTAGCGCTGCCCGCCAGGTGCCGGGCGCTTCGGGGGGACGCCGACCGGCCTACACGCGATGTCGCGCCGACTGAGATCATCGCCGTCAAACGCTGTTTGGCCGCCTCCCGGTGGCACACGCACGACCCGGGAGGCGCCGCTGATGTCGTCAGTGGGTGGGTTGCGGTTGCTTGTGGAAGGTTCCGGCTTTCATGATCGCGGTGATTCGGTCTGGGTGTTGCATGATGCTGATGTCGTCGACGGGGTTGCCATCGACGAGCAGTATGTCGGCGAGGTAGCCGGCACGGATTTGGCCGACTGGGTAGTCCATCAGTTCGCAGCCGAGACGTGTTGCTGCAACGAGGGCTGCGGTGGTCGAGTATCCGAAGAGGTCGACGAACAGTTGCAGGTCTCTGGCATGGGGTGTGATCAGGCTGGTGCAGTCCCACAAGATGTTGCCGGCGTCTGCGCTGCGAACGCGGAGTGCCGGTTGTGGGATGGCGAACTGCTCGGCGATGCCGACGCCGGTCAGGTCGTTGTCCATTTCGATCCGCACGTGGTGGCTGGCGGCGAGTTGATCGTGGGTGGTCCAGAGCTGCCCGTTGCGGCCGACGTGTTGACGGTCATCGACACAGACCCGGCATTCGGTGGGCGGCTCGTGAGCGACGCCGTATTGGGTGCCGCACGTGATGCAGATGTAGTGGTGCATGTTGGCACAGATGTCGTCCGGTGGACGCGAGGGGTTGGGTGCTGGTGTCCACGAGGGCGGGGTGCGGATCGACGTCGTGGTCATCGCACCAGGCGACATAGTCGGCTCGGACGGTGGCCGATGTCCCCGGGGGCACCGACGATCCAACGGTTCCCGGGATGGACTCGGTGGCCGTCAGACGGATCTTGGCCGCCAACGTCGCTTGCAGTACGCGTTACTGCTGCAGGCGTGCGAGGTGCCCTTCGACGGCGGCGGTCCACTCGGACGGGTGGGTGAGCTGCGGCGAGTGGTATGCGCCGGCGACGACGGTCAGCTGCCCGTCGGGCACCTCGCTGGCGAGTTCGGGAGCCTGGTCGACGAATGGGTGATCGTGCTCGCCGACGATGACGGTGACGGGGACAGAGATCTCACCGAGGCGATCGCGCACCGACACCCCGTCGCGTTCGAACAGCGCCCGCCCGAGAGCCTTCATGGCGTACGGGTCGAACGCTGCGGCCATTTGTTGCTTGACGGTCTGCCACTCGGCCGACGCAGCTGCGGCGATCAGTGGCGCCTCAGGGTTGGCCATCGCCGACAGATCCGGCAGCCCGTCAGCGGGGTCGTAGGCCTCGACGAGGGCGATCATCAACTCGGCGATCTCCTCCGACGGCGACATGAACGACCACGCACTCGTGTCCATCAGGATCAGCGATCGCACTAGCTCGGGCCGTGCGAGCGTCACGCGCAGGCTGATCGCTCCGCCCATCGAGTGGCCGAGTAGATCGACGGGTCTGCCCACCTGGGCGTCGAGGAAGGCGATCAAGTCGCCGGTCAGTCGGTCGATCGAATAGCGCTCGACCGACCCCAACTTCGGTGATCGACCATGACCGCGGTGGTCGATCGACACGACCTCCCGTGCTTTTGCGAGTGGTTCGATCTGTAGCGCGAAGTCGTGCGAGGAACCGGAAAAGCCGTGGCATAGGAGCAGCGGCGTGCCGTCGACGCTCGTGCCCCAACGATCCCACGCCAGCGCCACATCGTCGACGGTGAACGTTCGGGTCAGGTCGTTGATCACGTGGCGACCGTAGTCGGCGCAGCACGATTCGGGCCGGCCGCCGCTGGTCGTAGTCGTACAGCAATGCTGTCGGATCAGATGGCGACTGCCAGCGGGCAGTCGTCGCCATCCGCGCCACGTGGTCGACAGTCACCGTGACGTTTTCCGCACGGTGACCGGTCGGTTCAGTCTGTTGCCTGGGCGTCGAAGGTCTTGTCGATACGGTCGAAGCGCCGACGGATCGAGGCACGGCTCTCGTCGTGTGGCAGGACATAGAGCCGGTTGTGGATCACTGCCTGCACGGTGAGTTCGGCAACATCTTCGACGGCGAGGACCCGTCCGGCGCTCGGCGCATCCTCGTCGGAAGGCACCGGCACCGTGTGCATGTCGTCGCCGTATTCCTCGCTGCGATTTCGTTCCGAGGCAGTGATGTTCGTGCCGACGCGCATCGGGCACAGCACCGAGACACCAATGCCGTGCGGACGCATCTCACGCGACAACACCTCGGCCATCGCCACCACGCCGTACTTGGCGACGCAATACGGGCCGAGACCCTCGTTGGCGACGAGGCCGGCGAACGAGGCCGTGAACAGCACGTGGCCACCTTCACGCTGTTCGACCATGCGCGGCACGAACGATTCGATGCCGTGGATCGGGCCCCACAGATCGACGTCGATGATCCATCGCCAATCCTCGTGCGTCATCTCGATCATCGGACCGGCGACAGCGACGCCGGCATTGTTGAACACGAGGTGTACGCCGCCGAGCACCCCGAACGACTCATCAGCCAGCGCCTGGACCTGCTCTCGCTTGCTCACATCACAGCGAAACCCATGGGTGTCGCAGCCGGCATCGGCGAGTTCGGCAACGGCGTTGTCGAGCGCCGTCTGTTCGACGTCGGCGAGCATCACTTTCGCTCCCCTGGCAGCGAACAGCCTCGCCGTCGCCAGTCCGATGCCACTGCCGCCACCGGTGACGACGACCCCTTTGCCTGCGAACGTATCCACGAGCGCTCCCCCTTCGATGTGTCGGCGTGCGTGCCGAGGCATCGTCAGAGTCTCGCCGGTCACCGGCCCTCGATGCGAAGCGGTCAGGTCGTCCGCTCCGGCCTGCTAACGTCGTGCGCAGTTACGGCTTCCCCCGTCGTCATCACACTGTTTGTCGTGTTCCGGGAGACTGCCATGTCATATACGCGCCACCGCCCTCATCTGCACAACCGTCGCCAGACCCTGCGCCTGGCGATCGAAACCGAGCCGATCGATCTGTGGTTACCACCGGTCGACGAGCCGATTTTCATCGACAATTTCGGTGCTGCAGCGTCGATTGCCTGCTGGATCAATGACGGCCCGCTCACCTCACAGGCGTTGATCCTGATGGACGCCCATCGCCAGATCACAGCGATTCTCCTCGACCCACCGGCTTCGGCCACCGTCTTTCCGGGGATGATCGAAGGGCCAGGGTTCGAGGTCGATTTCTGTCAGACGATGATCGTGATGATCGTCGCTGACGACCTGCAGATGGCGCCCTCTCCGGAAGAACGAGCCGGGTTCGAATCGATCCGCAAGTTCCATGTCCTGCAGGGTCTCTACCTGCTCGACGTCGTCCAGGTCAACGGCGATGATCTACGCAGCATGTCCATCGCCTTCGACCGCCATGCTGCGTGGTTCGCCGATCACACGCCGGCGATCGGGTGCGACTGTCACGTCTTGCCGGAACTACCGGTTGCGGATCACGAAGCGGCATAGGCAGCTTCAGCCTGCGAAACGTCAGCCCCTGCCGAGAAGCCTGTCGACGGTGAGCTCGATGGCCACGCGGTCGGCTCGCGGCTCTGGTTGGCGATATCGCTCGGCATAGCGACGGACTGCCTCGTCGACCGCCGCCGAATCGGTGGCGACACGCACGGGTCCCTCCATCGACAACCAGCGCCGGCCATCGACCTGGCAGACCACTGCCCGGCCGCCTCGCATCGCATTGCGCGCCTTCACCGAACCACCTCTGCAGATCACCCGGGCGAGACCCTTGTCCTGATCGAACGTGAAGCCCACAGGTACGACATGCGGGGAGCCATCGGCGCGCAATGTCGTCAGTGTGGCGAGATGGCGCTCTTCCAGGAACTGCAGGATCTGCGTGGTCACGACAATCGGCATCCCACCATTTTGCATCTAATCTCGGCTGCGTCGGCACATGGCCGCACCCCGGCCTACGGATTCTTTTGAGCTGCGGGGGGAATCGCCGGGCGGTGCAGCACTGCCCTCGTCGGGTGCAGGACGATGACATCGCCTTCGAGCGACGCTTCGGCATCGACGATCAGACTGTAGGAACTGGTCTCACCCGGTGCGTCGACCGGTGGATAGACGAGGGCGACGGACGGTTGACGCGCAGCGTTGTCGCGCGTCCGTTTCCCCGCCGCGACCAACAGCGTTGCGTTGCGCCATGTCGGCACGGCGGCGAGGAGATGGCTGCGGCCGTCGTCGCCGACGGTGAGCAGGTATGCCCACGGGCGTGCGGCGATCGCCGCTGGCAGGTCATCGACGTTCACTGCGATACTCATGAATCGGACCTCTCGTTTGCATCGTCAGGGTTCGGTCGGCGTAGTGCGATCGAACCGGTAATCCCGCTCGACCGTAGCGATCCTCAGTGCATACGACTCGTACCACCGCTCTTTCCCGATTCGTTGGGCATTGAGATGTTCGGCGTTGCCCTTCCATGCTCGTGCAGCGTCGGGCGACTGCCAATACGACACGGTGATGCCGATCGTCCGGTTGCTGACCGATTCGATGCCGAGATAACCGGGCTGCTGAGCAGCGAGTTGCTCCATCCGAATCGCCGTCTCATCGTATCCGGCCATCTCGTCTCGGTCCGCGTCACCTCGCCCGTCAGCTGCTCGGGTGCTCGTGAAGATCACCGCCGTATAGGGCGGCTCTGGGGTGATCGAGCTCATCGGTCCATCATGACGTGGCGCGAAGTTGGAGCAACTACGGATTTCGATCCAAGGCCAGTCTGAGAAATGGATCAGGCAATAAACCCATCGACCAGCACGACCTGGACCTTTCGCGAAGCAAGCACGATGATCACCAATTCCACACCCCGCAAGAAGCGCCCACACCCCGCACGCAAGGCTCGCAAACTCTCCGGCGCGGTCGCCATCCTCGGCGGAATCGCCCTCGCCGGCTGCATGTCTGCCGCCGCCACGGATTCGACCTCCACGTCGAACTCGGTGACCGCCGGGACGACGCCAGCAGCCACGTCGAGCGATTCAGCAGCCGCAACCGCCCCAGCCGCAACCGCCCCAGCCGCAACTTCAGCCACGACCGCAGCCACGACCGCAACCACGACCGCAACGAGGTCGACGACCAAAGCACCAGCAGCCGCGCCGTCCTCGAAATCGAACACCACCAGCAGCGGTAGCTGAGTCCGATGCGCTCCCGCCGCTCGGCGGGTACCCGCCGAGCGAGCCGTCGACCGCCCGCAAGACCGGCCGCTCCCCCGCCGATCAGTCCGACGGTTGCTCGTCGGACCAAGCCACCCAGATTGTCGGTATCCGGCGAATCAACGGTGCACTGCGCGTACGGTCGCTGCAGGCCCGGCGCCGTGACGGATCGGACCTGTCAGGCGGTCGCTCTGAGGCCGAACCACGGGCCGCCGGCGAGGTCGGCGTCGAAGATCTTCCTGTCCTCGTCGTCGTCGATCGGGACAAGCGAGGCAGCCTCTTTCATCTTCGCTGCCTCTTCGTTGCGACCGAGCAGGGCGAGCGAGCGGGCGACAGCTTCGAGCCCGTAGCCGAGGTCGAAGTCGGCGAGACCGTTCGCTTCGACGATCGCCGCAGACCGGCGTGCATAGAACAGTGCTTGCTCACCACGGTCGGCGAGTACGTGCGTCCGTGACAGCATCCACTCGCTACGCGCATCGTTCTCCACGGTCCGACCGGCAGCGAAGGACCAGTGATAGGCAGCGGCGTAGGCCGAGCGGATCATCGACTCGTCATCGTCTGGCGTGCGGTCGGCCATCTCGATCCATGTCCACGTGTTGTTGAAGATCTCGATGCCGCGCTCGCGGTGTTCCTGTGCTGTGAGATCGACGGGATCGACCTCGTCGTCGAGCCCAGGGATCTCGCCGATCGCCTCGCCCGTTTCGAGCAGTGTCTTCAGACCGGAGACGATCCCTTCCCAACCACCGCGTGTCAGCGACCACGTCTTCGAGAGACCGCCGAAGTCGCTGTGGACGACACTCAACTTGGACATCGTCGGATCGATCGGCGTGATCTCCCAGGTGACCAGGCTCGGCTGTTCGGACGCTGCCTCCGGGTCCCACAGTGCTGTGAATGTCATCACCAGCTTGGTGAACGGGTTCGCTTCGATGATAGTGCCGGTGATGGCGACGGTGCCGGCCGCCCCTTCCATCCGGTAGTCGCTGCCGGTCGCCGCAGTACCGAAGAACGACGTGCCGAAGTAGTACTTCGATGTCATCTCGCCCTCGGTCAGCGCATTCCAGATGCGATCGGGGGTGGCCTTGATGTAGGTCTCGTAGACGTGTCGGGGCTTGGGCATGTCAGGCAATCCTTGTGCTCGGTGGGTGACGGGGAACGTGGTCGAGGTGAGACTGGCCGGCGAAGTACTCCACAGCCCGGTACTCGTCAGCCCGGTACTCGCCTTCGAATTCGCCTTTCAGGACAGCCAGCGCCGACACGAACGGTGCCGCGTACTTGGAAACCCAGCGGTCGTGGATTTCGGCGATCGGCACAGGGTTGAGGTAGTGGAATTTCTCCCGCCCCTCGCGTCTGGTGGTGACGAGGTGTGCGGCTTCGAGTATCGACAGGTGCTTCATCACCCCGAAGCGCGTCATCTGCGGGATCTGCTCGCACAGCTCACTCAGCGACTGACCATCGCTTTCGAAGAGGGCGTCGAGGAGTTGCCGCCTGGTCGGATCAGCAAGTGCTCTGAAGACGTCCTCCACAGCAGCGAATATAGGTGACTAAATAGTCACATCTCAACCATGCTTCCTGCAACTGAGTCCACTGATGCACCGCCGGCGGTGCATCAGTGGACTCAGTTTGTTGCCGGGGAATCTCGACAAGCTAGGTCGGAATTAGACGGGCACGCCGATAGAACTCACCTCGTAGTACGCAGCAGCAGTACGCAGCAACAAGGAGACACCCATGTCCATCCGCCTCGGCGACACCGCCCCGGACTTCACCGCCGACACAACACAGGGAACCATCGCTTTCCACGAGTGGCTCGGCGATTCGTGGGGCGTACTGTTCAGCCACCCGAAGGACTTCACCCCGGTCTGCACGACCGAACTCGGCTATGTCGCCAAGATCAAGCCGGAGTTCGACAAGCGCAACGTCAAGGTCATCGGCCTGTCCGTCGACTCGGTCGAGTCGCACGAGAAATGGGAAGCCGACATCGGCGAGACGCAGGGCACGCCGGTCAACTTCCCGATGATCGGTGACCCCGACAAGAAGGTCGCAGACCTCTACGACATGATCCACCCGAACGCCAGCGACACGATGACCGTCCGCTCCGTCTTCATCGTCGGGCCGGACAAGAAGGTCAAGCTGACCCTCACCTACCCGGCTTCGACCGGCCGCAACTTCGACGAGATCCTCCGCGTCATCGACAGCCTGCAGCTCACCGCCGGCTACAAAGTCGCCACGCCGGTCAACTGGAAGGACGGCGACGACGTGATCATCGGTGCCGCTGTGTCCAACGAAGACGCCGAGAAGTTGTTCCCAGGCGGCTGGACCACGGTCAAGCCTTACCTGCGCACCCTTCCCCAGCCGAACAAGTAACCAGCACACTTCCGCTCGGCAAGCGGCAACCTGCAACCGAGCGGCCTTCGAGCCGCAGCCGCGTACCCTTTCAAAGCCGCGTCAGCAATACTTCAGCTCAACACCAGGCTCGACCGGTACGGGTCGAGGAACCGGATGTGCCGGCGCCCCGTTTGCCATGAGCAGGCGGGGCGCTGCCGCATCCCGACGATGAACCTCACCGCCGACCAAGACGAACCGAGGCGAACCGAGGCGAACCGAGGCGAACGAGGCGACCAAGACGAACGAGGTGACCAAGACGAACCGACCGAACGCTGGTATGGGCCGGGCGACCTCAGTCGTGGTGGAAGTGAATCGGGAGCGGGCGAACGGCCTCAGGACGGTTTCACGGGTTGGCTTGCGAGGATGCCGATGAGCAGTCGCCATCCTGGAAGTGGCAGTACGACGGTCTCGAGCGACTCCGGGTCCGAAAACGGATCGGGCGGATGGACGGCCGTGCGCGTGAGCGAGACGAGCGAACGGGCGATGACGTCCTGGGTCCCTTCGGCGATCGCCGACAGTTCGTTCAATGCCCACATCGAACGTTCGTCTTCACCGAGTTGGGCGTAGGCGAAGACGGCGGCGATTCCGGCGTAGACACGGTCGAGGTATGTGGCACCTGGTGATTCGGTGACCCGTTCGATGTCGGTGAGGGCATCGAACGGTCGGCCCTGAGCGGCTGCGAGCATCGCGCTGACTGCCAGGAAGAACGCTGTCTCACCGTTTTCGTCGTGGGCGATCGCCAGCGACGTCAACGCCTCCTCGAGCATGCCCAACTGCAACTCGGCGAGCCCGCGAACGATGTACGGTTCGGTCGCTCCGACGTCTTGTTCGAGCGCTGCGGCAATGACATTGCCGACCGACGAGCGGGCCCGTTGCGCATCACCCCGCACGATCGCCAACTCGGCATCGACCAACAGCGCCACCGCCTGCTGGCCGAAAGCCGGTGCTGCCGCCGCCATTTCCTCCTGCATGCGCGCTGCGCTCGCCGAGCGGCCAAGTGCCTCCAGAGCCCTCGCCATCGGGGTCAACGCCTGGATCTCACCGAATCCGTCGCCGAGCCGGTGCAGGCGGGTCCTGGCACGTTCTGACAGCGCAAGCGCGTCCTCGGTCCGGCCCTCCCACAGCCGCAGATTGGCCTGCAACGCGAGCATCATGCCTTCCGCCCAATCGTCACCGCGCTCGATCGCGTCGGCGAGCACACCGACAGCGATCTCATCTGCCTCGCGCATGTCCCCTGCGAGGAATCGGACCCACGCCAGCACACCACGTGCCCAACCGAGTCCGCCGAAATCGCCGAGTTCGGCCATCGTCGCAGCGGACTTGTGCAGCCGTTCCTCGGCGGCAACGAGGTTGCCGGAGGTGAACCCCGCCCATGCGCGATGCTGATCCACCCAGGCGCTGCCCCGGCGGTCACCGATGCGCTGGTACAGCTCGTCGGCACGGTCGAGGAACGATTCGGCAACTGCTGCTCGGCCGCCGAAGACCTCGACGAAGCCGCGGCCCCGAAGCGACCTTGCGAGCTCCTGGTCGTTGCCCAACTCCGCCCAGATTTCGATCGCCACGTCGAACTCCGAGCGCGCTCGATCGAGATGCCCTCCGAGACGCTGGATCTCGCCCATGATCCGGTGGGCGGCGGCCTCGGCACTTCGTTCGCCGTCGTGAACCGCAGATTCCAGCACAGCGAGCACGTCGTCGGTTGCCGTGTCGAGCTTGCGCAGATCGCACAGCGCTTCGCCCCTGACGAGGAGTAGCCGCCGCTTCATCGTCGCCCGTTCCGATGGCGGCACGCTGTCGAGCATCCCCAACGCGCGTGTCGCCAATCGGATGGCCGATCGCGGATACATCTGCTCGGTGACGAGTTCCGCTGCGCCGGTCAGGCCGTTGACGGCGTGCACGCCGACGTCGGCCGGGACGCCGCTGACCGTGCCGATCTCGGCAACGAGGTCGGCGGCTGCAGCCCAGTGGTGCGCCGTATCTTCGAGCGTTCCCTTGCCGTCACGCTCCATCGCCAGTGCGACGCCGGCATGGCGTTGCGCCCGAGCCGACTTCGTCAGCGTCTGGTAGACGACTTCGCGGACCGACTGCGAGCGAAAGCGCCAGCGGTCACCGTCGATCGCCAGCAGGCCGGCGTCGACGAGCCCGGTCAGCGCATCCTCGGTCGCCGGCCGGCGGCGCGCATCGCCGAAGTGTTCGAGCTGACCCCACGTTCCAGACGTGCCGAGGACCGCAGCGTTGTCGAGCATCGTCCGCTGGTCGTTCGGCAGCTGGTCGAGACGGGCGGCGATCATCGCCCGCAGCGAATCCGGGAGCACTGGCAGGGCGCCCTGTTCGGACACGAGTGTCGCCAATTCTTCGAGGAACAGCGGATTGCCGCCACTGCGCTCGAATAATCTGGCGATGGTGGCCGGTTCGACTGCGGAACCGAGGATGCCCCGAACGAGCTCGGCAGAACTGGCCTCGTCCAACGGCTCCAAACGGATACGGAGGGCGCTGTACCCGGCGAACGACATCGGCGGCCATGCCGATTCGCTGTCGGGGCGGATCGTCGTGACCAGCAGGAACGGCAATGAGGCCAGCGCACTCATCACCTTTTCCAGGAGGTCGAGGAACGCCGGATCAGCCCAATGGACATCGGCGATCACCAACATCAGCGGAGCACGTTTGACCCGCGCTTCGATCACCCGGGTGACGGCCCGCGACAATTCCGAACGGGCCCTGGCAGGTTCGAGATCATCGAGTGCCGACGGCCGCCCGAGTAGGTGGCAGAACGCCTCGATGATCCGCGTGACCTCGGCGTCACCGGCTTCCAGCCCCAGCAGTTCAGCCGCCTTGGAACTGCCGATGTCACGGATCTGCTGGATGTTGTCGCCGCTCGGCAGGCCGAGATAGCGCACGAGCGCACCAGCGATCGGCCACCAGACGTTCGCCTCGCCATAGGGGACGCACGAACCTTCGAGGACGGACAGGCCCCACTGTTCACGAGCGCGGGCGACCACTTCGTCGGCGAGGCGGCTCTTGCCGACACCACCCTCCCCCTCGATCGTCACCAGGAAGGCCTTACGACGGGTGACGGAGAAATCGAGGGCATCGACGACGAGGCCGACTTCTGCGGCCCGGCCGACAAGCCGCGAATTCTGCCGGCGCCGATGGCCGCCAGGGAGCGCGACCGGCTCGGCGGCGAGCCAGGCGGTCATGATCTGTTCGCGACCGCGCGGCTGGAACTGGCCGAAGGGTTCGTAGCGGATCGCCGCGTCGGTGAGCAATTTGGTGGTCTCGCCGACGAGGACGCCACCGATCGGCGCTTCGGTCTGCAGCCGTGAGGCGGTGTTGACGACGTCGCCCATCGCCGTGTAATCACCGCCTGCCCGTAGCGCACCGACGAGCACCTCGCCGGTATTGATCCCGACTCGCAACCGCAGGCCACCGTCGTGCGAGCCGGCGTACTCGTCGACACTGCACTGCATCCGCAACGCCGCCCGGACGGCCCGTTCCGGGTCATCCTCGTGGGCGACCGGCGCACCGAAGAGTGCGAGTACCCCGTCGCCGACGATCTTGTCGACCCGGCCACCGAAGGCATTGACGTCGGCGACGAGTCGTTGCAGACAGCCATCGATCAGCCGCTTGAGCTGCTCGGGGTCCAGATGTTCTGCCAGCGTCGTAAACCCGACGATGTCGGCGAAGAGCACGGTGACGACTCGCCGTTCCTCCCCGAGCGAATCGACTGCTGTTCCGCACGCCGGACAGAAACGCGCCCCGGACGGAATCGGGGTTGCACAGTTGCGGCACAGCATCAACCAGGGATCGTACGACAATCCACCGTCAGTCTGACGTGCGGATTTGCCGACCTCACTAGCGTTGAGTTGTGACCCGGTCCCATCCGCTGCTGTGGCTGAGCCGGCATCCCGTCGCCAGGGACATCGGGATCACCGTTGTCGTCGGTGCAATCGCCACCGGTTCGTTCCTCACCCACAACCACGACCCGGATATCCGGGGTCCGCTGTGGTGGGGGGTCCCGCTCCTGATCCTCGCCGTCGTACCGCTGGCATGGCGTCGACGAGCCCCGCTGACGGTCCTCGGCGCTGTGACCGTCGGTCAGATGGCACTGGACCTGGCGAACTTCGGCAGCCCGAACTGGATTCTTGTCGGCATCGCCCTCGCCACCGTCGGTATTTCGACGCCGACACGGCTGCGTCATCTCGCCCTGATCGTCTTCGTCGGCGTCGCCGGACTGTTCACAGCAGCAGCCGTTGTCGTCGACAACGGGTGGGCTCATCCGACGCTGGCCCGCTTCGTGTTCCTGCCATTCGCCTTTCTGATCGGCGAGAGCGTGCGCCGCCGCCACGACGTCAGCGCGGTGATCGTCGAACGTGCCGGCAGAGCCGAACGCGAGCAGGAATTGCTCGCCCAGCAGCGCGTGAGTGAGGAACGCACGAGGATTGCGCGCGAACTACATGATGTCGTCGCCCATTCGGTGACGGTGATGATCATTCAGGCGGGTGCTGCCCGACGCCAACTCGCCCAGGACCCGTCGAAGACCGTCGCTGCGCTCGAGGCGATCGAGGAGTCGGGCCGCCAGGCAATGACCGAGTTACGCCAGATCCTCGGTGTGCTCCGATCGGACGACGATCACGGCGATCACGGCGATCACGGCGATCGCACCGTCGTGCTGGAGCCGCAGGCGACGCTGAGCGATCTCGAAGACCTGACCCGATCCGACCCGACGCTGCCCATCTCGTTGTTCGTCAACGGCGACATGGACGACGTTCCAGCTTCGACACAACTCGCCGCGTACCGGCTCGTGCAGGAAGCGCTGACGAACATCCGCAAGCACGCAGGAACCGTGACCAGCGTGAACGTGCTCGCCGACCGCCACAACGGTTCGCTCGACATCAGCGTCACCGACAACGGCCGAGGGGCCGCTGCCGATGTGACCGAGCAGGGTTTCGGGCTGCAAGGCATGCGCGAACGCGTCGGCCTGGCAACCGGCTCGTTCAAGGCCGGCCCGCGGGTCGGGGGCGGCTGGCGGGTCAGCGCCTCCTTCGCCATTCCGGAACCCCTGTCGCGCTAGTCCCGACCGCCCCCGGGCTGCCGGGGAGCGATAGCGTTGGCGGTGCAACGTGCGCTCTCGAAGTACGGTGCAGACATGATCCGTGTGTTGCTCGTCGACGACCAGTTGATGGTCCGTACCGGGTTCCGCATGATTCTCGAAGCCGAGTCGGATCTCGTCGTCGTCGGCGAAGCGGCAACCGGCACCGAAGCGGTCGACGAATGCCGTCAGAAGCGTCCTGACGTCATCCTCATGGACATTCGCATGCCGCAGATGGACGGCATCGAGGCCACCAAACGCATCAACCAGCTTCCTGACAATTGCGCCAGGGTGCTGATGCTGACGACCTTCGACCTACGCGACTACGTCTACGCAGCGCTGCGTGCCGGGGCCAGCGGTTTCATGCTCAAGGACGCTCCGCCGGAGCAGCTGGTCGAGGCGATCCATGTCGTCGCCAACGGCGACGCACTACTTGCGCCGTCCGTGACGAGGCTGTTGATCGAGGAGGTCGCCAAACGTCCTCGGCTGTCGTCAGAGACCGTGCCAGGTCTCAGCGACCTCACCGAGCGAGAACACGAAGTACTCGTGCTCGTCGCCCGTGGTATGTCGAACTCGGAGATCGCTGAATCGCTGTACCTCGGCGAAGCGACGGTCAAGACCCATCTCGGCAGGGTGCTGACCAAACTCGGGGTCCGCGACCGCGTCCAGGCCGTCGTGCTTGCGTACGAGACCGGCGTCGTCACGCCTGGCGTCTGACCGGCACGTGGCACGCCCATTTCTGCTGACGCGGATCACAGTGCGGGAGATCTGGGCGAACAGGCAGTCGGCGATCCTCGGCTCGATCAGCATGGTCGCCTGCATCGCCTTCATCACCGCCGTGCTCATCGTCTCGGCGACAGTCCGACACAGCTTCGACGGACTCTTCGCCACGACGTACGCCAACAGCGACGCCGTCGTCCGATCGGCCAACAAGCTCGAAGGCGAGTTCGGTCGCGACAATCGTGACGAGATCCCCGATTCGCTGCTCGACGAGGTACGCGCCACACCAGGGGTTGCGGAAGCGATCGGGGCGATCGAGGGCAAGGCGCTGATCTCGACGCTCGACGGCGTCAGCGCCCAACCGAACGACGATCTGCCGGAGTACGGGGGCATCTACGTCGATTCGACCCTCACGCCGTGGCAGTTGATGCCCGGCAGCAGAGCGCCGCATGGCCCGACGGAGGTCGTCATCGACAGCGGCGCAGCGCGCGCCGCCGAAATCCACGTCGGCGACGCGGTTCGCGTCACGACCCGCATCGGTCCGCTCCGTTACGTCGTCGTCGGCATCGCCCGTTTTGCCAGCGGCGACAGTGCAGGCGGGGCAACGTGGGCATTGTTCGACCAAGTCACCGCCGAAACGGTGGTCAGTGGCGGCACAGGTCTGCTCGACGAGATCCGCGTGCGCGGTGATGGTTCGCTCGACGATTCGCAGTTGGTCGCGAACCTGCAGAAATCGTTGGCCGGTCGTCCGGATGCCGAGGTGTTGACGGGTGCCCAGTTGACAGAGGAATCCCAAGGGGCGCTCGGAAAGACCGTGCGGCTGTTCACCTCGCTCGCCCTGCTGTTCGCCGGCATCGCCACCATCGCCGGCAGTTTCATCATCGCCGCGACGCTGGCGACGTCGGCCGCACGACGCGAACTGCAGCACGGATTGCTGCGTGCCCTCGGGGCGACTCGACGCCAGATCGCCACGTCGACACTGTTCGAGGCGGTCGCACTCGGTGCCTTCGGTGCGATCGTCGGTTTCGTCGCCGGCATCGGCCTGGCCCGTCTCGTCTGGCGTGTCCTCTCCGCAATCGGTCTCGTCCTTCCTGCTCCGACGATCGTCGTGCGGCCGATCGTGCTGCTCCTCGACATCGGGGTGGCGATCGTCGTCAGTCTCGCCGCCGGCAGTGTTGCTGCGCTCCGCTCGTCCCGCGTTCCACCGCTCGTAGCTGTTCGCACCGGCTCGATCGAACCGCAGATCGTCCTTGGGCGCCGTCTGGCGATCATCGTCGCCAGCATGCTCATCGCCGTGATTGCCTTCCTCGAAGCAAGCAATACGACATCATCGCTGTGGCTGCTGGCAAGCGTCGTGGCGTTGGCCACCGCGGTCGTCTGCGCCGGCGCACTGACCATCGGCCGAGTGGGCCGGTGGCTGTCTCCGGGTGATTCGAGTCGGCGCGACGCCGCTCGCTGGCTCGCTGCCCGTTCGATCGTCGGACGCCCGCGACGATTCGCCCTCGGAAACAATGCGGCAATGATCGCAACCGCGCTCGTCATCGCCACAGCAACGATCGGCGCGTCTGCCAACGCGTCGCTGTTCGACAACTTCGCAGACCAGATACGCGGCGATTTCCTCATTTCCTCGACGAAACCGTCGCAGCAACTCGACGGCATCTTCCCGCAGTCGCTCCTCGCCGAGATCAGCACCCTCCCGCAGGTCGACCGCGCGACCGGGGTCGCCTATCAACGATTCACGACCCTCGACAGCGATGGTCAGCAGACCCGGCAGGTCGCCAGGGTGATCGATCCGTCGACGGTCTCCGATCTGGTGGACCTCGGCTTCCAGTCCGGCTCGCTGCAATCGCTGAGCACCGACGGCGTCCTGGTCAGTGCGGGAAAGGCGCGACGTGACGGCCTCCGCCTCGGCGATCCAGTGACGGCCACGCTGCTGAACGGCGAGGTCCACGTACTGCATGTCGAGGGCATCTTCCTTCGCGACGAGCTGACGAACCAGGTCCTCGACATCCATCTGTTCGACACACAATCGAAGCCGGTGGACTTCGGCCTCATCGTCGTGACCAAGCGCCCGCAGTCCGACAGCGACACGACTGCGGCGGCGTTGGAACGGGTGATGGCCAACTACGCCAGCGCCCAGGTACAGACCCGGCGCGACTTCCTCGCGGGGCAGAGCGATCAGGTCGAGCAGTACCTTCACATCGTCGACGCCCTCGTGGCCTTGTCGATCTTCGTGGCGGTCATCGGTGTCGGCACGATGCTGATGCTGTCCGTCCGCGAACGCGGCCGCGAATTCGCATTGTTGCGGATCGCCGGCATGACCGTTCGCCAACTGCGCAGGAGTGTCGCATGGGAGTCGCTGGCCACCTGCGCCAGCGGCGCGATGCAAGGGATCGTCGTTGGACTGATCGGTGGCTGGGCGTTCGTGCGCGCCTTGAGAGACCGCGGTCTGCACCACTTCTCCGCCCCGATCGGCACCGTCGTGATCGTCCTCGCCGCCTCGATCGCTATCGGCGCGATCGTTTCGATCTGGCCCGCCCGCCGCGCCGGGCGAATCGACGCGCTGTCGCAGATGACGTCGCATTGACTCCAGCGATCCACCATCGAGATGACGGCGATCAACGCGGAGGTGGATGGCGTTGCCAGAGCCATCAGATACAAAGGAACCCATGTCCCTTGTCGACCCCCCGGTTCCGCAGACTTCGCCAACGTTCGCAGCGTCTTCCTCTTCATCCCCCATCGCGCCCGGCAACGTCTCCACCGCTACGCCGGCGGCCGGTGCCGTCGATGCCGCCAAGATCTACGGGTCCGGCGATAGCGAGGTCCGCGCTCTCGACGGAGTGACCGTCGGCTTCGAAGCGGCGCATTTCAGCGCCATCATGGGTCCTTCTGGCTCCGGCAAGTCGACGTTGATGCACTGCCTCGCAGGGCTCGATGCATTGACCAGCGGTGCGGTGTACATCGGCGACACCTATCTCGCCAAGCTCAACGACAGACAGTTGACCGAGTTCCGCCGCACCGAGGTCGGTTTCATCTTCCAGGCGTACAACCTGATACCGACGCTGAACGCCTACGAGAACATCACACTGCCACTGCTCCTCGGCGGGCAGAAGGGGGACCAGGCGTGGATCGACAGGGTCGTCGAAACCGTCGGCCTGAAGAATCGCCTGAAGCACCGTCCGTCCGAACTGTCGGGCGGTCAGCAGCAACGGGTTGCGGTCGCTCGTGCGTTGGCCAGCAAGCCACGCATCATCTTCGCCGACGAGCCGACCGGCAACCTCGACAGCCGTTCCGGTGCCGAAATTCTCGACTTCATGCGTCGCGCCGTCAACGAACTCGGCCAGACGATCGTGATGGTCACCCACGACCCGCAGGCCGCCAGTTACGCCGACAGAGTGGTGTTCCTCGCAGACGGCAAGATCGTCGACGAGATGCGTGAGCCGACGGCCGAGAGCGTCCTCGACCGGATGAAGCGGTTCGGGGACTGAGATGTCCATGTTCCGCATCTCCCTCAAAAATGTCCTTGCTCGAAAAGCACGTCTGTTCCTCACCGCCTTTGCGGTCATCGCCGGCACTGCATTCCTGTCGGGTGTACTGATCTTCACCGGCACGATCAAGCAGAGTTTCGACGATCTGTTCGCCAAGGCGTATTCGAAGACCGACGCCTTCGTGCGTTCGTCGAACAAGATCGAGAGCCAGTTCGGCCAGGCACAGCGCGATCAGATCCCGGACTCGCTGGTCGCAACCGTCAGGTCGGTGCCAGGCGTTGCCGAGGCTGGTGGCAACGTCATTGGTTTCGCAACGATGACATCGTTGACCGGCAAGTCCTCGCAAAAGGCCAGCGGACCGCCGGAGTTCGGTGGAAGCCTCGGCAACGTCGCGACCACGCCGTGGCACTTGACGGGCGGCAGTAAGGAACCTGCCGGCGGTACGGAGGTCGTCATCGACAAATCCTCTGCAAAGAACATGGGCGTCAAGGTCGGTGACCAGATCAATATCACTGCAGCGTCGGGCAGCGCCAAGTACACCGTCGTCGGCATCGCCACCTTCGGCGATTCCAACACGTCCGGCGGTGCAGCATGGGCGCTCTTCGACTTGCCGACCGCCCAGAAAGTCGTGCTCAACAAGACGGGACTGATCGACAGCATCGTCGTCAAGGGTGACGGCTCGCTGACAGATACGGCACTCGCCCAGAAGATCGAGACGGCACTTGGACCGACGTCGCAGACCCAGGTGCTGACCGGCGCACAGATCACCGACGAGAGCAAGAGCTTGATCGAGAAGAGCCTCAGTTTCCTCACGCTCTTCCTGACGATCTTCGCCGGGATCTCACTGTTCGTCGGCAGTTTCATCATCTACAACGTCTTCAGCATCTCCGCCGCTCAACGCCAGAAGGAAAATGCCCTGTTGCGGGCGATCGGTGCGAGCAGCCGACAAGTGTCGGCTTCGATGTTCATCGAGGCGCTCATCGTCGGCCTCGTCGGCGCGGTGATCGGCTTCGTCGCAGGAATCGGTCTTGCTGCCCTCATCACCGGCATCCTCTCGGCTGTCGGGTTCGGCGTGACCGGTGCCGGCCTGGTCATCTCCCCGTCCGTGCCGATCATCACCATCATCGTTGGTCTCGTGGTCACGCTCGTGTGCGCCATTGCCCCGGCATTGCGGTCAGGTCGAGTTCCTCCCCTCGCTGCTATGCGCGACGTCGCTCTCGAAAAAGGTGCGGTTTCCCGTGGCCGGGTGATTGGTGGGGCGGTTGTCGTCGCCATCGCCGTCGCCAGCCTGATCACCGGCCTTGCCGGCAGTTCAGCAATCTGGCTCGTTCCCGGGGTCATCGGCATCTACGTCGCGTTCATCGTGCTCGGCCCGATCATCGCCTCCCCGACGGCGAAAATCGTCAGTGCCCCGCTCCGCAGGTTTCGCGGCGTAACCGGCCAGATCGCCGGACAGAACGCAGCACGCAACCCTCGCCGCACAGCGATCACGGCCGGCGCGCTGATGATCGGCGTCTCGCTGATCATCGGCGTTGCCACCGTCGGTTCATCCGTGCGCCAGTCGATCAAGGACACGTTCGCCAAGCAGTTCACGGGCGACTACTCCATCACCCCGGTATCGAACAGTGGACTCGGCGGATTGCCGACGGCGCTGTCAGATCAGGTCGCGGGACTGCCGGAGGTGCAGTCGTCGACCGGGCTCGGTGCCAACCGCATCACGATCGACGATCCGAAGACGGGTAAGGGCGCCGCCAGGACTGTCATCGTCGTCGATCCGAAGACTGTCGGAAACCTGTACAACCTCGGTTTCACCCAGGGCTCGTTGCAGTCGTTGACACCAGACGGCATTGCCATCAGTAGTGATCGTGCCACGGGCGACGGGCTGAAGATGGGCGACACCGTGAACGTCGTGCTGCTCAACCAGGCGAAGGTCGCGCTGAAGGTCGAAGGCATCTTCACCCAGGACACGCTCGCCAACCGCATCGTCTCACGCGACCTGTTCAAGAGCCAGAACTCGCCGTTGTTCGACTTTCAGATCGTTGTGACGAAGAAGCCCGGTGTCAGCGACGCTGCAGCATTCGCAGCCATCAAGAAACTGACAGACCCAAGTCAGACGGCGAAACTGCAGACCAAAGCGCAGTACATCGCCGACCAGTCGAGTTCGATCGATGGCTTCCTCAACTTCATCTACGCGCTGCTCGGGATGTCGATCTTCATCGCCGCCATCGGCATCGTCATCACGCTGCTGCTGTCGGTCTACGAGCGCCGTCGAGAGCTCGGCCTGATGCGGGCGGTGGGAACGACCCGCAGCCAGATCCGCTCGAGTATCCGTTGGGAGTCGTTGATCACGTCTGTTCTCGGGGCTGTCGAGGGCGTGATCATCGGCGTGCTTCTCGGCTGGGTTGTCGTGCGGGCGTTGCGATCTCAAGGTCTTTCGAGCTTCTCCGTGTCCATCACGGCGGTGGTCTTCGTTGCCGTCATGGCGATTCTGCTCGGGCTCGCTGCCGCCTGGTTCCCGGCCAGACGAGCGTCGCGATCCGACATCCTGGCGGCGATCGCCACCACCTGACGCTCGACGCACTCCGGCCACGTTCTGAGTCCGCACGTGGGGTTTGGTACGGGTTACTGAGGACGTAGACCGTCGATGTCGGATGGTCTACGTCCTCACTCACTCGCGCCCTGGGCTGTTCGCAGCAGTGGGTCAGGTTTCGGGGTCGTCGTTTTCGTCGTTTTCGTCGCCGTCGGAGGAGAAAGCGACGTGGCCGAGCAATGGGTCGCCGAGATCGGCGGGCGGCGGCTCGAGTTCCTCCTCCAGAACCTGCAGTCGGTTGCGCCGCAGACCACCCGAGGGTGTCGCCGCTCGTGCTTTGGCAGCGTCTCGCATGTACCGGACCGCTGCCGGGTGAGGATCGGCCGCACCCTCCTCACGGGCGACGGACGACCAATCGCGATCATGTTCCTCGGCCTCGTGCGATTCCGGCGCGCCCCTGGACTGGCATGTCGGGCACCAGTACGACGTACGGTTGTGCTCGCCGTGGCGCTTGGCAACGATCGTGGTGCCGCAGCGGAAGCAAGGCTTACCGACCCGTCCATAGACCGCCAATCCACCAGGAACGTCGGCAACGGTGATGCGCTCCGGGTTGTGTAGGTTGGCCCTGAGCAGTCGGGCGCACGCCTCGATGATGTTGACCCGTTCCGACGGTGGCAGTACGCCAACCGGGGTGAAAGGGTTCAGCCCGCAGACGAACAACACCTCGCTCTTGTAGACGTTGCCGACGCCGCAGGCGATTCGCTGGTCGAGCAACACTTCGGCGAGCGGTGTCGTCGATGGTTCGTAGGCCGCCAGCAGTCGGATGGCTGTCGGCAGGTCGGCGTTCTCGTCGCACAGATCCGGTCCGAGCTTGCCCATCCCAGGATGTCGATGGCGGTCGAGTTCGTGATAGGTCTCGACGATCGGGGCATTGAAGCAGACCGCAACCCAGACGTCCGTCTCGATGATCACGCGCGCCTGGTGAGCGTTCTTGCGCCAACGCTCGCCGTGGTGGTATAGGTGCCACGAACCTGTCATTTTCATGTGCGTGTGGAGGATGATGCCGTCGTCGAAGAGGATTTCGAGGTGCTTGCCATGGCTGTCGACCCGTTCGATCACCCGGCCGATGCCAGGTTTCGGGCCGGTCAAGCGCGCCGCGTCGAAGCAGCTGATCGGTCTGCCGACAAGCGCCATGCGCAATGCGGCCGCCGTGCGATAGATCGTGTCTCCCTCCGGCACGGTCTCCAGGTTAGGCGTCTTTCGCCGAGCCGTTGGCGATACGGACCAATGCCACCCGAATGAGCGGCCCGATTGTCGTCTCAGATCGGGGCGAGCACACGGATCCCGTACTGCCGCGCTGCATCGGCGAGGCGGAGGTCGTACGTGACGATGCCATCGAGGTCATCGCCGAGCGCCAGCGCCCAGGCAAGATGCACTGCGTCGAGGGATCGCAACAGCGTTTGGTCGAGTTCGCCAGCACGTTCGAAGCAGTCCGTCGTGATCGCCCCGATCCCGATGGCGGTCAGCACCTCACGGGCGCGGCCCACTGCCTCGGCAGATATGCGGCGGGTGGCTCGCAGCGCCTCGGTTCGCAGTAGGTCACATCCGACCAATTCCGGATCGGTGCGCATCCAGTGTCTGAGCGCTGTACTGGCGTCCTCTTCGACCACCAGTTTGAGCAACGCGGACGTATCGAGGTACCAGGCCATTCAGCGTTCGTCCGCACGCATTTCGGCGAGGATCGAACCTGCAGATGGCGAGCCGTCCGGTAGACGAATCGGAGCTGGCAGTTCACTGAGCTTGCGAACTGCCAGGCGAATCAATCCGGCGGCGCGAAGTTGCTCGAGCGGTCTGGCGCTGGTGGGAACGAGTCTGGCAACCAGTCGACCCCGATCGGTGACATCGATGATCTCGCCGGCCTCCGCTCGTGAGACAACGGCCGACGCATGCTGCTGCAACGCTCTGATACCGACACTCGCCATGTGCGTCACAGTAGCACCTGGGGATGGACGGCGTTTCGCAATGGATGTCATGAGCGCAACAACAGCCCGCGATAGCCGCTGACGAATCCGGAGCGCACCAGCGGACCACTCACGAACGCCGGCACATCCGTGGTGCCGTTGACCTTGCGAACCTCGACGGCTCTGGCCCTGCCGTCTTTGACGAGCATCGCCAGCGCGTCGGCCCAGCGGTCGTCCTCTGCCGCCATCGGGAAGGTAACGAGGTGGTGACCGCGCCGATCGAGCCACACCAGCGGCTCACCGTCGCCGAGTACGACCATCGCCCCCGCCGAACGAGACGGGCGCCCTTCGGAGTTCGGCCAGGTGATCGCCGCGCCATACGGCTGCGCAGGGTCGGTCGCCGCCAGTACGAGCGCCGGCGTCGGTTCGGTCGAGATCGGGTCTGGCCGGGAGCGGACGTCGCGCAGCCGGTCGACGGCGCCGGGTAGTGCGAACTGCGCTGCCCCGAGGCCATCGACGAAGTAACCGCGCCGGACCTGACCGCGTTCTTCGAGCACTTTGAGCACGCCGTAGACACCGGAGAAACCGCCGACGACGCCCTCGGCCAGCGCCGCTTCACGGGTGACGACACCATGGCGTTCCAACAGTTGCAGCGCCGTTGCGTAGGTCGCTTCGGTCTGTTTCGGAGCCGGCAGCAGCAGGGGAGCGACGAGGGACCACCTGCCGGCGCCGGCAGGCGGCCCGATCTGCGTCAGACGTCCGGGTCGGGGCCGTGATCGTGGGAGCACGGATGGACGACCGCGTGGTGCCTGTTGAGCCTTCTTCGTTCCCCCGATCAGCGCTGCTCGCAACGGGGCGATCGAGTCGTTCGTCACCTCACCGGCCCAGACGAGGTCCCACAGCGCGGTCAGCAATTCCTTGTCGGTCGCCCCGAGCGCCGCGCCACGCAACTGCTGCCAGAACGAAGCGCCCTGCTGGCCCAGCAGCACACGAAGGGCCTCGTGTAACGCACCGTCAGGAGGTTCAGCGCGATCGGTCCCCGCAGACAGCATCGCCAGTTGATCACGGAAGAACAACCGCACCCGTCCGTCACTCGAACCGATCGGACCGGCACCGACCCACACGATGTCGCCGCTGGTGCACAGCTCGTCGAGATCAGCCGAGCGGTAGCCCAGCACCCTGGCAGGCAGCAGTTCGGTCTCCAACGCCGAGGCGACGAGCGATGCGCCCTGCAGTACGCCGAGCGTTTCGACGAGTTGATCCAGGCCACGGCGCTGTGCGGGGATGCCGTGCCACAGTGGCAGGAAACGGGCCAACGCAGCCTGTTCGACGGGTTCGACCTCACGTCGGAGCGAGGCGAGGGAGCGCCGCCGCAGCTGGCGGAGCACGTCGACCTCACACCATTCCCGCTCGACGCCGTCCGGCCGGAATTCGCCACGCACCAAGCGCTCTTCGGTCTCCAGGGCACGCAATGCGCCTATGACCCGGTCCTCGGTGGCGACGAGCCGCGTGGCCACGTCGACGGTCAGGAACGGCGTATGGGTGCGGGCGTAGCGCCCGACGAGCTCCTCCAGCGGCCTGGCAACGGGATCCGTGAACGCCGCCGGCAACCCGACCGGCAGGGCACAACCGAGTGCGTCGCGATAACGGGCGGCATCCTCGGCTGCGATGTATCGCTGCTCGGTGCCGATGCCGACCAGCACAGCACGGCGCTCACGAACCAGTGTGTTCAGCCAACCGGAAGCGACGCCGGTACCTTCGCAACGAAGGTCGGCTTCGGCTTCGGTGAGATCGCCGACGCGGCGAAGGACGTCGTGGAGTTCGTCGCCGCTGCGTGCCCGTCGTCCGTCCGTGAGGCATTGCAGTTCGAGTTCGAGGTCGGCGAGCACGCCGGGATCGAGCAGCTCGCGCAGTTCTTCGGCACCGAGCAGATCGCGGAGCAGGTCACGGTCGAGTGCCAGTGCTGCGGCACGTCGTTCGGCGAGTGGCGCGTCGCCGTCGTACATGTACGCAGCAATCCAGTTGAACAGCAGGCTGGAACTGAACGGCGATGCCTTTTGTGTATCGACGCTGACGACACGGATGGCTCGGCTGCGCAACTGGCCGAGCACCTCACGCAGTGCCGGCACGTCGAAGACGTCTTGCAGACACTCACGGCTGGTCTCCAGCAGGATCGGGAACGACGGATACTTCGCAGCGACCGACAGCAGGTTCGCCGCGCGCTGGCGCTGCTGCCACAGTGGCGTACGCCGATCCGGACGCCGGCGGGGAAGCAGGAGGGCACGCCCTGCGCATTCACGGAAGCGTGCCGAGAACAACGAGGTCTGCGGCAGGGTCGACATCAGTATCTCGTCGATGTCCTCGGGGTCGATCATCAGCTCGGCGATCGGGATCTCGTCTGCCGCTTCCGGCAGACGAATGACGATGCCGTCGTCGCCCCACATCGTTTCGACCGGCATCTCGTAGCGCTCGTCGAGTCGTTTCTCGATCGCCATCGCCCACGGGGCATGCACCGGCGTGCCGAACGGCGACAGGATGCAGACGCGCCAGTCACCGATCTCGTCGCGGAACCGCTCGACGACGATCGTGCGGTCGTCCGGCACCACGCCGGCAGCGTCGGCCTGCTCCTTGAGGTACATGACGACGTTGTTCGCTGCGAACTCGTCGAGATCATGCTGCTCGCGCAGACGGGCAAGTGCCTGATCGTCCGGCAACTCGCGGATCTCGCGGATGAAGGCACCGAGCGCTCGTCCCAATTCCAAGGGGCGACCAGGTCGGTCACCGTGCCAGAACGGCATCTTGCCCGGCTGCCCCGGCGCCGGCGTGACGATGACACGCTCGAAGGTGATGTCTTCGATGCGCCACGTCGAAGCACCAAGCAGGAACGTCTCCCCCGGTCTGGATTCGTACACCATCTCTTCGTCGAGTTCGCCGACGCGTGTGCCATCCGGCAGGAACACACCGAACAACCCGCGGTCGGGAATCGTGCCGCCACTGGTGACAGCGAGACGCCGGGATCCATCGCGGGCGCGGACGATGCCGTTGACCCGGTCCCAAACGACACGAGGGCGGAGTTCACTGAACTCCTCGCTCGGGTAGCGCCCAGCGAGGAGGTCGAGGACGTTGTTGAACAGTTCCTCCGACAGGTCTGCAAAGTTGGCGCACCGTTTCACCAGCGCGAACAGTTCTCCGAGCGGGCGTTCCTTCATCGCCACATGGGCGACGATCTGCTGGGCGAGAACGTCGAGCGGGTTGCGCAGGTATCTGGTCGATTCGATCAGCCCCTCCCGCATCCGCCGCACGACGACAGCGGTCTCCAACAGATCACCGCGGTGCTTCGGGAAGATCGTTCCTCTGCTCGGCTCGCCGACGGAGTGGCCGGCGCGCCCGATCCGCTGCAGGCCCCGGCTGACGGCGCCAGGCGACTCGATCTGGATGACGAGATCGACCGCCCCCATGTCGATTCCCAGCTCCAGGCTGCTGGTTGCCACGAGTCCGCGAAGCATGCCGCGTTTCAGTTGATCCTCGATGATCACCCGCTGTTCGCGGGCCAGCGAGCCGTGGTGGGCCTTGACGAGTTCGCCAGCCTCACCAGGCTCGATGCCCTCGTCGGCTGCGAGTTCGTTCAATTTCGCAGCCATCCGCTCAGCAGCCCGGCGCGCGTTACAGAAGATGATCGTCGAACGGTTCGCAAGGATCAGCTTCAGCACCTCCGGATAGATGCTCGGCCAGATACTGGACCTCGCCGGCCCCGCCATCGCCGCCGACGCAGGGCCACTGCGCAACTCCTGCTGCGGCAGCGCCTGGCCCATCATGCCCATGTCCTCGACCGGGATGACGACGTCGATCTCCAACGGTTTGCGGATACCGGCATCGATGATGCGGACGGGGCGTGGGTGGTTCGGTGCACTCCATCCGCCGAGAAACCTGGCAACTTCCTCGAGTGGGCGTTGTGTCGCCGACAACCCGATGCGCTGCGGAGGCCTGTTGGTGATCTCCTCCAGCCGTTCGAGGCTCAGCGCGAGGTGGGCGCCGCGTTTCGTCTGCGCAAGTGCGTGGATCTCGTCGATGATCAATGCCTCGACGCCGACCAATGTCTCTTGCGCTGAGGACGTCAGCATCAGATAGAGGCTCTCGGGGGTGGTAATCAGCAGGTCCGGGGGTCGGCGGATCAGCTTCTGGCGGTCTTTCGGGCTGGTATCACCGGTTCGTAGGCCGATGACCGGTTCGACGAATGGCTCACCGAGTCGCTCCGCAGCGAACTCGATGCCCTTGAGCGGCGCACGCAGGTTCTTCTCGACGTCGAATGCCAGGGCACGCAACGGTGAGATGTACAGGATGCGGGTGCGCAGCAACTTCTCGGGCGGAGGCGTCGTGACCAGCCGGTCGATTCCCCACAGGAAAGCGGTGAGCGTCTTGCCGGACCCGGTCGGAGCGCAGATCAGCGTGTGATCGCCGTCGGCGATCGCCGGCCAACCGAGGCGCTGGGCACCTGTCGGCTCGGGGAAGCTGCTGGCGAACCAGGTACGGACCGCTGGCGAGAATCGCTGCAGGACGGGATCGTCAGCCATACGGAACACAGTACCCAAGGGGTGTCAGATAGTTTCCCGGCAGCAGCCCGGCGCAGAAGCAGGGATACCA
>JAYTOR010000183.1:0-21401 GCA_043747685.1 Actinomycetota bacterium
CGACAACGACGGAGCCGACAACGACGGAGCCGACAACGACGGAGCCGACAACGACGGAGCCGACAACGACGGAGCCGACAACGACGGAGCCGACGACGACGGAGCTGACGAGGAAGGAGCTGACGACGAAGTATTCGAATGGGGTGCGCGCCTCGTTTCCCTGCCGGCGCCAGAGGACATGTGCGAGTACATCGCCAGTGTCGATGGGCTAGGCATCGTCGAGCGCCTGACGGTCGCTGCGCTGGACACCGTCGGAGCATTCGTGGCGACGCGACCGGCTGTCGGTGAAGCCACCGGCTTGGATGATACGGGCGGCGACAGCGCTTGGGATGACCCGCTCTGTGAAGACCGAGGTTCCGGAGCGGCAGTTCGTTCGCGGGCGATCGAGCCAGCATCGCGGCCACCGCCGAAGGCGTCTCGCGATGCTGACTGTGCGCGGCCGACGGAATGGTGAGCGATCGATTGCGGCTCGATCGCTTCCGGGCGAATCCGCTCGGCGATCGAACCAGGCATCGCCCGATCGGCAAGCGCTACCGTGCCGCGACGGCTGAGCGTGCGCGGGAGTCCGCGATGGGCGCGCCGACGGGCCCTGGAGGCATTGGCCCGGTCGGTGTACTGCTCCTGCTCCGCAGCGACTGCGGCCTGCTGCTGTTGCTGCTGGGCGGCCTGTTCGTCCGCAAGCATCGCCTCTTCGGCCTCCGCCGCCGTATGGAACGGGTTCGGCGGGTTCTCCATCAGCTTCATCAGCGAGTCCAGCTTGGCGTTTCCAGTGGAGACGAAATCCGCACGCTGTGCCGGTTTGGCGGCCGGCTTCTCCCGATTCCGCTGGACTGGGAACGCCTTCGTTCGCCGGGGACTGACGGTGCCCTCGTCGTCCTCGTCAGGCCATGGCCAGTATTCGATCGGCGGCCTGACGTTGGTCGACGGTCCTCCATCGAGCGTCCACCTCGACGTCGACGAGAGGGTGAGCCTCGAGGCAAAGGCAATCGAGCTGTTGGCCATCTGCCCGGGAGATCTCGTCATCGATCGGGCCGAGCGGGTTCGCGGTGCAAAACGAGCGGCGGCCGCCTGTCCGAACGGCGCTGGCCCGTCAGTGCTATGTGACAGTCTTTGCTCGGAATCCATGATGGGCTATCTCCAATTCTTCCGTAGCCATCTCGTTGGAATCGGCAGCGAAGTTCGGGCCTTTCCACTTCACGGGAAAGGCGCCGTCGACGTCCCAAGAGCGGAGACGATCGCCGTTCGCCGCCATCAACGTGATCGCCGCGGTCGACCGCGTGAGTTTGTTGCCCTGAGAGGCGAACTGCTCCCCCGAGGACTTGTTCAGCCACGTCAACAGGTTGTCGTTCTGCGTGACACCGCGCGCCAACACGAGGTTCGGCCACGACATCCTGCCTGGGAGCTTGTGGGCATAGCTGTTCTCGCCACCTTCGATGACCTCTTCGACCTCGATGTCGACGGACAGACCGGAGATGCTCTTGAAGAGGCCGATCGCCACACCGTCGACTTCGATGAGGAACGACGCCGATCCGACCCGCTCGCTGTAGAAACTATCGTCGGCCATCGCGCAATGCCTCCCATGCTCGTTCGTTCAGTGCGGCAACTCCTTGTACGAGCCGCGCTCGGTCAGCATGTTCCAGGTCGAGCAGATCGTCCATCGGCCAATGCAGGTGGTATGCGAGGTAGACGACTTCGTCCCACAGCGCGTCCGTCGGATAGAGCTTCATGACCCGGTCCGGGAGCCAACCTCCTCGATTCGGCTTCGACGACGAGCAGCAGCGATTGCTGCCAGTTCGTCGTCGAGCGGTGCCGAATCGGAATCGTGAGGAGCCGGTGCGACGTCATCGAAATCGTCGGCCGGTGTTCGGAGCACTGGAGCGACAGGTGCCGGTTCGTCGGGCAGCACTGCTGCCTGCAGGATCGCCGCATCGGCAGGATTGCCGAAGTTGATGATCCCGTAGAGATCCTGCAGAAAAGCAAGATCGGCGGCAAACAGATTCTCGACGGTGTCGGTCGTAATGGCCGACACGTTGCCGAGTGACTTGACGACCCGTGAGATCACCAGGATGGTGAGGAACGGGTCGTCGGCGCCGGTGACCCGTGGGTCTCGCAGCGGCTCGATTTCGTCGCGTGCCGTGGCGAGGCGCATCGTGCCGTGGCGGTGCAGTGCACCGTCGCGGTCGACGAACCCTTTGGGCAACGTGAAATCGAACTCCGTCTGCAAGGCCACGAGTTACTTTACCCAGTCGATCATTTCGTGCTGGATGGTCAACTCTTCGACCAACACTTCGGAACTTCCGGCGTTGAGGTCCGTGACCGACAGTTTCGACGGCCAGCAGTTCGACAGGCTGAACCTGGCGACTTCGGTCATCTCTCGGCTGAACAGCACGATGGCGCCCGTTTTCACGAACTTCTTCTGGTTGTCCTTGGCCTCGACAACATCGTCGAACCATTTGTGGACGACCATGTCGGCGCTGTAGCCACGCTTCATGACGACTTCCGAGTACTTCGCCTTGCCGGGGATCTTGACCGTCATCATCTTCTTTCCGTCGTTCTGCTTGAAGGTCGCAACATCGAATTCGAGGTTGAGGCCGCTGCAGCCCGTGAAGAAGGCAATCGTCAGGCCATCGAGCTCCAAGGAGAAGAACGAGGCGTAGACCTTGTCGAGTAGAGGCATGTTCGTTCTCCTACTTTGTCCGCTTGAGCATTTCGATTTGCAATACGACTTCTTCGACGATCACGTCGTCCGTGCCTGCATCGAGATCCGATGCCGACCACTTCGACGGCCAGGCGTTCTCGAACGTCCAGCGCCCGATCTCCTTGTCGGCAGTGGAGTACAGGACGATGGCCCCGGCGTGACGGAAGTCTTCCTTGCCATCACGGATGTCTTTCATCCACAGCCAGAAACCGTTGTCCGGCGTCAGGTTGCGCTTCATCGTGATTTCTTTGTAGTCGGTGACACCAGCCATCTTCGATGTGTAGGTGTTACCGAGCTTGTCGGTTTCGGTCTTCTCGATGACCGTGATCTCTAGCGCCAGACCGGAAACTTCGTTGAACCGGCTGAGACCGGACTTGACGGCAGGATGGTCGATCTCCACATCGAACCATGATGTGAGGATCAGGCTGGTTTTCTTGTCGCCTTCGACTTTGAGCGGCATGCTATGTCCCTCCTATGAACGCCGGCCGGTCAGGCCGACGTCTCCTTGATCTGGGCGATACGGAAGATGACGAATTCAGCAGGCTTGACCGGCGAGATACCGACCTCGACGACGACCTTGCCCTGGTCGATCGACTCCGGGGGGTTCGTCTCCGCGTCGCACTTGACGTAGAACGCCTGCTCGGCACTGGCGCCGAACAACGCGCCGTCTCGCCACAATCCGCGGAGGAAGCCTCCGACGGTGCGCTTCAGGCCCTCCCACAGCTTCTGGTCGTTCGGCTCGAACACGGCATACTGCGTGCCGGTCATGATGGCGGTCTCGATCATGTTGAACAATCGGCGGACGTTGATGTACGTCCAGTCGGTGTTCGATGACAGCGTGCGGCCGCCCCAGACGCGGATACCGCGTGTACCGAACGGGCGGATGCAGTTGATCCCGATCGGGTTCAACAAACCCTGCTCTGCAGCGGTGATGTTCATCTCGACGTCGAGGGCGCCACGAACGATTTCGTTGGCGGGAGCCTTCCAGACGCCACGCTCGTTGTCGTTGCGGGCCCACACACCGGCCATATGGCCCGACGGTGGGACGAGGATCTCGGTATCACCGTTGGTCGCTGCCGGGTTGTTGACCTTGATCCACGGGTAGTACAGCGCGGCGTATGCCGAGTCGTACATCGCCTCGTTGGAGCGCCATTCCTTGACGCGCTGTGGGCTGAACCCTGGCGGCGCATCGAGCACTGCCATCCGGTTGGCCTGAGCCTCGCAATGGTTGATGAGAGCGAGTTGCACCGTCTTCCACAGCGTGAGGTCGATCGTGCCGTCTGCCTTGGTGGCAGCGGTGATCAGGTCGGGGACGATCACCATCGTGACGTCCTCGGCGATCACGAGACCATTGATGCCGGTGCGGGCTGACTCGCTACCGGCGAACGTCTTGCCGGGTACGGCGACGATCGTCGCCGGGGCCGGCTTGACAGGGAAGTTGCCGGCAGCAAGTGTGGCCAGTTCGTCCGGCAGCGTTGCAGTGTCGATCTTCGTCTCCACCTTGACGCGGGTCGATGCCTTGTTGACGACATCGGCGACGTTCGTCTTGCCCGGCTTGAGCGTCAGGCCTTCGTAGGATTCCTCGACCTTGCCGTTCTCGATGACGTCGACGCGGAACGTCGTCGGCGCATCGTCGACGCCTTCCGGAGGTGTCTCCGGGCTGACCGCCACGTTGATCTTGGCGTTCGGCTCGACGGTGGTGAATTCGACGGCCGGTCCGAGTGTCTTGTCACCCGACGTCAACGCCAGCGTGCCGGACTCGGTCGCAGGGGTCGTGTTCGGGATGCGGACGATGTAGGCGATACTGCCGCCGTTGTTGAAGTAGCCGTACACGGAGTGCGGCAGCAGTGCACCGTTGATGAAGCCGCCGAACAGCGCCTCATACTGGGTCCAGCTGGTGACGAGCCGTGGCTTGACGCCGTCCGGATCGTTGGGATCATCGGTGGGCGCCTTCTCGGTGAACCCGACGAATGCCGCGATTGCTGTGGCGCCAGCCGACAGCGTTGCGGAACTCGAGGGAACCTCCTCGACGTACACACCTGGGGTCAAATACGTTGTGGCCACTCAGCGACTCCTTCAGGGATGCATGATGCTTCAGGCCAAAATTGGCCCGAGGTGCATCATGGGCTAGACGCCGCGCCGCGCGCATCGGTGAAACTACGCACGTCGGTCGCTGAGCACCCTTCATCTGTCCTGAGCACCCTCTGCGGTAGATCTCACACCTTGAGTCGCATCGACGTCAACTGATGGCGTATGGTGGAATAACGATGGGCGTCGTCGAGAAGCAGGCAGTTCCAGGTCACCCGACAAGCGTTCTCCTCCACGCGCCTGATAGGCCGACGAACGAAAACGCTGATCCTCCCTGGCTCGTCGTGCAGCGCGCTGCACGCTCGGTCCACCCAACCCTACGAGTCCCGTTGGCGATGCTGGCGCTCGAAATGGCACCTCCGAATGAGATTGCTCGCCTCGCCGCCTGCCTCGACCTCGCAGAAGCGCTGCTGGTCAACGGCGAACAGGCCAAGGCTGCGGTGATTGCGGCCGCCGTCGGGGGCGACGCAACTCGTTCGGACCTGGTCATCCGGGCATTGGCAACCGGATGCTTCGCGATGACGAGCATCAGCGGCGCAGGTGACATCCTCGACGAACTCGACCTCGACGAACTCGTCAGCACGTTCATCACCGATCAGCCAGAGCTACTGCACGAAGATCTCGGGCGGGCACTGGTCAGCTACGCCTGCGGCGAGTTCTACGGTGGTCACGTCCGCAGGGCGCGGCGTACCGCCGGCGCTGCGCTGAGGCTGACGCAAACCGACTGCGTGCGTATGACGACCGGCATGATCGGCGCGCTGGCAGCGCTCTTCGACGGCGATCTGGACGGAGCCCTCGTCGAGGTCAGCGCGTTCACGGCCATCTTCGCGGCCAGCTCGTGCCAGCACGAACTCATCAGCTACGGGCCATGGACGGTCGAGATCAGCGTCTTGACGGCGGCCGGTCGATTCGACGAAGCGCTGCAATCCGCTGCCAGCGGGCAGACGGCCGCTGCGCTGATCGGGACGCCCTGGATGCATGCTCGCGGAATGACGACGAGGCTGACGACCCTGCTCGAGTCGGGGCGCTGGACAGAGCTCATCTGCACAGCAACGGATCGGGCACTGCTCACCAGCAGGGTGAACGAGGCGCTACTCCACGGATGCGTCGCCCTGACACATGCGAGAAGTGGAAACTCCGCAGCTGCCGATGTGTCGCTCCAGCGCGGCGCCGCCGTCGCCACGACGATCCACAGCGGATTGCAGTATCTCCTGTGGGCGCAAGCGACTCAGGCCAGGCTGCACAACGACGTCCCCGGTGCGTTGGCAGCCTTCCGCCAACTGTCGCAGACCGCGCAGGAACGCCATGTCAGTGTCGGCGTACCGTCGTTGATCTTCGATGCCGCACGGGTCGAATGGGCCCACGGCGATCGTGCGATCGCCCGCTGGTGGCTGAGTACGCTGCCACGGTCGGTGAATGCGCCGTATGCGATGGCCTTCGAACACGCTGGCGCTGCACTTGTCCGGGACAATTTTCACGAACTCGAAGTTGCGGCGATGCAACTGGCGCCCGTTGCACCGTTCGAGAGCGCCAAACTGTGCGTCGATGCCGCCAGAGCGGCGAGTCTGGCGGGCGAGCGAACCATCGCCAGGCGGCTGGCCGGTCGTGCGATGAAAATGTTCATCCGCCTGGGTGCTGCCGGGGAGCTGCGTGCGCTGGAACAGGAACTGCATGCAACCGGGCTCACGCCGAGCGTGCCGCGGGTCGTCGCCGGTTCTGGCGCTGCCGAACTCACCGAGGCAGAACGCCGTGTCGTCGGATTGGTACGCGAGGGTTACTCGAACAAGGACATCGCCATTCGCGTCGGCGTCTCCACCCGGACGGTCGAAACACACCTGTCGCGTGTGTACACGAAGCTCGGCGTCGGCTCACGGCTACAACTGGCAACGCTGCGTCAAGAGACGTGGACAGCTCACTGACATGGCGCTTCCTGTGATCAACGGCGCGATGCTGATGTGCCCGATGGGGGTCGCGCCAGGCACGTTGACGGTGCTGCCGACGAGCATGGTGCTCTTCGAGAGCATGCCGGTCGCCACCATCTTCGACAACATCCCGTTCGCCAATATCGCCCCGTTCGGGGTGTGTACCAGCTTGGCGAATCCGATCACTGCCGCTCAGACCGCAGCCGCCCTCGGTGTGCTGACGCCGGGTGCGTGCATCCCGGTGCTGCCGGCTCCGTGGGTCCCTGGCGTTCCGACCGTGATGATCGGCGGCAAGCCAGCGCTCGACATGACCTGCAAATGCATGTGCGCATACGGCGGCGTCATCCAGATCATCAATCCTGGGGCGACGATGGAACTGCTCCCGTAGCTCACCCGAGTGCTTACGCCGCACCCGAGTGCCAACATCATCTCTGTGCCGAAGCGACGCCTACGGGTGCCCCGACACTCGGGTGAGCGACGACTTCATCCCGATCGTCTGCACGGACGGGCATCCGCCGCAGCGTGTCGACGATGTAGGTTTTGACGCATGGGAATCGCTGTCACCAACGGAGCGATGCTGATGTGCACGATGGGCATCGCGCCGGCGACGTTGACGGTGCTGCCCGCCAACCGGGTGACCGCTGAGGGTGTACCGATGGCCAACATCATGGACTCCAAGCCGTTCGTGAACATCGGAACCTTCACCTCCTGTCTGAGTCTCGCCAACCCGATCACCGCTGCCCAGACCTCTGCCGCTCTCGGCACGCTGACGCCCGGAATGTGCACCCCGATGACCGCAGCACCATGGACGCCGGGATCGGCAACGGTGCAGGTTGGCGGCATGCCGGCGCTGAGCAACAGCTGTACGTGCATGTGCAGCTACGGCGGAACCGTGTCGATCACCAACCCGGGTGCAACCAAGGAAATGGTCGCCTGAGCCGAAAGGCGTCCGGCGCCGGCAGCGGATCAGGCTCTTCGAGACGCGTAGGCCGTCGGCCTGGCAACAGATCAGGCTGTTCCCCACGTCTCCTCTTCGGTCGCTCCCGGCAACGCCATGGCGATCTTGCGCATCATGGCGAGCCGTGGCGTGTGAGCCATCGCCAGACTGGAGTTCGAGCGTCTGCACTGGCATTTCGAACGGCTACGGAACGATCAGCTTGCTGCGGGGTCATCCCCGTGACTGTCGGAAGACTGATGTCGATCGAGGAGAACGTCACCGTTCCACCGGTGCGCGGTGCGGCGTAGGCCACCGTACTGGCGACGATCTGCAACGTCACGGTCGATCCGGGTAGGGCGTCGAAGGAGATCATCTCGAGCAGCACAGTGGCCGTATGCGGCTGACCGTCGAGTGCTACTTCGATCGGAGTGATCTGGTTGCCGATCACGAGCCCCGTCGTGTCGTCGATGAGCTGAGCGAAGACGCGTGTCGGGCGTTGCCCTGGCGGCGTCGTCCCGCTGTACTCGAACGTCAGTTGGGGTGCCCCGACGAGCAACGACGGCGCCGCCGCGAGTGCGATCGGCACATTCACGGCATTCGTCGCCTTCGCTGGTGTGATGAGGCCGACGAACCGCCCGAGCGCCCCGCCACCTGACGACGTCGCCGGTCCGGCACCTCCCTCGGTCACGAGCGAGAGCGTCCCCTTCCCGTTCGCTTCGAGCGGGTTCCCGGCGGGAGGCGGAAATACGCGAGCGGTGTAGGTGATGCCGTTCTGATCGACGGTCTCGAATGCGGGAACGGCAGTTGCCGCCTGATCTCGTTTGACATAGCGATCGAGCCAGGCAATCGCCGACATACTGACGCGGGTCGTGTCGCCCGGCTTGGTCAGGCAGACTCCGTGTCCGCCACAGAACCACAGCATGGCTGTCGGAACACCATTCTTTTCGAACACCTGATAGTTCGTCGCTGCTTCGTCGAGTGTGAACAATGTGTCGACGATGCCCTGGATCAGCAGCGTCGGGACACTGATCCTGCTGACCGCTTCGCCTGGTCCGCGAGCAGCAAACCAGGCGAGATCGGCAGCGTCGATGCTGGCTGTACTGGCGATCGCGGCGTTCGATCTGGCGACTGTCGGGTCGACCGACTTGCCTGCGGAGAGCACGTTGAGGAACGTCGCCCACCCCTGCTTCGGCGTGTCGGCCTTGAACAGACTGGTGGTCAGCGAATGCCAGGCGATGACCGGCACCAAGGCGTCGATCCGGCAGTCGAGCGCAGCGGTGACGAGCTGGATCCCACCACCGTACGATCCACCGACCATACCGACGCGAGGATCGTTCTTGGCGTCGAGCTCGACGCCCGGCATCGTCGCCACCCAGTCGAGGAGTTGCTCGACGTCGCGCCCTTCGAAGTCAGGGCTGTCGATCTCGGCCGTGCCCGTCGAGGCGCCGAATCCGCGTGGGTCCCACGTCAGAACGTTGTATCCCGCAGCGCGCAAGCTGGCGATATTCAAGGCCCCGAGCGTCCCGACGGCGTTGACGTCGGTGTCCCCGGCTGATCCCCATCCCGGACCCATCAGGATCGTCGGAGCGGTCGCCCCTGCAGCAAGCGACGGCGATGGGAACCAGTGCGCTCGGATCACCGCGCCGTCGAAGGATGTGACGCTGAAGTCACGGGTGCTGCCGGCGATCGCCGCTGCAGCGACCGGTGTCGTCGGCGGTGGTACGCACGTCGCCGATGACGGCGACGACGAGCCAGTCGCTCCAGATGTCGACGCAGGCACCAGCGACGTCGGTGCTGCGGTCGGGACGGACGACGAAGCGGTCGGTGCGGCAGTTGATGCGGTCGTCGTGACGGACGAGGAAGTGGATGTGGTGGTCGGAACGATGGTGACGCCGGTCGCCGATGTCGAGGTGGTCACGGCGGCGGTCGTCGAGGAACCGCTGCAGGCCGCGAGCGTCGCAAGAGTCACCAGCGCGACGGCGAACGACATGCGGCTGCGGGTTCCGCGCTGATGGCCGGACGGCAACGGACTCGGTGATCGGGTCGACATCGTCTCGATCCTAAATCCACCTCGCACTGCAGTTTCCGCAGTTCGCTGTGACGCATGGCGGCGGACGACCGCCAACGACAGCGGCGGACAACCACCAACGACGGCTACGAAGGCAGCGCTTCGCTGCCGAGGAAGCGGTGCGCGGCATCGGCGTAGACGGCGCAGTAGCTGATGATCTCGTCGACTTCGACGAACTCGTCCGCCTGGTGGGCGATCCACTTGCCACCTGGCCCGTAGACGACGGACGGCACGCCGCTGCGCGACGTCAGCACGGTCCCGTCGGTGGCACCCGGCACCCCGCCGAGCGAGGGCGGCGAGCCGTAAACGGCGGCATGTGCGTTCCACAGCGAGCGAACAAGCAGGTGGTCCTCGCCCATCGACACTGCGGGACGATCGTCGATCACCGTCAACACCGTGTCGATCTGATGCGCCCGTGCGACCCCGGATATCAACGATCTGACGTCGACGACGAACGAATCGTGATCGACGGATGGAATCGTGCGCACGTCGACCCACATCGAAGCCTCGCCCGGCATCACGTTCATCTGCGCCGGCTCACCTGCCCGCAGCACCGTCGGCGTGATCCACAGTTTGCCGAGGTACTGATGATCGCCGTGCAGCGCCTGGAGTTCGTCCTGCAGATCGGCGAGGGCGCCGAGCACACTGCCGACCGCACGGTTGGGATTGCGGCCCTGGAACGGCATTGCTCCGTGAGCCATCGCCCCGGAGAAGTCGATCCGCAGTCGTAACGCGCCCTTGGCAACATGGCAGATCTCGCCGCCCTCCGGCTCGCAGCAGATCACACCGTCGACCCCGTCCATCCGTCCGCGAGCGACGAAGTCCTTGGCACCTGCCATCATTCCTTCTTCGTCTGCCAGTGCGGCGACGACGATACGACCGGGGAACGATCCACTGCGCACCACCGTGTCGGCGGCGAAGAGCATCGCCGCGACGCCCGACTTCATGTCAGCGGACCCTCTTCCCCAGAGCTTGCCGTCGGCGATCTCCGCACCGAAGGGATCGTGGCTCCACCGACGTGGGTCCCCTTCCGTCACGACGTCACTGTGACCCTCGAACATCAGCGTCGGTCCAGGGCGGTCGCCCTCGATGACGGCAAAAACGTTCGGCCGACCAGGGGCGACGCGATCGAACTGCGGCGTCCAGCCGAAGCTGCGCATCTTTTCGCCGATGCACTGCGCAACGAGTTCCTCGTTCAGGCCGCGTGCTTCGTCGAAGACCGAAGGAATCCGTACGAGTTGCTGAGTGAATTCGACGAGCGAGTCGCTGTCGAATGCCAGCTCGAACGATGCCGTCCGATCGTCCAACTGATCGTCGAGCGGATGGTTGATCAGATCGTGGATCGAATGGTTCATCGAATAGTTGATCGAATGGTTCATCGGTGTCTCCTCGGTCATGTCGGCGTCAGCGCGTCCGGCTCGGTCAGCTCGGTGGATCGAAGCGGCCGTCGGCTGCTGTCCATCCGCCATCGACGAACAGCGTCGAGCCGGTGACGTAGCTGGCGGCATCGCTCGCCAGGTAGATGACCGCGCCGACCATTTCCGACGGTTGTGCCCATCGACGCAGAATGGCCTTGTCGGCATATGCCTGATGCCACGCTGGTTGCGAGGTGATCTGTTTCGTCAGCGGCGTTTCGACGACGCCCGGCGCTACGACGTTGGCGCGCACACCGGCGGGGCCGAGTTCAGCGGCAAGTGTCTTGAACAGCATCACCGTCGCTGCCTTCGTCGCAGCGTACGCACCCTGGCCCGGTTCGGTCGTCTGCGAGCGGACGGAGGAGAACCCGATCATCGAACCCCTGCCGGCATCCGCCATCGCCCTGCCGAACGTACGGCACAGCTTGAACGTCCCTTTGAGGTTGAGATCGACGACCCGATCAAGTTCGACGTCGGTGTAGTCGATGATCCGTTTGCGGACGTTGACGGACGGCGTCGTCACCAGTACGTGGGGTGCACCGATCTCGACCAGCGCCGCCTCGATCGACAGGGTGTCCATCAGGTCCAGTTCGATCGATGTGGCGAGACCACCGATTGCTATTGCGGTCGCCGCTGCGGATGCCGGACGCGCATCGGCGCAGACGACGGCAGCACCCATCTGCGCGAGCCCGTTCGCCACTGCCTGCCCGATTCCACTGCCTGCACCGACCACCAGCGCCGAGCGGCCATTCAGGCGGAACTGCGACGTGTAGTCGATGAGGGGAGCGTCGCCGGCGGTCTGAAGCATGAACGCGACAGTATCTGGTTGTCACCGGAACGTCGAGAGCGCCGCTTTCAACTCTGCTCGATACGCGGTGGCGCGTCGTTGCTTGATGCCTTCGTAGCCGCGAACCTGGTCAGGCAGTTCGGCGAGCGTTACAGCTCGATCGATGTTCGAGGCGGTCAAGCGACCGAGGACCGTGTCGATCGCTGCGATGTATTCGCCGACCATCGCCCGTTCTGTACGACGAACCCGGCTGTACCCGAACGGGTCGATCGGCGTACCACGCAGCCGCTTCATCGAGCGCAGGCTCGCCAGTGCAGGCGTCGCCCACGATCCGAGTTCGAGCTTGTTCTTCATGCCCAACGCTCGCAGGATCGGCGGATGCAACCGCCACACCACTTTGGCACCCGGCCCACCGATCCGTTCAGCCTCCTGCTGCGCTTCGGGTGACAACAGCAACCTGGCAACCTCGTACTCGTCCTTGTAGGCCATCAGCCTGAAGAGGTTCTGGGCGACAGCATCGCTCAGAACCGTCGAGCCGGGGATCAACGCCGACTCCCTGGTGGTGACTCGATCGACCACGGACCGGAACCGTGCGGCCAGCGACGCCGACTGGTAGTGGACGAGTTCGTCAGCGAGCCGGTCGACGAGCGGGCGGACCGGGAGCGGAACCGGTCCCGATCCCAGGAGTTCGGCTTCGACGCCTGCGCTGTCGGCCACCCACTGACGCCCGAGCCGGAAGGCGGCAATATTGCGTTCCACCGCCACGCCGTTGAGACGAATTCCGTGTTCGATCGAGCCCGTCGTCAGTGGGATGGTCCCAGCCTGCACAGCAGCGCCGACGACGACGAGGTTCGTGACAGTCTGCTCGGCGAACATCGCCGTGGCCAGACCTGCAGCGTCCAGATACCGGTTGTGGCTACTGCGCGAAACACTGTCCATCCGGCTGCGCAGATCGTCGAGCGAGGGATAGATCGTCTCCGGATGGATGATCATCGTCCCGGTCGCGGTGGCCGATGTCGATGCCACGACGACCGTGCGCGTCGGGTCCGCACCGACGATGTTGGTATCGCTCGCTCCGACGAGCAGATCGAAGCTGAGGAACAGGTCGACCCCACCGATTGTTCCCTTGTTGGAGGCCGGCGCCGCTGTCCGGCTGAAACGCAGATCGCTGACGACGGGCCCGGCTTTCTGGGAAAGACCGGTCTGATCGAGCCCACGAACCTGGTATCCGTCGAGCATCGCAGCAGTACCCAGGACCTGACTGACGGTGACGACGCCGGTGCCGCCGATGCCTGACAGCCGAACTGTCCAGTCGGCATCGGGAACGATCAGATGCGGTTCTGGGAGTGGACGATCGAGCAAAGCATTGGTGCCGGTCGTACCAGAGGTCGCTGTCCGCTGGTCGGTTCGTTCCCCGGGTTGCGACGATCTCGTCGATCGCAACCGCCACTTCTTCGGTCGCGCCGGCGTCACCGTCATGAACGACGGGCAGTCCCCCTCGACACACGAATAGTCGAAGTTGCACGACGCCTGGTCGATACGGGTCTTGCGTCCGAACGGCGTCTCGACGGGCTGGACCGACAGACAATTGCTCTTGGCACCACAATCGCCGCACCCTTCACAGACGCGCTCGTTGATGACGACATGCGTCTGAGGTGCCGCTGTCCTCGTGCGTTTCCGGGCGCGGCGCTTTTCTGCGGCGCACTGCTGATCGTGGATGAGCATCGTCGTTCCGGGAATCGCGGCGAGCAGTTCCTGCGCTTCGATGATCCGCGAGCGATCCCACACATCGACCCCTGCAGGCAGGGTGGTGCGCTTGTACTTGGCGACGTCATCGCTCGTGATCAGCACACGCCGCACTCCCTCGAGTAACGACATCTGGGCAACCGTCGAGACATCCTTGACCCCGACGGCATCCTGCCCACCCGTCATTGCGACCGTTCCGTTGTACAGCAACTTGTAGGTGACGTTGACTCCCGCAGCGACGGACGCGCGGATCGCCAGGCTTCCGGAATGGAAGAACGTTCCATCGCCGATGTTCTGGAAGATGTGATCGGTGTCGACGAACGGTGACATGCCGATCCATTGCGCGCCCTCGTTGCCCATCGCCGTCAGACCGACGAGATCTCCGACGCGTTCCGGCTCCATGAACACCACCATCGAATGGCACCCGATGCCACCACCCAACTTGGCACCATCTGGCACCTGCGTACTGATGTTGTGTGGGCAGCCGGAGCAGAAGTACGGGACGCGGTTCGCCGTCAGTGGGATGAGTTGACGAGTCGACGATGCGCGTGCCGTCGTCAGGCGTTCTGGGGCTACACGCTGCAGCAGTCGCTGGCGTACCGGCCCGACGATCGTGTCGGCGTCGAGCGTGCCGGTGACGGGGACGAGTCGGTGACCGTTCGGGTCGCGCTTTCCGGCAATCGCCGGACGCTCGGCCTGGGCGTACAGCGCCTCCTTGATCAGCGATTCGAGCGTTGGATTCTTGTCCTCGATCACCAGGATCTCCGCCAGTCCAGCCGCGAACTGGCGGACGAAGTGGACATCGAGCGGCAGTGGCATACCGAGCTTGATCAGTCGAATGCCGACGTCGGCGATCTTGTCAACGGTATCGAGACCGAGCAAACTCAAGGCTTCGACGACCTGATGGTACGTATAGCCGCAGGCGGCAATTCCGATCCAGGCATCCGCTGAATCGACAGTGACCCGGTTGATGCCGTTCAACGTCCCGTATGTCGTGGCGATCTCCAGACGGATCTCCTGAAATTCGCGTTCGACATCCAACGTCGTCGGTGTCATCAACCGCCCGTTTGGACGAGCAACGAACTGCGTGCCGTTCACCAGGAATTCAGGGATGCGGGCGTTGATTCGGTCAGGATGCAGATCAACGGTTCCGCTGCCATCGGCGACAGCCGAAACGATCTTCAGAGCCGTCCACAGGCCGGCCCCGCGCGACAGTGCGATCGCGTGGCGACCGAGGTCGAGCGCCTCTTGGACGTCGCCGGGATGGAACAACGGCATATGCAGATCGAGCGCCGTCGCGTCGGACGAACTCGGCAGTGTCGACGATTTCGCCGCTGGGTCGTCGCCGATGATGGCGACCGCTCCGCCGTGTGCGCTTGACCCGGCGAAGGTGGCATGGCGAAGGGCGTCCGATGCCCTGTCGAGCCCTGGTGCCTTGCCATACCAGACACCGACGACACCGTCGTGGCGGAACCCGTCGATCGTCGCCGCCACCTGGCTTCCCATCACCGCCGTCGCCGCCATTTCCTCGTTCAGGCCCGGCTGGTGGACGAATCGCAATCCAGCGGCGTCGGCGATCCGCTTCACCGCTTCGATGTCACGGTCGTAGGACGCCAACGGTGAGCCCTGATAACCGGAGATGAACGCCGCTGTGTTCAGGCCGACGCGACGGTCGGCGCGCAGTTGTTCGAGTGGAAGCCTGGCAAGCGACTGGGAGCCTGACATGAATACCCGCCCGAGGTCGCGCTCGTAGCGGTCCTCCAGTTGGTAGCTCCGTGTCGTATCCCCTGCCGGCAGCTCCGAACGCTGCCCGGACGCCGTGACGTGAGGCTGCGGGAGAGCGGTCCGCGATCGGACAGTATCGGTCATATCAACTCCATGGTGCTCAGTCTGCTACGTCAGCGGCGTCGCGCCGGCAAAAGTGGTATCGACCTGTCTGGTGGTTGACAAAATGTAACGTTGAGGTCTCATCGGTAGGAAAGGCCACCCCATGCATCTCGCCCGTCGACTCGATCGCCTCGGCACCGAGACAGCGTTTGCTGTTTCTGCTTCGGCTGCCGACTGGGCTGCACGCGGCAATCGTGTCTTCCCGTTCCATCTCGGCGATCTCGATCTGGCCACGCCGAGCAACATCGTCGAGGCAATGGACAGAGCGATCGCCGACGGCAGGACGGGCTATTGCGCAGGTGCCGGCATCCTGCCGCTGCGTCAGGCATTGGCGGATGACGTCGGGTCCCGCAGGGGGCTCTCCTTCGGTCCGCAGAATGTCGTCGTGCAACCTGGCGGCAAGCCGGTGATCACGAAGTTCATCCAGACGGTGATGAATCCCGGTGACGATGTGCTGTACCCGAACCCGGGCTACCCGATCTACGAGAGCCAGATCGAATACTTCGGCGGCAACGCCGTGGGGTACGCCTATGAACCAACGACGACAGGTTTCGAGATCGACCTCGATCGTCTTGCGGCGTCGATCACACCACGGACAAAGGCGATCATCTACAACGATCTGCAGAACCCGATCGGTTGCGAATCGAGTGATGCGGAGCGTGAGGCACTCGCCGAACTTGCCCAGCGAAACGACCTGTGGGTGCTCTCGGACGAGGCCTACTTCGAGATGCGCTATTCAGGCACCAGTACATCGATCGCCTCGATCCCCGGGATGCTCGAACGCACCGTCATCCTCTACACCTTCTCCAAGAAGTTCGCCATGACCGGCTGGCGCCTCGGCGCAGCGATCGCCCCGCAACCGGTCGCCGAGATGATCGCCAAGCTCAACACGAACGACGAATCGTGCACCACGCACTTCGTGCAGTACGCCGGCGTCGAAGGCGTACTCGGCGAGCAGAAGGAGACCGCTGCGATCCTCGAGACATTGCGTCAACGCCGTGATGCGGCGTTCGCTGCACTGTTGGCGATTCCGGGTTTCAGCGTGACGAAACCCGAGGCGACGTTCTACCTGTTCGTCGAGGTCACACAGGCGATGCAACGGCTCGGTATCGGAGATGTTGCCGAGTTCGCCGCGGCAGCGCTCCACAACACCGGAGTTTCGTTCTGCACGCGTCGCCATTTCGGCCGTCCTCAACCGGGTGAGACACGCCAGTTCATCCGGCTCGCCTACTCTGGCATCCCGGTTACCGACATCAACGATGGTCTCGGTGCGCTACGAGTCTGGATCGAGGGACACTGATGGCCAGGGTGGTGGTGACCGGGAGGATCCCGGATGCGGGCCTCGAGATGTTGCGTAAGAACCACGATGTGTTCGCCTGGGCCGAAGACTCCCCGATGCCGCGTGAGAAGCTGCTCGATGTCGTCGATGGTGCGACTGCGATCGTCTCGCTGCTGACCGAGAAGATCGACGAGGAAGTGCTGCTGGCTGCCGGCAATCAGCTGCGGATCGTCGCCAATGTTGCTGTCGGCTTCAACAATATCGACGTCGCAGCGTGCGCCGCCCGCAACATCGTTGCCACCAATACGCCAGGCGTGCTGACCGAGGCGACCGCCGATGTGGCGATGGCCTTGATCCTGATGACGACGCGCCAGCTCGGCAAAGGCGAACGAATCGTCCGTTCCGGCGAACCGTGGCAGTGGGGAATGTTCTACTTGCTCGGCACCAGCGTCCAGGGACGTCAGTTGGGAATCATCGGTCTCGGACAGATCGGTGTCGCCCTCGCCAGACGGGCGAAGGCTTTCGGTATGACGATCGCCTATTCGAACCGCCGCCCCGTCGACCCGACCATCGGCGCCGAGCTCGATGCAACGAGAATGGATCTCAGAACGCTGCTTGCCAGTAGCGACGTCGTCTCCCTGCACTGTCCGTATTCGCCGGCGACGCATCATCTGATGAGTACCGAGCAGTTCGAGGCGATGAAGCCGACGTCGTACCTGATCAACACCGCTCGCGGACCGATCGTCGACGAAGCAGCGCTCGTCGAGGCGCTGCAGAACGACACGATCGCCGGTGCAGGACTCGATGTCTTCGAACGTGAGCCACTCGTACACCCCGGGCTCATGCGGCTCGACAGTGTTGTACTGCTCCCCCATCTCGGCTCGGCGACGATCGAGACGCGGACTGCGATGGCGACGTTGGCGGCAGCAAACGTGATTGCCGTGCTGAACGGCGAGACCCCACCGACGCCGATCAATCCAGTCGCTTGAGCATCGGAAGGCCTGGGCGTTGAACGTCGTCGTCGTCCTTGCCCATCCCAGTGCCGGCAGCCTCAACCATGCAGCGTTCGACACGGCGGTCACATCGCTGACCATGGCGGGTCATCACGTAACGGCGCTCGACCTCTACGCGATCGAATATCCGGCACTGATGTCCTTCGACGATCGCCACGCCTATCACGGCGACACGCCGATCATCAACGAGATGACGCTGCAGCACGCCAGTGCGGTCAAGGCGGCGGACGCGCTCGTCTTCATCTATCCGACGTGGTGGTCCTCGCTTCCGGCGATACTCAAGGGGTGGTTGGAAAAGGTGATGGCACCAGGCATCGCCTTCGTCTTCGACGAGGCAACCGGCAAGGTCAAGCCGGGCCTCAAGAACGTCAGACGGGTCATCGGCATCAGTACGTATGCGTCGCCGCTGCTGGCCGTCAAGGCTGCGAACGACAATGGCAGACGCACGCTGCTCCGGGCACTCCGGCTGTGCACGGGCGTGCGGACGCGGTCGAAGTGGATCGGCCTCTATTCGGTGCCGGCATCGACGCATGAGCAGCGAACAGCCTTCCTTTCGAAGATCGACGCAGCGATGGCGGCACTGTGATCAGCGGCACCGTGATCGGCGGGTCGTGAACGTTCTCGTGGTCTATGTGCATCCAGACCCCGCCAGCTTTGTTGCGGCGATGCGCGACCGCGTGCTGACCGGGCTGACGGCAGGCGGCCACACGACGCAGTTGATCGATCTGTATGCCGACGGATTCGATCCGCTGTTGACAGATCAGGAGCGTCGTGACCACCACCATCCGCCGGTGCTTCGTCCGCAGATCGACGGCTATGCCGCACAATTGCGATGGGCCGAAACCGTCGTCCTGGTCTATCCGACGTGGTGGTCCGGGCAGCCGGCGATGCTCAAAGGGTGGTTCGACCGTGTCTGGACGAACGGCGTCGCCTACGAACTCGCTGCTGGCGGGCGCCCGAAGCCGTTGTTGCGCAATATCAAGCGGCTCGTCGCCGTCACCAGCCACGGGTCTGCGAAGTACACGAACGCCATCGAGGGCGAAGGCGGCAAGCGCGTCATCAGCCGGTCGATCCGCCCGATGTGCAACCGACTCGCACGATGTACGTGGATCGCGCTGTACAACATCGATCGCCTGGATTCGCCCGCACGGATCGCGTTTCTCGACCGGGTCGAAGCGAGAATGCGCCGGCTCTGAGAGATCAGCGGCGGTTGATCGCCGGTCGCAGTCGAGCGTCAGTCACGATCGAAAACCCGGTAGGTCGCGTCGATCAATGATTGGCCGCGCTCGTTGAGCAGTATGCCTGGTCCCATGCGGTTCATCGTGTACCCGAAACTGATTGCCTGCGCCGGATCAGCGAAGCCGATACTGCCGCCGGCGCCGACGTGACCGAACGCACCGTCCGGGATCACCACGGAGTCCTTCTGGCGCTTGTCGCAGTTGTCCATCCTGACCATGAAACCGAGGGCGAAACGCGTCGCCATCCGCAGAGTCGCGTCGCAGTTCGTTGCCGATGACACCCGGCGCATCCGCTGCAGTGTCGCCGTGTCGACCAGCATCGCGCCGCCCGCTGCGAGCGGCGTGTACATCCCGGCGAGGCCACGGGCGTTGGTGATGCCGCCGGCTCCGCCGATCTCGGCGGCGTGATACTCCCTGCTGTTTGCGTTCACCGATGACACGTTGGCGACGGCGAGCGCCGGGATCGAGGTTGGCTCGTTCAGCAGTGTCAGCGCGAACTCCGAAAGCGGCTCGCCCTTGGATCGAACATACGGGATCATCGGTGCGACGCGCCCCTCGAGCGACTCCGGCAGCCCGATCCAGAAGTCGAGACCCAATGGCTCGGCGATTGTCGTCCGGAAGAACGAACCGAGCGATTGCCCAGCAACACGGCGGACGAGTTCACCGACGGTCCAGCCGAAGTTGATCATGTGATAGCCATTGCGCGTCCCGGGCTCCCAAAACGGCTGCTCCGCTTCCAGGCGGTCGATCACCCTGTCCCAATCGTAGAACTCACCGCGCTCGACCGGATCACGGAACACCGGAACGCCGACCGAATGGTCGAGCATCATCCGGACCGTCGCCCGTTCCTTACCCCGGACGGCGAATTCCGGCCAGTACTCGGCGACGGGCGCCTCGATGTCGAGCTTGCCCTGCGACGCCAATACATGCGCACACAGTGCCGTCGCTCCCTTCGTGCAGCTGTACACGATCGACATCGTCTCACTCGTCCACGGACGCGAACTGGCGGCGTCTGCCGTCCCGCCCCAGACGTCTACTACGGTGCGTGCGTCGTGGGTGATGCACAGCGACGCACCGACTTCGCGCCGCTCGGCAAAGTTGCGGACGAACTCCTCGATCACCGGAGCGAACCGGTCATCGTATTCCCCGTGCACCTGCCCGGTCGGTACGGCACGTTCCATCGTCGTCATCAGCTCGGTCCTCCGTCTGGCAGCGATCCGCCGACCCGGTCTCGCGATACTGGTCGATGTCCCGCTACGGACGCGTGTCGGGACGCACCGTCATCCGCTACACGGCAACTGGAGGCACGATGATCGACGAGCAACCCGAACGTGGTGGAGCGGATACGTCCGGCTGGGACCTGGCAACACTGCAGCAAGCGATGGAGATCGCCAACGTTCCGACCCTGCTGATGGTGCTCGTGCAGTTGACGGGTGAGCGGAAATGGATGACAGACCCGTATCGCCCCGTACGTGCTCGCGGCATGGGCGACAACGACACCGGAGGCCTACCGGAGGCAACCGTCGCCGAGGTTCGCGCAGCAGCGCTCGAGGCCATCGAGGCATGGCGCGAGGGTCGCCCGGTCGCCATCGCCGACCCGTCACCGGAGTTGCTCGTCGAGATGCTGAGCTGGGCGATGGGAGAGGACGTGCCCCCGGAATACGGCCCGATGACCAAGGCACAGCTCGGATTGCCGACGGATTCGTCATCGGATGCGTCATCGGATGCGTCATCGGATTTCCGTGTCCCAGACGGGTTCGAGGCGTTGATCATCGGTGCCGGTGTGTCGGGGATGTGCGCTGCAGTTGCGCTACAGCGAGCAGGCATCGAGTACTCGATCATCGAACGCCAGCCGGATGTCGGCGGCGTCTGGCAGGAGAACCACTACCCGGGCGCCGGTGTCGACACGCCGAATCACCTCTACTCGTATTCGTTTGCGCCGTACGACTGGACGCAGTACTTCTCGCTGAGAGACGAGCTTCACGCCTACCTCGTTCACGTCGCTGACATCTTCGACCTGCGACGCCATATTCGGTTCGCGACGTCCGTCGAGTCGGCTGCGTACGTCGAGGACGAACAGCGCTGGGCCGTCGATATCCGCAATGATGACGGCACGACCGAAACGCTGCGATGCAACGTGTTGTTCAGCGCCATCGGTATCTTCAACCCGCTGAAGATGCCGGATATCCCTGGTCTCGATCAGTTCGAGGGTCCGATGTTCCACACAGCGGCATGGCCCGACGACCTCGATCTCACCGGCAAGCGAGTGGCAATCATCGGTAACGGCGCAAGCGCCATGCAGACAGCGCCGGAGATCCAGCCG
>JAYTOR010000184.1:0-9823 GCA_043747685.1 Actinomycetota bacterium
CGCCGGCGATCTCACACGGTCCGGCTGAGCCTCGAACCGACCCACGACTTGCCGGCGTCGACGTCGGGTTCGTGCGGCAATCCGAGGACGCGTTCGCCGACGATGTTTCGCTGCACCTCGCCGGTGCCACCCCCGATCGTCAGGGCGCGAGCGAAGAGATAGCCGCCGTGCCAGCGGGGGTCGCCGAGATCGCTTTGTGGCGCGTCGGAGGACAGCGGCGAAGCGTGAGTCCCCTGGCCGAACGCCGCGCCCGCACCGACGGCCAGCATCCCGGCTGGCCCCTGCATGTCCTTGGCGAGTTCCATCACATGCTGACCGTGTTCGTCGCCGAGGATCTTGCGGATACTCGCCTCCGGTCCTGGCGACTGACCCTTGAGGGCGGCCGAGACCGTGCGCATGCGGATGAGGTCGAGGATCGAATGCTCGGCATAGACAGCGGCGATCCGCTGCCGCATGATCGGATCGGTGACGGGTCCTCGCTTGCGGATCAGATCGAGGAGATCGAGCGCCGTCGGACCAATGCCCCACAGCACTCCGCCGGTCGACAACGAGACGCGCTCGTTCCCGAGCGTCACCTTCGCCAGCCGCCAACCGTCGTTGAGGTCGCCGACGAGGTTCTCCGCCGGGATGCGCACATCGGTGAAAAAGACCTCGTTGAACGTCTTGGCGCCGGTCATTTCCGTAATCGGACGGATCTCGATCCCCGGAAGATGCATCGGACAGATGAAGTACGACACGCCACGATGTTTCGGAACGTCGGGATCGGTGCGGGCGATGAGGATACCGAACGCGGCGATCTGCGCCCCGGACGTCCAGATCTTCTGACCGTTGACGACGAATTCGTCGCCATCACGAACCGCTCGCGTCCCGAGACCTGCGAGGTCCGACCCGCTCTGCGGTTCGCTGAACAGCTGGCACCAGAACTCCTCACCCGACAGGATCGGAGCGAGGTAGCGGGCCTTCTGCGCCTCGGTGCCGGCAAAGATGATCGTCGGTGCCGCCCAGCCGATGCCGATCGGATTGACCGGCCGCCGGATGCCGGCCTTGCGCAGTTCGTCGTCGATGATGATCTGCTCGATGGGGTCGGCCCCCTGCCCCCACGGCTTCGGCCAATGCGGAGCGACGTAGCCGGCCTCTGCGAGGGTCCGGCTGCTCGGCTCCGGATTCTCGGCAAGCCATGCTCGTACCGTGAGCCGGCGCAGGTCATCGTCTGCCGGGAGTTCGAAGTCCATGCGCCGACCATAGAACACGACCGCTCAGCGGTTGCGGCCGGGGCCTCTGCAACTTCTGTGGACCGATTTGCACCGCCGGCGGTGCACCAGTGGACTCAGTTTCTGAATACGGACGGGGTGTTACCAGGTGTCGACGTTGGGGCGCCGGCGCGCGGAGGAGTCCTGCCAGTGCGGCGTCGGGGCAGAGGCGAGGACCGTTGAAAGCCAGCGACGGGTGTCGGCGGGGTCGATGACATCGTCGATCTCGAAGTACGTAGCCACGCTCAGCGCCTTGCCGTGCTCGTACATGCGGGCGACCATCTGCTCGAACGTCGCCTGCTGCTCGACCGGGTCGCTGATCGCCTCCAACTCCTTGCGGTACCCGAGCCGCACGGCGCCTTCGAGGCCCATGCCACCGAACTCGCCGCTCGGCCAGGCAACGCACGCCAGTGGTGCCTTCAACGATCCGCCTGCCATCGCCTGCGCGCCCAACCCGTAGCACTTGCGCAGCACCACCGAGACGAGCGGGACGCTGATGTTGGCGCCGGTCACGAACAGTCGGGAGCAGTGACGCACGAGGCCCGTCGCTTCGACCTCCGGCCCGACCATCATGCCCGGCGTGTCGATCAGCGTGATGATCGGGAGGGCGAAGGCGTCGCAGAGTTGCATGAAACGGGCCGCCTTGTCGGCGCCGTCGGAATCGATCGCGCCTGCAAGGTGGTTCGGGTTGTTGGCGATGACGCCGACCGGTCGACCCTCGATCCTTGCGAAGGCGGTGACCATGCCGAGACCGAACCCGGCGCGGATCTCGAGCACCGAATCGGTGTCGAACAGCAGCTCGAACACCGCGCGCGTGTCGTATGTCCGGAGCCGATTCTCCGGGATCACATGACGGAGCAGACGCTGATCCGGAGCACTCCAATCCGTCAGTGAACCCTGGAAGTAGGACAGGTATTGTTTGGCAACGGCGACCGCTTCGGCCTCATCGGCGACGACGATGTCGACGACGCCGCTCGCCTGCTGGACTGCGAGCGGGCCGACGTCTTTCGGGTCGAAAATTCCGAGGCCACCGCCCTCGATCATCGCCGGACCACCCATGCCGATGTTCGATCCCTCGGTGGCGATGACGACGTCGCAGCATCCGAGCAGCGCAGCATTCCCTGCGAAGCAGTAGCCCGTCGTGATGCCGACGAGTGGGACGAGTCCTGACAACCGGCCGAAGTACATGAACGCCAGACAGTCGAGGCCGGAGACGCCGAGCGAGTCGGTATCACCAGGCCTGCCTCCTCCGCCCTCGGTGAAGAACACGACCGGCAGACGCGTCTTCTCGGCAACCTCGAACAGGCGGTCCTTCTTGCGGTGGTTCTGCGTTCCCTGGGTGCCGGCGAGCACGGTGTAGTCGTACGACATGACGATCGTCTGCGCCGACCGCCCGCTGAATCGATCGCCGTTGACCGTGCCGATCCCGCCGATCATCCCGTCCGCCGGCGTGCGGGCGATGAGGTCCTCGAGGCTCCGGCGACGGCGCTGGGCGGCGATGGCGATCGCTCCGTATTCGACGAACGTGCCGTCGTCGACCAGGTCGGCAACGTTCTCCCGGGTCGTTCGATGGTTCGTCGCCCGCCGCCTGGCGACGGCATCGGGGCGAGCGGCATCGAGGCCGACCTCGTGCCTGGCGATGACCTCTGCGAGATCGGGACGGATGTGGTCGGGGTCGACAGCGGCGACTGCAACAGCGGCCTCCTCGACGACAACACCGGCCCGGACGGTCAGCAGCACCTGATCGGCGGTGACCGCAGCGCCCTGCCCGACAGCGATCGACTCGACGATCCCTGCCGTGTCGGCAGTGATCGGATGTTCCATCTTCATCGACTCGAGGATGACCAATTGGGCGCCGGCACGAACCGCTTGGCCGACCTCGACAGCGACGTGGATCACCGTCCCCGGCATCGGTGCAGTCACAGAGAGCAGATCGTCGGTCGCCATCCGCCGACCGTATCCGGCGACGTCAGCGCCGGTCCGATCGAGGGCGCACCCGGACACCTGGACCGGACTCGGACCGGACTCGGACCGGGGACGGCTGCGACGACCGCATCGCGTACAGTCATTGGTGATGACGAAAACAGATCCGACAGAGCCGATCACCGTTCCCGGCTGGAACTACGCCGACGTCCTCGAGGTGATCGCCGACACGATGCCGGACGCGCCGGCGCAGTACCACGGCGATCTCCAGTGGACCTGGAGCGAGTTCGATCACCGCGCTGACGGCATCGCCAAGACGATGCTCGCTACAGGAGTTCAGCAGCAGGACAAGGTGCCGCTGTACCTCTACAACGGACCGGAATATCTGCAATCCGTCTACGGCCTGTTCAAGGCCGGCCTCGTGCCGACGAACACGAACTATCGCTACACCGATGACGAGTTGGTCTACATCTGGGACAACGCCGACGCCGTTGCCGTCATCTTCCACGGGACCTTCACCGATCGCTGCGAGGTCGTGCGCCACCGGCTCCCGAACGTCAAGACGTGGATATGGGCAGACGACGGCACCGCCGCCAAGCCGGACTGGGCGATTTCCTTCGAGGATGCTGCAACCAGCGCGACCGGGCGCGTCACGCCGCCGTGGAGACGCACCGGTGACGACATGCTGTTCGTCTACACAGGCGGCACGACCGGGATGCCGAAGGGCGTGATGTGGCGCCAGGACGACCTCGTCAACGTGCTCGACGCCACCAACAAGAATCGACTGCCGGAGTTCCCGGACCTCGCCGCCGTCGCTGCCCGCACGGTCAAGCCGGGGCCGCGAAACCTGCCTGCGGCGCCGCTGATGCACGGAACCGGCCTGTTCAACGCGATGACGAATCTGCTGCTCGGCGGTTCGATCGTGACGATGGCCGGCCACCGATTCGATCCCGTCGAACTGCTCGACACCGTCCAGGCGATGAAGGTCAACTCGATGTCGATCGTCGGCGACGCCTTCGCCAAGCCGATCCTGCGGGCGCTCGACGCCGAGCCGGACCGCTGGGACGTCTCATCGTTGCGCGTCGTCATCTCCAGCGGCGTCATGTGGAGTTCGGAGACCAAGGCCGGTCTGCTGCGCCACATGCCCAGGCTGATCATGGCAGACGCCCTCGGTTCCTCGGAAGCAATCGGTATGGCGACGAACATCACGAGCGCCGCAACGACGGCGGCCGCCGCCGGCAAGACCGCTTCGTTCGAGCTCGGCGTCGATACCAAGATCCTGACCGAGGAGGGCCACGAGGTCGTACCAGGCAGCGGCGAGCGCGGCAGGGTCGCGCTGCGCGGCCGCACGTCGGTCGGCTACTACAAGGACGCCGCCAAGTCGGCCTCGACATTCATCGTCTACCACGGCGTCCGATACTCGATCCCCGGCGACTGGGCGGAGATCGAGGCCGACGGCACGGTCCGCCTACTCGGCCGTGGCAGCCAATGCATCAACACCGGCGGCGAGAAAGTCTATCCGGAGGAGGTCGAGGAGACGCTCAAGCGGTACCCGGGCGTGCACGATGCCGCCGTCGTCGGCCTGCCGGACGAGCGCTTCGGGGAGGCGATCACCGCCCTCGTCGAACTGTCGCCGTCCGTTCACCTCGAACCGGCCGAACTGATCGCCCACGTCAAGATCAAGCTCGCTGCATACAAGGCGCCGAAACAGATCATCTTCGTCGACAGCATCGATCGGGCCGCCAACGGCAAACTCGACTACAAGACCCTCAAAGCACGCGCCCTTTCCGCCCCGTCCTGAGGTAGATGCCTCCCCACGGAGCGATGGTGCATCGATCGAGGGCGCTTTCAACCGACTGACCCAACCCTCGAGGCGCCGGCTCGAGACGCCGGCAGCGCGGACTGGCTACCGGTTGGTAACTCCGGCTAACTTCGCAGCGTTCATATTCCCACCTGCATCTTGGAGTTGTCATGGCTGATCTCGGATTCGACGGCAAAGTAGCGGTCATCACCGGCGCCGGCGGCGGACTCGGCCGCCAGCACGCACTGCTCCTCGCCTCCCGCGGCGCACTCGTCGTCGTCAACGACCTCGGCGGAGCGGTCGACGGCACGGGCAGCGACAAGGGCGCAGCCGAGCGTGTCGTCGACGAGATCAGGGCAGCAGGTGGCGAAGCTGCAGCCGACACCAACTCGGTGTCGACGCCGGAGGGTGGCAAGGCGATCATCCAGACGGCGCTCGACGCCTTCGGTCGTATCGACATCGTCGTCAACAACGCCGGCATCCTGCGTGACAAGGCGTTCCACGGGATGGATCAGGCGATGATCGACGCCGTCATCGACGTCCATCTTCGTGGCGCCTTCAACGTCACCCAGCCGGCATTCGTCGCGATGCGGGCCAAGGGGTACGGCCGCATCATCTCGACGTCGTCCGCCTCTGGCATCTTCGGCAACTTCGGCCAGGCGAACTACGGCGCTGCCAAGACCGGTCTCATCGGACTGACCCGAGTGCTCGCCGTCGAAGGTGCTCGCTTCAACATCAAGGCCAATGCCATCGCTCCGTTGGCGCTGACACGGATGACAGAGAACATCCTCGGCAGTCTCGGCGACAAGCTCGATCCGGCGCTGATCTCCCCACTCGTGACCTACCTCGCCCACGAGGAATGCGAACCAACCGGTCGGTTGTTCTCCGTCGGCGGGGGCCGGATCGCCGAGATCTTCATCGGCGAGGTCCCCGGCTATTTCAATCCCGAACTGACCGTCGAGGACGTTCGCGACAACTTCGAGGCGATCACCAACCGCGACGGTTACTCGGTGCCGGCGAACCTCGGAGACGAGACAGGTCTGTACCTGCCGTACCTCGCCGACTGAAGCCAGCGCGCTTACCAACCGGCGATCGCGCATCGCCGAAGACCAGTCGCGCGTGGCGAACCTCCCGTGGCGGCAGCGCGGCGGTCGGCGTAACCTGGCGTCATGCAATCGCACGAAGAGGGCTGGAAGCACCCGACGGAGAACGTGTCCGTGAGCACGAAGCGCGGGTTGAGTCCGATGCTGATCGGCTTGGCGCTGCTGATTGCGGTCGCCGTGATCTTCGTGCTGCAGAATCGCAAGCCGTCGAAAGTCAACTTCCTCTTCTTCCACTACGACGGTCGCCAATGGGGCAACATCCTGGTGGCGATGGCGGTCGGCGTGCTGCTCGATCGCCTGTTCTCGCTGTGGTGGCATCGCCGCAAGCGCGAGCCGAAGCGGGCGGACAGCTAACTTCGAACGGTGACCTCCGATGTGGCAATCCACGACTTCGGCGGCCCGGCAGATGGCCCGGTCGTACTGTTCTCGCACGCGACCGGCTTCTGCGGCTGGACCTATCAGCCGATCGCCACGCATCTGACGGACCGCTTCCACTGCCTGGCGTTGGACTATCGCGGCTTCGGCGACACGCCACTGCCAGACGGGTGGGATGTCGACTGGTGGGAATACGGCAGGGAGGCGCTCGACGTCGTCCACGAGGTCGCCGACGGTACCCCGATCCTCGCTTTCGGTCATTCGATGGGCGGCACCGCCTTGCTGATGGCGGCGTTGACAGATCCCGATGCGTTCGCCGGCATCGTCACCTTCGAACCGATCATCTTCCCGGCCGAGGGGCTCGGTGGGCCGGCAGCCGACGGCAACAACAGCAACCCGCTGGCCAACGGAGCGCGCCGACGCCGTGCGAGCTTCGATTCGTTCCAACAGGCGTTCGACAACTTCGCCGCCAAGCCACCGTTCGACAACGTCGACCCGGTCGCACTTCGCGCCTACGTCGACCACGGCTTCTTCCTCGGCGAGGATACGAAGGTGCATCTGAAGTGCACGCCGGCGCATGAAGCAGACACGTTCGAGGCTGCCGGTAAGCATCATTTCTGGGATCGTCTCCCAGAGGTCCACGTCTCCACATGGGTCTACTGCGGAGCGTTCGAAGCGGCGCAGCCAGCGGTGATCGCGCCGCGTATCGCCGAGCGCATCCCTGACGGACACTTCGAACAGTTCACAGAGTTCAATCACTTCGGCCCGCTGCAGGCCCCCGCCCGATTCGCCGAACTGATCGGCACTGTCGCCGTCGAGGTCGGCCTCAGCCCTGACCACCGCTGACGTCGGCACGCCAAATCGCACACACTGCGATCTGCAACGCCTGCGTTGCCGGCAATCAAGCCGGCCAGCCCGAATCGGCGGGGTGGAACAACTGTGGGACACCCATTCTCTAGAGTCGTCGGTATGGGATTCCCGGTACCGAACAGTTTGTCGCCATCGAGGGTCGACGCGTTCACCTCGTGCCCCCTCCAATTCCGCTTCGCCAGTATCGAGAAGCTGCCAGAACCCCCAGGCGCTGCGGCGATGAAGGGCTCGATGGTCCACCGGGCACTCGAATTGCTGTTCTGTCTGCAACCCGTCGAACGGACGACGTCCAACGCCCATCGTTGCCTCGACGACGCCGTTGCGGAGTACCTCGTCGATCCGGAATTCGCCCTGCTCGAACTCGACGAGGCTGCGGTGGCGGCATTCATCGCCGATGCCTCGACGCTGGTCGACAACTACCTGACGATGGAGGATCCCACGGCAATTCGCGAGATCGGTCTCGAACTGCGTCTCGAGGCACCCGTCGGCGACCTCAGCCTGCGTGGCATCATCGATCGTCTGGAACTCGACGCCGTTGGCGGCTTGATCGTCACCGACTACAAGACCGGCAGACCGCCGATGCGTGACCGCGAGCAGGGCAAGCTCGGCGGCGTCAACTTCTATGCATTCCTGTGTCAAGCGGTGCTCGGCCGGCGACCGGCGAAGGTGCGGCTGATGTACCTCCGAACGGGCGAGACGATCGAGTCGACGCCGTCGGAACAGTCCGTCACCTTCCTCACGAAGCGGACGACCGCCGTCTGGAATGCGGTCGAGCGAGCCTGTTCGTCCGGTGACTTCCGTCCCCGTCCGAGCGGACTGTGCAACCACTGTGCGTTCCAGGCCTTCTGTCCATCGTTCGGGGGCAATCCGGATCTCGCCGCTGCCGCACTCGGCAGCACGATGGTCGCGGCGTGATCTCGCCGGGACGTCTGACGTCTGCCTTGCCCTCAGACTCGGCTTCAAAACACGAATGACAGCTGGCGTCACCGAGGCGATCCACTCTTTCGACGCCCGGGTCGACGCTTGGCTCGAACAGATCCGCGGTAACCAGGTCGCAGACCGTGTCTTCAACACCGCGTCGACGCTCGGCGATTTCAGCGTCATATGGCACCTCATCAGCGTGGCTCGGATGTCGGGTGGCAAGCGCTCCACCAAGCAGTCGATCGAACTGTCGCTGTTCCTCGGTGCCGAATCGGTGATCGTCAACCAGGGCATCAAACGGCTGTTCAAACGGACGAGACCGACGACCAGCGGCGACGAGCGCTACGGGGTTCGCACACCCTCGACGAGCAGCTTCCCCAGCGGCCACGCATCGTCTGCCTTTTTCGCGGCGACGCTGCTGACGTCGATGACCGCCAAGCGATTCGCGCCGCTGTGGTTCGGCCTGGCGATCGTCGTCGCCCTGTCCAGGCCGTACGTGCGCATCCATCATGCCAGTGACATCGTCGGTGGCGCAGTTGTCGGACTCGCGCTCGGTGCCCTCGCCACGCGGGTGCGCCGCCTGTGGACGCGCCAGACCTGATCGCCACTACTGTCGTCGCCATGCCGAGAAATATTGAGCTCGATACGCGGATGAGCGATGCCGAGGGGCTGATGTGGCGTCTGGAGAAGGACCCGTACCTCTCGTCGACGGTCGCCAACATCACGATCCTCGACAAGGCACCGAATTTCGAACAGTTCAAAGCGCGAATGGAACGCGCCACACTGGCAATTCCCCGGCTACGTCAACGCGTGCAGTCGTCACCGGCAAACATCTCCGCCCCGATATGGGTCGACGACCTCAATTTCGACATCGACTACCACGTTCGCCACCTGGCGCTGCCGAAACCAGGCTCGATGCGTCAGATCATCGATCTGGCAACGCTCGTGACCGTCGATCCGTTCGAGCGGACGCGGCCGCTCTGGCAGTACATCGTCGTCGACGGTCTTGCCAAGGGTCGCAGTGCGGTCATCCAGAAAATGCATCACACCATCGCCGACGGTGAAGGCATGATCCGCCTCAGCATGCAGTATCTCGATCTCGTCCGCGACGCCGAACCAACCATGCGTGTGACCGATGAAGAGTGGGCGGCCGCGTCGACCGTGAACGAAGCGTCATCTGGCAGCGATGCGCTGACGACGTTCATCACCGGTAGTTTCAAGTTGCCGCTGGCCCTGGCCTCGCAGATCCGCGGGCTGCTTGTTGATCCCACACACATTCCTGCTGCCACCACAGCGATCTCCGATTCGGTACGCGGCGTGATCGCCCAGCTCTCCGACACCGACGCAGCGAAGTCGCCATTGTGGACACAACGCTCACTCGGTCGCCGGCTGGAAGTCCTCCGGGTCCCGCTCACCGAGGCGCGCGATGCGGCGCGGCGGTTGGGTGGCACGTTGAACACGCTCTTCATCGCCGCAGCCGCCGACGGCGCCGGCGCTTACCACCGCCATTTCGGCGCACCCGTCGAGACGCTGAGAGCGTCGATGGCGATCAGTACGCGCACCTCCAAGTCGAAGGGCAA
>JAYTOR010000185.1:0-2176 GCA_043747685.1 Actinomycetota bacterium
CATTGTGTGGCTGATGCACGGCCTGACCCTGCTACTTGCGGCGCTGGTGCTCGCGTTGATGCGGATGAGCTGGAACTTGGCGCACATCTCCGACGAATCGGAATTGTCGCCGACACCGGCCGGGCGCACCGTCTTCCTCGGGATCATCGGCCTGATCTTCGGCGGGCTCGACCTGCTGCTGATTGTCTACGAAGGCGTGATCATCGCCGTGATGCGCTCGAGCCTGTGATGGACACGCGCATCCTCACCGTCGAACTCGGGCTCGTCGTAGTCGTCTATGTAGTCGCTGTGACAAAACAATCCGACATGCACGCGTTTCATCCCACTGGCTTCGTACTCGGCGTCGTCGCCCTCTCCGGCGCGCTGGTGTCTCCACTGCACGGCGTCGCCGAACGCTCGCTGACCGGTCACATGATCCAGCACGTCGTGCTGGTTTCGGTCGCTGCCCCACTGCTCGCATACGGACGCCCGATCGAGCTGGTGCTCAGCGTGCTCGGGCGGAGACAACGTCAGTCGACGACGTGGACGTGGCTCGTCGTCGCATCAGTTGTGCAGGTCGGTGTGCTATTAGCCTGGCACATCCCGCTGTTCTTCGACGCCGCTGTCGGCAACACGTTGTTGCACGAACTCGAGCACGCAATGCTCACTTTCACCGCCGTGCTGGTGTGGGATTGCTTGATGCGAATCGAGCCTGCTCAGCTCGGCGGAGGAGTCGTTGCGTTGTTCGTCGCCACGCTTGCGACGATGGTCTACGGCGTTGCACTGACAGTGGCACGATCGGCCTGGTACGCGCCCTACCGCCGTAACCCGCTGTCTGATCAACAGGTCGCCGGTGTCATCATGTGGGCATACGGAGGCCTAGCGGCAGTGGTCGGCGGTGTCGCTCTCGGTGTCGAGTGGCTGCGCTCGTGGGAGCGCACGGCGCCGAGCCCGCAACATGCCCGGAGAGGCTCGACGTGATCAGCAGAGGGTTGCTGCGTTGGATGGACGATCGGGTCGGGGGGACGAAATTCACGCGCAAGGCACTCGACAAAGTCTTCCCGGATCACTGGTCGTTCATGCTCGGCGAGGTCGCCCTGTACTGCCTGATGGTGCTCATCGCCACGGGGGTGTTCCTCAGTTTCTTCTTCCACGCGAGCTCCCAGGACGTCGTGTACACCGGGTCCTTCGGCCCGTTGCAGGGCCAACACATGTCCGAGGCTTATCGGTCCGTCGTCCACCTCGGCTTCGACGTCCGCGCCGGGCTGCTGATCCGCCAGATCCATCACTGGGCTGCGCTCGTGTTCGTCGGCGCGATCGTCCTGCACCTGTGCCGCATCTACTTCACACGCGCGTACCGTCGCCCGCGAGAAATCAACTGGTTCATCGGCCTCGTCCTGCTCCTACTGGCGATCGCCAACGGCTTCACCGGTTACTCGCTTCCCGACGATCTGCTTTCGGGCACCGGACTGCGCATCGCCTACTCGATACTGCTGTCGATCCCCTTCATCGGCGCAACGCTCGCCTACCTCGCGTTCGGCGGCGAATACCCCTCCACGGACATCACCTCACGGCTCTACGTCATCCACGTCGTCATCGTTCCGGCCTTGATCATCGGACTGCTCTCCGTCCATCTCGCACTTGTCTGGCGCCAGAAACACACCCAGTTCCGCGGTCCAGGCAGGACCGAGTCGAACGTCGTCGGGTCGCGGCTGTACCCCACCTACGCAATGCGATCGATCGGCCTGCTCTTCGGCGTCGTCGCTGTACTCGCTGCACTCGGCGGGCTCTTCCAGATCAACCCGATCTGGCTGTACGGTCCATATCAACCAGCCTCCGTATCCACTGGTGCCCAACCAGATTGGTACATGGGCTGGCTCGAAGGAGCACTGCGTCTGTTCCCATCGTTCCGACTGCACATCTTCGGCTACCGCGTCCCGGAAGTCATTCTTCCAGCAGTCGTGTTCCCGACACTCACCTTCGCCCTCCTTTTCGCCTGGCCAGCAATCGACCGGCGCCTCGGACGCCACAACGGCGAAGACGTCGACGCCGACCACCACCTCCTCGACAGGCCGCGCGATCGCCCGATGCACACCGCCATCGGTGTCGGCGTCCTCGCCTTCTACGCAGTGCTGTTCATCGGCGGTGGACAGGACATCATCGCCCAGAAATTCCAGATCTCACTCGACACCACTCA
>JAYTOR010000186.1:0-18271 GCA_043747685.1 Actinomycetota bacterium
CCATTCAGTGGCGTACGGCCTGCGATATCTGATCGTCGTCAACCGACTGGGCGATTGCACCATCGCCTTCGTTGCTGCACCCTTCGGGCACAGATGCCCGCGCGAGATGGGACTGTCGGGATCGCCTTCGATCTGCACGATCGCCCCGTCCTTGACGAAGATGCGCTGACCACATCCAACGGCGCAGAACGGGCACACCGATTGCACGACGCTGTCCGCGTCGGCCGTGCGTGCCTGGAGCCCATCAGCCCATGGCGACCTGGCAGAGTCTGCTCGCCCGTCCCTGTCGTTCCCGGTCAGCTGGCGGATCAGCGGCCAACGTTTTCTGCTTCTCGCCATCACAACTCCTCGGTACAGAGCAGGCAGTACCCGGCTGACACGGCGAACAACCCTTCGATTCCACCGGTTCGACAGCTGATCGACGGGGCACCGCAGCTGGGCCACTGCTTACGCCAGGGCACCAAGCAGTGGGACCGCGGCGGTGAAATAGGACGGCCGGCGCAGCTGTTGACGGTTTCATGCCATCTAACGCGTCCGTTCCGATGTCCATCCTCGACCTGGCGTTCATCGGGCGGGGAGAGACAGCTCGGGACAGCCTCGAGGGCAGCGTCAGGCTGGCGCAGCTCGCGGAGGCCAGTGGGTACCGCAGGGTCTGGTACGCCGAGCACCACAACATGTCGTCGATCGCCTCGTCCGCCACGAGCGTGTTGACCGCCCATGTCGCGGCGAACACGCAGACGATCCGACTGGGGTCAGGCGGTGTGATGCTGCCGAACCACTCGCCGCTGACCATCGCCGAACAGTTCGGTACGCTCGAAACGCTGCACCCCGGGCGCATCGACCTCGGGCTCGGCCGTGCTCCCGGCAGCGATCTGAGGACGATGCGCGCCCTACGTCGAGATGAGCGCTCGGCAGAGAACTTCCCGTCGGACGTCGTCGAACTGCAGGGTTACCTCAGCGGGCACACCCGGATCCGCGGCGTCAACGCCATTCCCGGCACGGGCACGAATGTGCCGTTGTATATCCTCGGATCGTCGATCTTCGGAGCGCAACTCGCCGCTGAGCTGGGATTGCCCTACGCCTTCGCCTCGCACTTTGCGCCGAACGCGCTGCACGACGCTGTTGCCACCTACCGCCGGGACTTCAAGCCGTCTGCGCAACTCGACCGACCGTATGTGATCGCCGGGGTCAATGTCACCGCAGCCGATTCTGATGCTGCGGCAGTGCAGCAGTCGCTGACCGTCACCCGCTCGCGGATCGCCCTGCTGATCGGTGGCGGGCGCACCTTCAGCGACGAAGAGGCCGATGCGATACTGGCGTCGCCGCAAGGCCGCAGCATCACCCAGATGATGAAGTACACCGCTGTCGGGACACCTGCGGCCGTCAAGGAATATCTCGACGCTTTCGCACAGCACGCCGATGCCGACGAACTCATCGTCGTCCACCAATCGTCCACGACCGAGGCCCGGTTGCGGTCCGTCGAACTGCTCGCCGATGTCAGTGGGCTCGCAACGGTGTAACTTCGGCTTCGCTCGCTACACAGAGATCGTGCACCGTCTCCGTGCCTTCGGCGTTGCGATGACGTTGCGGCGGTCATCGTTGGGCACCGACCTCGCCGTCGCTGTGCGTCTCGACGGTGATCATCCTCGGAGATCTATTTCGCCGAACTCGAATCCACAGCCACTTTGACTGCATGATCACAGCGATGAATACAAACGGTGCACCTTCGCCTTCCTCTTCCCCCGAACCTGCCGGCGTTTCGGTGAAGAATGTCGAGCGGTGGTTTGCGACAGAGGTACCACATGCGGTCCCACCGTTCGTCTTCGAGCTCATCGCCGGTGGTCACTCGAACCTGACATACGGGCTGACCGATGCTGCTGGCCAGAAGTTCGTCTTGCGCCGCCCGCCGCTCAACAGCGTGCTGGCCACGGCACACGACATGGGCAGGGAATGGCGGGCGATCCATGCGCTGCAGGACACGCTGGTTCCGGTCCCGCCTGCACTCGGTTTCTGTCCGGGCCCTGAGGTGTCCGGACAGCCGTTCTACGTCATGGGCTTCGTCGAGGGATGCGTGCAGCACTCCATCACCCAGACCCTCACGCTGACCCCTGAACAGCGTCGCATCTCCGGCGAGACGCTGTTCGACGTACTCGCTGACCTCCATGGCATCGATATCGAGGTGGTCGGTCTGTTGGGACACGGTCCGCACACCGGCTATGTCGAACGCCAGATCAGGCGCTGGTACAAGCAGTACACAGTCTCGAAGAGCCAGGACATTCCCGACTTGGAAAGTAGCTATGTTCGTCTCCTCGAACGGCTGCCGGAACACAGCGAGCTGACCATCGCCCACGGTGACTATCGCCTCGGGAACTGCATCACCTCGCCGACGGGTCCGATTGCAGCGGTGCTCGACTGGGAGATCTCGACACTCGGAGATCCGCTCGCCGATCTGGCCTATCTGCTGAACACCTGGGTCCGTCCCGGAAGCGTGATTGCAACGATGTCCGATGCCGCCCTGTTGCCGACCATGGCGGACGGTTTCGGCTCTGCGGAGGAAATGCTGCACCGCTATGCGCTGCGCTCTGGCCGGGACGTTTCGCACATCGAGTACTACGTTGCGTTCAATCATTTCAAGTCGGCATGCATCGTGCAGGGTGTCCTCTCCCGGTATCTCAGTGGGGCGCTCGGCGACACGTCGAACGTCGACCTCGACGGGTTCGCCAGGGCGATCGCCGATCGCTCGGCGATGGCGATCGAGGCGCTCGACTCGCTTCCACACATCTAGTCCAACATCTAGTTCGTCTCGTGCACCCGAAACAGAGGAACCCACAGCCCATGGAGTCGACCACCGCTCCCGCCGATGCTCAGCGTCCGGCCCCACTACGCACCCGTGTTACCGACATGCTCGGCATCGACTATCCCATCGTGCAGGCACCGATGGGCTGGATCGCTCGCTCGCAACTCGCGTCCGCTGTCAGCGAGGCCGGCGGCCTCGGCATCATCGAGACGTCGTCAGGAGAACTCGACGCCGTCCGTCGCGAGATCATCGTGATGCGTGAGCTCACGGGCAAGCCGTTCGGCGTAAACATTGCCCAACTGTTCGTCCGCGACCCCTCGATCGTGCAGTTCGTCGTCGACCAGGGTGTCCGATTCGTGACGACGTCGGCAGGCGATCCGACGAAATACACCCGACAGCTCAAAGACGCCGGATTGACGGTGTTCCACGTGGTGCCGACGCTTGCGGCAGCGGCGAAAGCGGTCGCAGCAGGCGTCGACGGGCTGGTGGTCGAGGGCGGGGAGGGCGGCGGTTTCAAGAATCCACGCGACGTGGCGACGATGGTACTGCTCCCGTTGATCGCCAGCCGTTTCGACGTACCCATCATCGCTGCCGGCGGAATCTGCGACGGACTGGGCATGGCAGCGGCATTTGCGCTCGGTGCAGAGGGCGTACAGATGGGGACGCGGATGGTCAGCGCGCTCGAATCCCCGGTTCACGACAATTGGAAGCAGGCGATCGTCGACGCTGCGGAGACCGACACGGTCTTCCTCAACAGATTTTCCAGACCAGGGCTCCGTGCGCTGCGGACCGACCGCACGACCGAACTCGAACATCAGGACCACGTCGGGATGGACGAGTTCGGACGCGCCCTGGACCTCTACTTCGGTGGCGACATGGAAGCGTCGGTGGCACTGACCGGCCAGGTTGCGGGACGCATCGATGCTGTCCGTCCAGTCGCCGACATCATCCATGAGACAATGCGCGAATTCCGCCAGCGAGCGAGGTTGCTCGCCACGCACGCCTGAGGTGCATGACTTCGCGCATCGTGTGGAGACCCGTCGCCAACGGCGATGAACTGCGCAAACGCACTACTGACGGGAGTCATTCGTTCCTACTGTGCGAAGGCGTCGGCGGGCTTCGATAGTCCGCGTGTGGACCAAAGAAGAACACGGCGATCGCGGCTTCACTCATCGAGGTGCTCGTCGCCATCGTACTTGTCGGCATCCTCTCGGCGGTCGCCGTCGTTGGGATCACCAACCTCACCTCGAAGGGGTCTCGATCGCCGCCGGTACCATCGCCACCGCCTCGAACTGGACCCTGACCATCATCGCTGGCACCGCCGGTGGTGCGCCGACGTTCACGTGTTCGTCGGCAGCACCCGGATCGTCCTCGGGCGCCGCGACAACCGTCGCATCGACAGCGGCACTCAGTGCGCCAGGTACACCAGCGTGCCCTGGTTCGTTCGTCAACTGGATCGGGGAGTACTACTCGAGCAACGACCTCTCCGGCTCCTGCGTACAGTAGTGAACGGCGGGACAACTGACACGGGTCTTCGATCACTTCGGGCCCGACCTCGACGCCGAAAGATGGCTCGCCCGCGATCTCAGGATCATGATCATTGTCCGGATGAATCGCATTCAGATATCACAACATTTGTATCTATTTCGCCATAGAGACCGATAGCGCAAAGGACTGATGCATTCGCGCGGTCGTTGCAGTACTGGCGACACGATGAGTTCGTCAATCCCCGGACTCGTACTCAGAGCGAGCGATAGAGCGCGAGCCATAACGCCTGGTACTGGCGAGGAGTCAGGCGGTTCCCTCGTGGTAGAGCATCCCATTCCGCGGACAACGGTGGGGGCACGTGCCCGAGGTACCAGACGACCGGAATGGCACCGACGTCACCGCCATTGGCTGCCAGGATCGCTGACACGGCGGCGGCTGCTCTGGCGTCTTGAACTGCCGGCGGGGCATTACAGGCGCGCGAGAACCCGCCATAGCCATTCCACGTCGAATCGAGGAACTGGTAGGCGCCCGAGGCAGTCGACACCGCCGACTGCGCCTGATAGTTGCCGGCGGCCTCGAGCGTCCGGATCGTCGTCAGCGCGAGTGCGAGCGATCCAGCGATCTGCGTGCACGCTGCGGCCGGCGGAGCACCTTCGATGTACGCCGAGGCATCCTCGATCGATGGAGCTCTCGTCGGGCACGGTGCGGTGACCGCAGACCAATCGGTCCATCCACTGCCGATGCCGGGTGTCGTCGAGTCGACGTATTCGCCGGCGACGGTGAAGACCGTCAACTTCTCGCCGGGGAACGTGTCGACGAACACGTTCGAGCTCGTGATCCGACTGCCAGGCGCACCGATGCTCGACCAGCCGGCCCAGCCGGAGCCGACGCCCGGAGTCGCTGTATTGCGGTAGATCGCGTTGTCAATGCCGATCACATACAGCACCTGGTTGCCATCGATGTTCTGACCGACGGCGACTGACCCGCGAGCGCCGACAGCGGGTTGGCCGAGTGAACTCCATGCTGACCAGCCTGATCCCTGACCAGGCGTCGAGTACGAGTGATACGTCGTCCCGTCTGTGCCGCTGACGAAGAGCTCTTGGTTGCATGCCGAGTTGACACCGACCTGTACATCGCCGGTGACAGTAACGCCGGTGGGCTGGCCGAGGCTGTCCCAGTTGGACCATCCGGTGCCGACCCGTGGCGTCGAGAACTTGTGGTAGACGTTGCCGTCGATACCGAGCACGTAGAGCTCTTGGTTGTGCATGTAATTCGTCTGCTCGTAGACGTCTCCTCTGATCTTCGTACTCGGTGAACCCAACGTGTCCCACCCCTGCCAGCCGCTCCCCTTCCCAGGCGTCGAATACAGGTGATACACCTGGCCGTTGTTTCCTCGGACATACAACTCCTGCTGACCCCGGTAGTTCGTGCCGCTGCGCACTGCGCCGAAGATGCCACCGCCGGGCCCCGAGAGGCTGTCCCAGGTGGACCACTCCCCTGCTGCATTCATGTAGGTGTGGTAGACCCTGGCGTCGGCGCCGGCAACGAACGTCTCGCCGTTCGCTGCATCCGCGAGTACGAAGGGTCCGGACACGGTTGCGGGCGGCACCGAGACGGTGGCGAGTGGGTCGCCAGCAGCGAACGTACGACATGAAGCCGTTCCGGCTGTTTGCGCGTGAATGCGGGCCGAGGTGAATCCGGCGAGCATCGTCCACGGGAAGGCGGTGCACCGCAACGAGCTCTCAGCGACGTTGCCGGCGGCATCGGTCTGCCAGTGGCTCACGTCGATATGAGACCCCATCGGACACTGTTGGGCTCGGTTTGCAAACGAGCCACAGGACCATGAAGGGTCAGCACGATTGGCTGGCGACCCGTCGACGCATACCGAGTCGAGCCACAGATGCGTTGACGGAACGTAGGTCGTGCAGACGAGTTGCTGTTGCGAATTGCAGATGCGGTTGGCGCCGGTATCAGCCGATGCCGCGGTCGGCAATGCGGCGCCGAGCCAGACGAGGTGTGCGCATACGAGCATGCACGACCAGCCGGCTTTTCCGGCATGAGCTCGTCGACTGCGTGGCACCGCGTCTATCCAAGTCGGGATGCTCCCCCGCCCGCCACTGACATCTGAGCCAACGCGCACGGTGCATTCGTACCGAAGCGACGCTGTCGAAGATTGGTCTGCCCCGTCCGTCGAGGGCGGCAAGGCACAGAGCGACCGGGAAGATGAGAGCTACCGATGAAACCGTCGAGATAGGGCGAACCCCGATGATGCCAACGGCCCAGGATGTGCTCCTGGGATCTTCATGCTCCCCTTGTGTCGACCACTGTGCCTTGCCGACTCTCAGTATCTGCTGTTCTTCAATACCTCGCGAGACTCAAATGCTCCGATCGAGTGGACGCGTGTGCACTGTAGAAAAAGGTTCGTACACGGCGCGACCTCCGTGAAGCAGTTGCAGCCGAGCACACGTTGACCGAGAGGGCGGGGGGCGCCTGCTTCATCGGAGGGTTTTCATCAGCTGAAGCGTCGCTCGACGACTCCGTACAGGCGTCGCCAGACGAGACGATTGACACTGACGATGTACAACGACATCACGGCGACACCGGCGAGGATCCGATGGAAGTCACCGATCTGAATGGCCTGGGGCAATGTAGGCACCGAGGCCGGTCGCAGTCAATGTCGTGCCGCCATAGGTCACGATCTCGGCGACGATCGAGGCGTTCCATGCTCCACCAGACGCAGTGATCGCACCGGTGATATAGCTCGCGAACACCGCCGGCAGGTTGAGCCGTTTCCACCGTTGCCAGCCGTGGACACCGAAGTCGTCCATTGCCTCCTTCAGATCGGATGGTATTGCCTGCGCCCCGGCGATGACGTTGAACAGGATGTACCACTGTGCCCCGAGGGCCATCAGCAGGATGCCGCCGAAGTCGAGGCTGATCCCGGTATCGATGAAGGCGTAGACCGCGAACGGGAAAACGAAGTTCGCCGGGAAACTTGCGAGGATTTGCACGATCGGTTGGGCAATCCGCGAGGCACTCGGGTTGCTCCCGATCTTCACACCGATCGGTACCCAGATGACGGTCGAGAAGATGATCGGCACGATGACTCTCGCAAAGGTGATCAGCCCCTGCCACAGCGGGGTGACGAACACACCCCACCCCTGTTCTGCTGTGACATAGGCCAGCAGTCGCCACGCCCCGAAACTGATCACCCCGCCCGCCAGCACCCAGAAGAGCACGTCGCCGGATCGTGGGTTCTATCAGCACGCCATCGGGTGCCGTCGGCAACCGAATCGGGATCTGCGCCATATTCATTCTGCAACCTCGCTCGCTCCGCGCGCATGTGATGCGTCACGGGCGGCGATACGAACACCGGGCATCAGGCGCCGAGCTCGACAACGTCGAAAAGGCTAGGCGAGCCTCGTCGGACGAGAAGGGATCGATCGCAACTGACTACTGCCGTCGCTCATCGCCACCTCCTCGAATCATTCCGCTCGCTGGGCCGGCCCCGGCGAACGATCCGACTGTATCCCCTGCCCTCGCAATCGACCTGCGGACGAGCTTGCGAGGCCGTGAACACTACGTCAACAATCGCACCGATACCTCGCCCGCAATCACTGCAGTCAAGTGCCCCTGAGGCTTCGAAAATGATTCGGATCGCCCGCACGCACCGGCCGGAACGAAGATGCCGCTGAAAAGGTGAACAACTCGGTGATACCCGACACAGCCAGCAGGCGGGTGACGGGACCGTATGTCACCGTCAATACCAACGACGTGCCTGCCTGCTGCGCGTCGGTGAGGCAGCGGATCAGACCTCGGAGACCTCCGGAATCGATGAACGTGACCCTTGTGAGATCGACGTCGACCGCGCCGCCACTCGTCTTCAGGGCGTCACTGACAGCATCGACGAACTGTCGCTCGACAGAGGCGTCGAGCTCACCGGCGACGCGCACCCCCGTCCCGGACACGCCATCACTCGAGGTGATTCTCAGTTGCGGATAGTATTCGACGTTTCTCACCGGATCCTGGTTCCCACGAGCGCTGTCCACCACACCACGAATGTGCATCGGTGAACGGGCATCAGTCTGGCTTGGCGATCATCACTTCGGTCGACCTTCATATCTCGATTGGCCAACTCGCTTGCGTCGATCGTGCAAGCGTGGCGAACACAGCGTCGGGACGGCGTTGTCGCCAGAATTGTCGGCGCAGAAGGACTCGGGCCGCGTCCGAGTGCCGATCTCCTGGTGATTGCTGCCAACGGACGCACGGGTGGATCGCTGCTTGGCGGTGCCGTACAGCCGGAGACCATCACCGCCGCACGGCAGCGTCGACGCTGTCGATGCGGTCGCAGCCGGCACGCTCGGTCAGCCCGGTCTGGACACGCGGCCCAGGCGGAGGCCGAGCCGATGCTCACCCCCAGATTCGCTGCGCGCCAACCGGCGAGGCTGACACCCGAGCAGGATCACCGAGCGGCCGTGCCCCAGGTGCGACGATGGTGGCAGTGAGCAGAACGACAGAACAACAGCTGTTACTGGGTGAATGGGCGTGCCTCGGCATCCTCTATCCTGCGCCGACGCATGGATTCGCCATCGCCGCACGGCTGAAGCCGGCAGGAGATGTCGGCAGGGTGTGGTCGATGTCGAGAGCGCTGACCTATCGGGCGCTCGATCAACTGACTGTTCGCGGCTATATCTACACCGTCGGCGAAGAGCCAGGCATCGCCGGCGGGAACCGAACCATCAGGGCCGGCACCCGCAGCGGCCGCGCCCAACTACGGAAGTGGCTGCATACACCCGTCGTCCATCTGCGCGACCTGCGCAGCGAACTGCTGCTGAAGCTGGTCATCGCCGACATCTGCGAAATCGATGTGATGTCGATGCTCGTGGCGCAGCGTGCGCACGTCGTCGAACTGGCGGAGGCGCTGTCCATGCAGATCGACGCAGACGGTCCGATCGACGTCGTGGCGTTGTGGCGCGTCGAGTCCTCCCAGGCTGCGCTGCGCTTCCTCGACCGGTTGCAGGCGGTACGCAGCCGGATCTGATCGGCCGTCAACGCAGGCGCCCGTGTCACCGAATGCCCACAGTTCTGTGCACATTCGGTGACACGAGCCGAGTGCATGCGGACGGCGTGACTACCATCTCGTCTGGCGTCGCCGCTGATGCCGGACGGAGATTGTCATGAGCGATGAAACTGCTGCGCAGATCACGGGGTTCGACCACTTCTCTCCGACGGTGAGCGATGTCGAGGCGAGCGCTGCGTGGTACCAGTCGGTCTTCGGGATGGTCCGGCTGCCCGAGGTGTACAAGCATCACGACCGGGAGGAAACCGGCTACGCAGTCATTCTCTTCGAGCCGAATTCAGGCGTTGTGATCGGGCTGCACCATCACACTGGCGGCTCGAGTGCGCCGTTCGACGAGTCGCGGATCGGTTTGGATCACATCGGTTTCACCGTGCCGGACAGGGCAAGCCTCGACCGCTGGGCGCAGAAGCTCGACGGACTCGGCATCGCCCACAGCGGGGTGCGCGACATCACAGAGCCTTCGACATTTTCGACGTTGGTATTCCGTGATCCGGACAACATTCAGCTGGAGTTAGCGTTCACCATGCCAGCGCCCGGCGCAGCCTGACCCCCGGCGCTGCCTGAGCCCGTGGCGGTCAAATACGGGTCCTCGGCTGGACTGCGTGAGCACCCCACGACTGGATCTACAGCGACAACGCCGGCAACCGAGCGACAGCTTCGTCGTGCACGTCGATCGGGAATCATTGAACGACTACCCGATGGGCGAATACGACGTCACCGTCACGATCTCCACCTTCGTCCAGGATCGCGAGATCGCCTGGAAGATCCTCGGCAAGATCCGCCCGCAGATCGGCCATATCTATGGCTACACGCTCGAGCCGACGGACGGCAGGACATTCGTCACTTCGTACTACGACTGGTCGGAGATCGACCCGGTGTACCGGGAGGCTGGCATCTTTCCGGTTGATATCCGAATTGGCGTTGCGCGCAACACTCGGCATTCTCGCCCGCACTGTCACCACTCAGTCAGCGGCCTGCTGACAACGACGCCCATCATCGCACTGCCCACGTACGTCCCGCTGTGTCTTTCGGCGTACCCGTCGCCGAGTTGAAACATTCTGCGTCGTTGTGACCCTGGTGGGTGTTTCGGCGTCCCCGTCCCCCGACGTAAAGCGTCGGCGTCCAATCGTGGGCTCGTCATCGCCAACGGGCACACTTTCGCCGAAGTCGAGCCGTCTGGCCGAGCATGCCACGATGAGCACAGGCATGCCGTGGCGAGGGTCGACGTGGGAGTCGAAACCCGGGGAGCGGCAACGCTCGGGATGTGTCGACAACCTGATTCTCGTTGTGCACGCCACTGATATGCGGGGCGGGTGCGCCTTCGCTCACGCAGGATCGCCTGTGTCCGAATCCACGTCGGTCGACAATTGTCCGCTTCGAACGATCAAACGCCCAGCCGGCTGGCTGACCAGCGCTTCGGCAACACGTGCCGCCGGCAGGAGGGTGACGTCGCCTGGCTGCCCAGGCGCGATTGTCCTGGGTGTGCCGCCCAATGCCTTCTCCGCATTCTCGGTGACGAGCAATAATGCGGTTGCCAGTTCGGCGTCGCTGCTCCAGCCGAGCTGATATGCGGCAAGCGCGGCCCGCTGCAACGGATCAGCTGAACCGTGCGGCGACCACGAGTCGCGAATGTTGTCCGACGCCGCGACCACGTTGACGCCGTGGCTCAGCAGTACATCGATGGGTGGCATCAGCCCTTCACCCGGCGCCGAAGTGATCAACGCGATGCCGGCTGCGGCGAGATCGTCGGCGACGTGTTCGAGTGCATCGTGCGGAACCTGAGCGAGCGCGAATCCGTGGCTTACGCACACCATTCCCTGCATCGAGTGGGCGCGCGTGAATTCGGCGATCAAACGCAGCGTCTCGACCCCGACGGCTCCCGGTTCGTGGAGATGGATGTCGATGCTGCTGCCATGTCGTTCGGCCAGCCCGAAAACGGTGGACAGATGGGCACGACGATCACCGTCGAAGGTCTGAGGGTCGAGCCCGCCAACCGTCTCGACGCCAGCAGCTAGGGCGATTGACATCTGCTCCGCCGTCCCGGGCGAAGCGAGAATTCCCTGCTGCGGGAAGGCGACGAATGTCAGGTCGACACGGTTGCGGTAGCGGTCTCGTAGCTCGAGGAGTGCTTCGACACCCCGTTGGCCGGTTTGCTCGGATATGTCGATATGCGACCGGACGCGCGTCGCGCCATTGGAGATCAACAGCAGCAGCAAACGCTCGGCGCGAACGGCTGTCGGTTCGACTGTGTCACCGTCGAGCAGGTCACGTTCAGCCCGAATCCGTTCCTGGATTGAACCAGCTGGTACATGCGGATACCAGCGTTGTCCGAGCAGTGTCTTGTCGAGATGAACGTGCGCCTCGACAAGACGCGGAAGCGCAACGAAACCTGAGCCGTCGATCACAGTGATGCCTTCGACCGCACTGACGCCTGCCGACGGCTGCCGACGGTTCTCGACAGCGGCTCCGTCCGATGTGATGACGCCGTCCTCGATGACAAGATCCCGCCTGCCCGCCGTCGTTGTCACGTTGCGAATTTCGAGACGCTGCTGCCAACTTCGGCGCATTGCAACCAAGTCGCGCGCCTCCCTCCTGATCATCCGAGACAACGTATTCGATTGTGGTCGGTCGGCAGAAGGCGTTCCCGTTACCAGCACCGGGCTAGGGTCACGTCGGTCAGCCGAGCATGCGGCTGGCGAGTTCCTTGACGAGCTTGGCGGCGAGCATCGCCGTCATCCCGTGAACGTCGCGATCCGGGTTCAGTTCGACGACGTCGCCCCCGACGATCGGGCCCGGCAGTGCGGCAATCACGTCGATGACCTGCCGGCTCGTCAGACCGCCAGGTTCGTGGTGTGAGACGCCAGGCGCATACGCCGGATCGAGGCCATCGAGATCGATCGTCACGTAGACCGGCCCGGTCACCGTGAGCGGATCGAAACGGCTGAAATCGCGGGCCGCGACCGTCTGCACGCCGAAACGTTCTGCCTGGGCTATCTGATGTGGGTTCAATGTGCGGACTCCAAGCTGCAGCAGGCGAACACCCAACCCGGATTCCATGATCCTGGCGAAGGGCGATGCGTGACTGAGGGGATTGCCTGCGAAATCGTCGTACAGGTCCGGATGGGCGTCGATGTGCACGATCGTCACGCCGGAATGCCGACCGGCGACGGCACGCACGATCGGGTAGGTCACGGAGTGGTCACCGCCGATGGAGACGATGCCGGAACCCGTCGCCAGCACCGCGCCGATCGCCGCCTCGATCCGTTCGGCGTCGACCATCGAACCCTGCTCGTTGTCGACGATCACGTCGCCGAGATCGATGAACCGACCAGCGGCGAGATCGACGCCGTTCTCGGCACAGTCGTTCGAGGATCCGCAATGGAGTTGACTGCGGATCGCTGCCGGCGCCCTGCTGGGACCCGCACGGTGCGACGAGTTGGCGTCGACCGGGACACCGACGAGCGCAACCATGCCAGGATCGAGCGCTGCGAGTGCGCCCGAGAATCGGTTGTCAGCAGACGTCAACACCCGATCACGTTACCGATGAAGTCACGTACTGATGACGACAGGCTCGCCCCAGCGGCGATTCAGCCGATCGGATCGCCGACGCGAACGGACTTGCGGCGACCGTTCAGCGTCGTCACTTCGACGCCTCGATGCGGGTCTGCTGCATGGACGTACGCGTCCGAGACGCCGAGAGAGACCATCACATGACCCGGGTAGTAGAAAACGTCCCCAGGGGATGCACCGTCGAACGTGTCCTTGGCGATCGTGTTGATGATCGCCCGTGACTGATGCGGGATGCTGACGCCGGCCTGCGCCCATGCCCAACTCGTCAGACCGGAACAGTCGAACGAAACGCCAGGGAGCTGCGAGTTGTAGCGGTATCCGGAGCCGACCTGGGTCAACGCCGCCAACATCGCCGTCATTCGAGTGGTGTCGGTGACCGCCCATTGGGAGACGAACTGCGAGGCATCGATACCCGTCTTGTCATCGACCAGCTTCGCAAGGTCATCGAGACGCAGGGCATATCTCGCCGTATCTCCGCTGCGCAGCGCCAGGAGGGCGTCGTATGCCGTGGTGGCGATGGGGGTTCCGCCTGTCGCCGTGAACGACAACAGCGCCCCGGTGTCCGAACGGACGGTCGATGTCGGGGATGTCGTCGCCAGAGCCGCACTGGAGGGAGTGGCCAACAGCAACGCTGGTGCGCCGACACCTCCGATCGTGATGGTCAAGGCGGCAATGGTTCGGCGAAGCGAATTCATGTGAAGTGGTGGTCTCCGTGTGTCCTGGCCCGAGGGGCACGTCAGCAACGGTTCGTAACACTACTGCAATGTTGTTTCAGTGTTGCAATTACCTGTAATAGTTTCGTAATAATTGCGCTGCCGGTCGATGCGTCGATGGCGACGGCGGTAGTCAAATTTGCCTATGATTCGAGCCGTGTCGTCTACTCGCCTACTCGTGCTCGGCGTCGTCCGCATCTTTCAACCGATCCACGGATACGACGTCAGACGAGAGCTGCTGTCCTGGCATCTCGACGGCTGGATGAACACCAAGACGGGCTCGGTGTACTCGGCGCTGAAGATCCTCGAGAAGGACCGCCTGATCACTGGCACGGCGTTGGCAGGAGAGCCAGGGCGGCCGGAGCGCACTGAGTACGTCGTCACCGCCGAAGGTGAAAAGGAATTCCAGAAGCTGTTGCGCGCGAGCTGGTGGCAGGTGCAGCGCCCAGCGGAACCGCTGATCCCAGCGCTTTCGTTGATGTTGTTCATGTCGCGCGGCGAACTGAAGTCCGCACTCGGCGCCCGGCTGAAACAGCTCACAGCACAGCGAGACGAGTTGGCGTTCGTCAGAGCAAGTATCAAAGACGGAGCGACCGGTGCAGACGGCGACGTGCCGGAACACGTACGCGAAATCATCGACTTCGGAGGCTCGCGGATCAACGGTGAGCTCGAATGGACTCGCTCCTTTCTGAAACGGCTGAACGAGGGAACCTATTCGTTCGCCGATGAATGGCACATGGACGGGTCAACCGCGCCCGGCGGAAACGATCGATGCTCGCCGGAAATTCAATTGACGAATAGTCAAATTTGACTAGAATGCGACGATGACGAAATCCAACCTGGCGATCGAGTCCCGACAGCTCGCTCGTTCCTTCAAGACGAAAACCGGGCCCGTCGATGCAGTGAAGGGTGTCGACTTCGACGTTTCCGATGGCGAGATCGTCGGCCTGCTCGGACCAAACGGCGCCGGCAAGACCACGACGCTGAGAATGCTGACGACACTGCTGACGCCGTCTCGTGGCACGGCGACAGTCGCCGGAGCCGATCTGATCACGCAATCGCGGGAAGTACGCCGCCGAATCGGATATGTCGCCCAGATCGGCGCTGTGCCGGCGCCCGGCACCCGGCTCGGCGAGGAGTTGGTCACCCAGGCACGACTGCAGGGTATGAACAAGGCGGCGGCGACCGATCGGCTGAAGCAGTTGCTGCCGACGCTCGACCTCGCCGGATTCGAGGGGCGCACGCTCGCCGAGATGTCAGGCGGCCAACGACGCCGATTCGACGTCGCCCTCGGGCTGATGCACGGTCCGAAGCTCGTCTTCCTCGACGAGCCGACCACCGGCCTCGACCCGCAGAGCCGCGCCAACCTGTGGGAGCACATACGCAGCCTTCGTGACAAAAACGGCGTGACGATCGTGCTGACGACGCACTATCTCGACGAGGCCGATGCGCTCGCCGACCGCCTGCTGGTGATGGACGACGGCCAGATCGTCGCCGACGACACGCCTGAAGCGTTGAAAGCGCGGGTTTCGGGCGACGTGATCACCGTCAGCGTCGACGGCGACCTCACCCTCGCCTCGAAGGTGGCAGGCGAGGCTTTGGACCTGCGCACCAACGTCGTCGACGGCAACAAACTCGTGCTGACCGTCGAACGTGGTGACACCGCTGTCCCCCCACTGCTTCGCGCGCTGGACAGTGCAGGGCTGGGCCTCAAGTCCGTCCAAGTCCATCGCCCGACACTCGACGACGTATTCCTGACCCTCACGGGTCGTTCGCTGCGCGAAGACGAAGACGGCTGAAAGAGCAGAGCTGAACATCATGAAAATTCTGACCGAAACCTGGGTGATTTTCATCCGCCAAATGCGCCAACTCGTCCGCAACCCCGTCTGGGTGTTCTTCGGCCTGACGCAACCAATCCTCTACCTCGCCCTGTTCGGCCCACTGCTGAAGAACATCAGCGGCGGCGGACTCGGCGGCTCCGCCTCGTACAAGATCTTCGTGCCGGGCCTGCTGCTGCAGCTGGCGATCTTCGGTGCTGGCTTTGCCGGCTTCGGGATCATCCAGGAGTTACGTGAAGGTGTCGTCGACCGTCAACGGGTCACACCTGCGTCGCGACTGGCGCTGATCATGGGACGGACGATGTCGAATGTCGTGACGATCGGTGTGCAGGCGATCCTGCTGACGCTCGTCGCCATCCCCTTCGGCTTGCGACCCAACTGGGGCGGTGCGTTCGTCTCGATCGCCGTCATCTGCGTACTGTCACTCGGCATGGCGGCAGCGTCGTACACGATGGGCCTGATCCTCAAGGACGAGGACTCCTTCGCCCCGTTCGTCCAGGGTGTGACACTGCCGCTGCTGCTGCTCTCCGGCGTGCTGCTGCCGATGACATTGGCGCCGACGTGGCTGCGTCGCGTATCCCAGGTCAACCCACTCAGCTATGTGGTCGACACCGTGCGGGCGCTGTTCCGTGGCGACATCGCCTCCACCACCGTCGCCAAAGGATCCCTGGTCACGGTCGGCGTGGCGATTCTGCTCGCATGGTGGGCGACAAGAAGGTTCCAGCGCAACAGCGCCTGACTCGCGCCGCAGCCGTGTCGATCGGAGTCGCGGTCGCCAGAAGTCGCATCGTGTGCTACTTCCACCGACAGCGACTCTGGTCCTGCGGCCTGAGGCCGGATCAGAAGCCGAGGCGGCTGTTCAGTTCGGTGAGCAGATCGGCGATCGGGACACGGACCTGCTCTGTCGTGTCACGCTCGCGGATCGTCACGGCCTTGTCCTCGAGGGTGTCGAAATCGACGGTGACGCACAGCGGCGTACCGATCTCGTCCTGGCGGCGATAGCGGCGGCCGATCGCCTGCGTCTCGTCGTAGTCGACCATGTAACGGTCGATGAGCGTCTCGAAGATCGCCTTCGCCGTCGGCGTCAGCGTGTCCTTCTTGGACAGCGGCAGTACGGCGACCTTGTACGGCGCGAGGCGCGAATGAAGACGCAGCACCGTGCGCGGCTCACCGTTGATCACGTCCTCGTCGTACGCTGCGAGCATGAATGCCGCCATCGTGCGGTTGGCACCGGCGGCGGGCTCGATGACGAACGGGACATACCGTTCGTTCGTCGCCTGGTCGAAGTAGTCGAGCTTCTGGCCGGAGTGCTCGGCGTGCTGCTTAAGGTCGTAGTCAGTCCGTTGGGCAATACCTTCGAGTTCTCCCCAGCCCCACGGGAACAAGAATTCGACATCGGACGTCCCGACCGAATAGTGGGCCAGTTCGTCCGGATCGTGTGGGCGCAGGCGCAGCATCTCCCGCGGCATACCGAGGTTGACGTACCACTCGAGCCTGGCGTTGCACCAGTACTCGTACCACTTCGGGCCGTCGGCAGGTGGGACGAAGAACTCCATCTCCATCTGCTCGAACTCGCGGGTACGGAAGATGAAGTTGCCGGGCGTGATCTCGTTGCGGAAGCTCTTGCCGACCTGAGCGATACCGAACGGCGGCTTCTTGCGAGTCGTCTGCAACACGTTCATGAAATTGATGAACATGCCCTGCGCTGTCTCCGGCCGCAGGTAGACGTCGGTGCCCGCTCCCTCGACGACACCTGCCTGCGTCTTGAACATCAGGTTGAAAGCGCGTGAAGCAGTGAAGGAGTCACGTGAACCGCAATTCGGGCAGAGCGTCGCGTCGTCGAGCTGATCCTCACGGAAACGCTGCTTGCACTTCGTGCAGTCCACGAGCGGATCGGTGAAGTTGGCGAGATGGCCGCTGGCTTCCCAGATCGCCGGGGGGCTGATGATCGAAGCGTCGATCAGTACGACGTCATCGCGTTGCTGCACCATCGCCCGCACCCACGCGTCCTTGACATTGCGAAGCATCAGCGAGCCGAGCGGGCCGTAGTCATAGCTGCTTCGGAAACCGCCGTAGATCTCGGCAGAGGGGTAGGCAAAGCCGCGGCGCTTTGCGAGGTTGACGATCTGCTCGAGGTCACTTGCTGGCATAGGGATTCCAGGGTAGGCCACGGCCCTCCCTCGGCCACCCGATTATCAACGGTAGGTAACCGTGGAGGCCTCAGACTCCATCGGGGGAGTCTGAGGGGGCAGTCGCCCCTTCAGTCGGCGGCTCAGGCCAGCATGCTGGCCGCCGCCAAGAACAGCGTGGCGAAGCCGCTCACCGAAAGACTCGACGGAACGGAGAGAGCGAGGGAGCGAAGGGAGCAAGGGAGCGCAGCGACCGATGCGAACGAGTGACGGCGAAACTACAGGCGTTCGTACAAGGCGACGCTGCGGAGGCGGCGTTCGAGGTGGTGCTCCATTGCCTCAGTGGCCAGGTGACGGACTTCGGCCGTCGCCGGGGTAACGGGCTCGTCGAGCGCTGCGTTCATCCCGCCTCCGAGGATCATCCTCGTCAGCCTCAATGCCTCAACCGAGATCGGCGTGCCCGTACGGCAGGTCCTGCACAACACTCCGCCCTCGTTCATGTCGAAGGCGACGAGATTGTCGGCCTCCCCACAGCGCACGCACGCGCCGAGTTCGGGGCGCACGCCCTCTGCTGCGAGCAACTTCCAGAAGAATGCCGGAACGACCAGCGGCAGCGGTCGCGACTCCAGCGATCGGAGCGCTCCGACGAGCATGCG
>JAYTOR010000187.1:0-4931 GCA_043747685.1 Actinomycetota bacterium
AGGGGTATGGTACCGATACCCTAAGGGGTATACAACCTCGGTCGAAAGTGAGTGGTCCCCTGAATGATTCAACGGTCGTGGCCTGTGCCGAGTGCGGCAAGCGGAACCGTGTACCTGCGTCGACATCCGGCACGCCTCAGTGCGCTGCGTGTCACGTGGCGTTGCCGTGGTTGGTCGAGGCCACGAGCGGCGACTTCGCCGGCATTGTAGCTTCGCCGGTGCTGGTGTTGGTCGATCTGTGGGCGCCGTGGTGCGGACCGTGTCGCACGATCGGTCCGCTGGTCGAACAGGCCGGCAAGGACCTCGCCGGCCGGTTGAAAGTGGTCAAGGTCAATGTCGATGTCGCACCGGAGATCTCTCAGCAGTTCGGTGTGCAGGGGATTCCAACGTTGTTGCCGTCGCGCGCCGGCCGCGAGGTGAGTCGTCAGGTCGGGGCGCTGCCGGGACATGCGTTGCGGGCCTGGATCGACGGCGGACTGGCCCGCAGCAGCGCTTGACAGCTGGTACTTCCCGGCTGTCAAAGCGTCGAGGGCTGCTCTCAGCCCGGTCGAGACCTCGCCGCCGAACTCGATGAACTCGGGTCGGCCATCAACTCCAGCGGATCGACAGCGGAGATCTTGTTGCCGGCCCGACCGTGAGATGTAACGACGGTCCGTTGTGATGCCGTTGCTCGACGGGTTGGGTATCGAGGCGATCAGGTTGAGCGTCGAGCTCGTCAGGCGAGCTTCATGAACATCTTCTGGACGTGGTCGATGTCGTATCCGTCGCGTGCGGCGGCCTCGGGGTGGCTGAGGCAGTAGATGAGACCGGAGGCGACGAGCTTGAATCCTGCTTGGTCGAGCGCCTTGCTGGCGGCCGAGATCTGGGTGACGACGTCACGGCATTCTCGCCCGTCGGTGAGCATCTGTTGGATCCCGCGGATCTGACCTTCGATGCGGCGAAGCCGCTGGACGAGATCGTCAATCGTTGACTCGGGCAGATCCATTGCGCCTCCAGGGTGTACTTATATACCCAAGGGGGTAGGGTACAGACGTTAGCAGGAGGACGATCATGGTTGGACGACCAAAGACAAACGAGGTTCGACCGACCGAGGTGGCAGAGCTTCAGAGACGGGGCGCCGTCCTCGTGGATGTCTGCGAAGACGACGAGTGGACGGCAGGCCACGCGCGAGACGCCGTCCACTTCCCGCTGGGCCAAATCGGTGATACAGCCACCCGCTTCGCAGGACAGCAGGTGCTCACGGTCTGCCGCAGCGGCGCCCGATCCGGTCAAGCAGCCCAGATACTGGCGGCCGCCGGCGTAGATGTGCACAACGTCGCCGGGGGAATGTCGGCATGGGCTGCAGCCGGCCTTCCGGTTGTTCGCGACGACGGTTCACCCGGACGGGTTACCTGATTCCGATGGCCGCCATAGAGATTCTCACGATCGAAACGAAGGCGTTGGGTGACCGCAGCTATGTGATCGTCGACGGCGACGTGGCGGCCGTGGTCGACCCGCAACGGGACATCGACAGGATCGAGGCGTTGCTGGCTGAGCGTCGCTTGCGCTTGACGCACGTGTTCGAAACCCACGTCCACAACGACTATGTGACCGGCGGTCTGGAACTCTCGCACACGCATGGTGCGACCTATGTGCTTGCGGCTGACGACGACGTCGCGTTCGAGCACACCGGCGCCCGTGACGGCGACGAGTTCACCCTCGCCAGCGTCGTGGTCCGAGCGATACACACGCCAGGTCACACCCCGAACCACCTCTCATATGCGGTCGCCGTGAACGGCGATCCCGTAGCAGTGTTCACTGGCGGATCGATGCTGTACGGGACGGTGGGGCGCACGGACCTCATCGATGCACGATCGACCGAGCCGCTGACCAGAGCACAGTTCCATTCGGTGCGCCGTCTCGCCGCCGAACTGCCCGGCGCGGTGGAGGTGCATCCCACGCATGGTTTCGGCAGCTTCTGCTCATCGGCGTCGACGAGCGGCACAGACCACAGCACCATCGCCCAGGAGCGCCTGTCGAACCTGGCGCTCACTGGCGACGACGAGGACACCTTCGTTGCACGCCTCCTCGCCGGCCTGACGGCGTACCCCCGCTACTACGCCCACATGGCAGGCATCAACCGCCAGGGCCCGGCGAACGTCGACCTGTCGCCGCCCGAAATGGTGGACCCGGTGGAGATCCGGCGTCGCATCCACCGGGGCGAATGGGTTGTGGATCTGCGGTCGCGAACCGCGTTCGCCCGCGGACATCTAGCCGGAACGTTGAACGTCGAGGTCGGCGATTCCTTCGCCACCTACCTAGGGTGGACTATGCGTTGGGGCACGCCCGTGACCCTGGTCGGCGACACGCCCGACGACGTTGCCGAGGCGCAACGCCAGATGGTCCGCATAGGTATCGACCGGCCGATGGGCCGAGCCGAAGGCGGCCTCGACCGATGGAGCGCCGGTGGCGACGTGCGCGGCTACCGATCCGTGTCATTCGCCGAGCTGGCCGACGCCCGAGCCGAACACGAGGTTGCTGTACTCGACGTGCGGCGCGACGACGAATGGGCCGAGGGTCACATCGACGGCGCCGTGCACATCCCGCTCCACGATCTCGAGGCCCGCCTCGACGAGATTCCCGACGGCGAGGTGTGGGTCCACTGCGCCTCCGGCTACCGCGCCGCCATCGCCGCATCGCTGCTCGACAGAGCCGGCCATCGCATCGTCGCGATCGACGATGACTGGGCGTCCGCCGCACAACACGGCTTGCCGATCACGTCCGCCAACTGATGGACATGTCTCGGACCCGGTGGTGGCCCACGTGGCGACGGGAACGTTGCTGATGCCCCCGTGGTGGGAAGTCACAGCCGCCGGTCTCGTGGTCGGCACCCTCTTCGGCCTGTTCGGCGTCGGCGGGTCCAGCTTCGCCACCCCCGCTCTGGGGCTGCTCGGCGTCCCGGGCCTGATCGCGGTAGCGGCACCGCTGCCGGCCACGATCCCTGCCGCCATGATCGGGATGATCGCCTACATCCGCCGACACCAAGTCGAGTGGCCCATTGCACGCTGGGCCATCTACGGAGGCGTCCCGGCGACCGTCGTCGGCGCACTGCTGTCCAAACATGTCGGCGGCCGTCCGCTGCTGATCGCCTCCGGCGTGGTACTCGCCGCAGTCGGCGTCCGCCTCCTCCTGCCGCTGCACGACGGACGCCTCGCAGGCCTCGCTCGACGCCGGGCAGGCATCGTCGTCCCTGCGGCAGCAGCGATCGGACTATTCACCGGACTGCTCGCCAACGGCGGCGGTTTTCTGCTCGTGCCGTTGTTTGTCATGGTGCTCGGCCTGACCATGCCCGAGTCGGCAGGAACCAGCCTCGTCGTGATCGCTGCCCTCTCGGTCCCCACGTTGGCGACGCACTGGGCTCTCGGTCACATCAACTGGAACATTGCCGCAGCCTTCGCTCTCGGCTCCATTCCCGGAGCAGCCGTCGGATCGCACATCGCGCAACGCCTCCCCGCCGAATCCATGAAACGCAGCTTCGGGATCCTGCTCATCATCTTCGCCACATACTTCGTTGGCCGCCAGATCGTCGACCCATGAGGGCATGGACCGTCGACATTAGATCTCTACCATCCAGCCAGCGAGCGCCGTCCCGCTGGACCTATCACCAACCCGAGCTAGTCAGCTCATCGAAAGGACACGCACATGCATGCCATTGAAATTGTGGTCGATATGTCGCAGGAGGACGCTGAAGTCGCGATCCGAGAGGCCCTCGCCGCCCAGGGATTCGGAGTGCTTACCGAAATCGATGTCGCGGCCACGCTCAAAGCAAAGCTGACATCGACCGACCGCCACTCAAGATCCTCGGCGCCTGCAACCCGATGCTCGCGCATCAGGCGTTGGAGCTGGATCCGTCCGTCAGTCTTCTCCTGCCGTGCAACGTGGTCATCGAACCCGCCGAAGGTGGCACCCGCATCGCGGCCGCAGATCCTCACGACCTGATGAGCGACCCACGCTTCGCTGCCCTCGCCGACACCGCCGCACAGCGGCTCCAAGCCGCCATCGACAGCCTCGGATCGTAGATCTACTAGATGATTGGCTCCAAGGGTTGCGCGCGGTCCGCGTGATGATCCGCCACTGAGAGCGCGAGAGCGTCCATGATCTGCGGTGTTGCACACCCGGATCTTTGGAGGAATCGGATGAACGCCGACTTGGACGCTCTCGCGACTCGACTGTACGTCACGATCGACGACCTGCTCAAGGATCACCCGCAGTGGCGGCCCCGAACGTCCAACCGTCGGCATCGTCGCGCAACTCACCGATGCCGAACTGATCACTCTCGCAGGCATCCAAGCCTTGCTCGGTTACACCTCCGAGCGTCGCTTCATCCGCTACGCCCACACCCACCTGACATCGTGGTTCCTGCCCCAACGCGCCGCCTACAACAAACGACTCCGCGCCGCCGCCAACACGATCCAACACATCATCACCGCAATCGCTCGCGACTGCCCGAGCTACACCGACGACCTCTGGGTCGTGGACTCCACACCCGTCGAGTGCGGCCGCTCCCGCGAAACCGTGAAACAATCCGACATGGCCGGCTACGCCAGTTACGGCTACTGCGCTTCGCATTCCCGCCTGTTCTGGGGACTGCGACTCCACCTGATCGCAACACCATCTGGGCTGCCCGTCGCGTACGCGTTGACCAGCGCAAAAACCGACGAACGAGACACCGCTGTGGCGAAGCTCGATCTCGACCCGATCCTCGCCAACCGGCCCGGCCAAGTCCTGATCGCCGACAAGGGTTACCGCTCGGCCACCTTCGAAGCCGAACTCAACGCCGCCGGGATCACCCTCATCAGACCATCACTCAAGTCCGAAAAGACCATCCGAACCGGACAACAATTCCTGAAACCGTTCCGACAAATCATCGAGTCCGTCAACCAGACCTTCAA
>JAYTOR010000188.1:0-9268 GCA_043747685.1 Actinomycetota bacterium
CATCAGACCATCACTCAAGTCCGAAAAGACCATCCGAACCGGACAACAATTCCTGAAACCGTTCCGACAAATCATCGAGTCCGTCAACCAGACCTTCAAGGCACAACTCGACCTCGAACGCCACGGCGGACGCAAACCCCAAGGGGTCTGCACACGCGTCCTCCAACGAATCCTCGCCCTCACCGCCACCATCTGGCACAACGAAACCAGCAACCGACCCGGCCCAGCACGCTCACTCATCGCCTACGACCACTGAATGCCTTGGAGCCAATCATCTAGAAGAAGGAGCAGAGCGGATCGGATCGAGAAGGTCGGCATCTGGTGCCGTGTCAGCCAACGTGCGCCTCATCGACTCATGCGCCGCTCCGAGGTTGTTGGGCGTGGCGAGTACGCGAAACCGAACGGTGTGGTGTGGCCGACGTAGCCAAGTCGGCTAGTGCTTCTCCTGTCGGACAGCTGGACCAGATTGAGCGGGATGAGGAACTGCTCGTCACTTGAGGGTCGATAAGAACCCTGCACGCTCACTGAGGCCGTTGAGGACCGCCGCCCCCCGTCGACTTCGCGCAAGTCATGCTCGACATTGCTGCCGTGTGGGAGCTGAGGAGCGAGAAGCCTCGACACAGCGTCGAAACCCCCGTGTCCACCTACGTCGGAGCGTTCGACGGCGAAGAACACATCGCCAACCAATGCGTCGACGCCCTTGTGTCGTCGTGTCGCTTGCGAGCGTCACGGGTACTGACCAAAGATGCCGATGATCGAAGTGTTTGCCGACGTCTCTTGCCCGTTCGCCTACGTCCAACTCCACCAGCTGGCGAGCCGCCGGACTCTGCTCGGCACGGACATGCACATCAGGATCCGGGCGTGGCCGTTGGAATTGGTCAACGGTGGACCCACCGACCCAGGCAAGATCGCAGACGAGGTGGCAGCCTTGCGAGCTCAGGTCGACTCGTCGCTGTTCGCCGGGTTCGATCCGCAGCGACTTCCGTTTACGACGTTGCCGGCGCTCGATCTGGCAGCTCTGGCCTATCGCCACAGTGACGAGGTTGGCGAGCAGGTCAGCCTGGCGTTGCGCAAAGCGTTGTTCCTCGACGGCCGTGATGTGAGCGACGCTGCGGTACTCGGAGACATCGCAGCAGAGTTCGGGCTGGGCTCACCGGGTCGGTCGCAACGCGACGACGTTTTGCAGGATTGGACGGTTGGCCAGACTCGCGATGTGGAGGGTTCGCCACATTTCTTCTGCGCAGACCGCAACGTGTTCAGCCCGGGTCTGGCGATCTCAGACAGCAACGGCGAGATGATTGTCACGCCGACGGTCGATGTGATCGGGTCGCTGAGAATACCGTGATCGTTACGGCACACGTCGCGGTGCGCGCTCCAATGCCGCGGTGAGGCGTTGGGCGGCACAGGGTCCGAACTCGACAGACCAGATCGCACATGTCGCCAACGGTCGCAGCGGTCAGTCAACGAACCAGTCGAAGCCGGGCTGCGCGCTGCGCGCCCCTCTTACATGGGCGGTGGATCAGGCGGTCTGCCAAGCGGCTCGTGGTTGTGCTCATCGAGCACGAGGGCCAGGGAGATCCGTCGAGCGCCCGAGCTGCCTTCTCGGATGTTGACCGCTTCGGGGCTGAGATCCACGGCGACGACGACGAACGCACCTTCCGTCGTTGTCGAATCTGGCGGCGAGCGGGTGGTGACGCGAGCTCGACGCTGCCGCTGGTCGTCGGCGGGGCTGGGTAGACATATCGCATGACACGTGCGGCACGAGCCTCTGTCGGCCCGTCGCACGGGGGCGTTGCCGCCGAGTCACTAACGGGCATTCGACTTCCGGGGATCCTCCTTGGCGTCGGTCTTGGCGGTTTCGTTGATTGGATCGTCCTCCATCAGATGTTGCAGTGGCATCACATGTTGACGAGCACCGATTCGGATCGGTTAGGGATCGACTATTACCCCGAAGTCGACGGTGCGCGGACTTGAGGTGAACACGGTGTGGGATGGTCTGTTTCACACCTTTGCATGGCTCGCAGTCCTGATCGGCCTCGGGACCCTTTACAAGCGGGTGACGACATCGCAGCGAAGAACGTGGTCCCGCGGCACGCTGTGGGGATGGATTCTGGTCGGCTGGGGAATCTTCAATCTGGTCGAAGGCATCATCGATCACCAGATCCTGGGAATTCATCACGTGCGATCCGGTGAGCACCAGACCCTGTGGGACGCTGGATTTCTCGTCCTCGGTGCAGCCCTGGTCGCGATCGGCTATGCCATGCAGCGCAGAAGTGAGACGACGGCGTCGAGTATCGAGAGCGGCGAAGATGGCGCACTCCCGGTAGCCACGAGCTGATCAACCCAGCGCCGCTTGATCGGCCACGCACCAATAGAGCGGCCGTTCCGCCTGAAGCGTGCTGCAGGCATCAGCCGCTGAGCGCACATCGAGCCGATCGAATCCTGTGGGTTCGATGCGCTCCTCACTGGCCCGTTGAGGCAGCGCTCAGCCATCAATACCGGACTGCGGTGTCGATGCCAGTCTCCCGTCGTCGGACCGCGGTTCGAACGCGGGGGCCGCTCGCCCAGACGACGACATCATCGGCTACGTCGTCGGGCCCACGGTCTCGGCCGACGCCGGTACCGGTACGTTTGGGATCGTGTACTACCCGCTCGCTGGACCGTAGATCGATGGCAGGGCTTCAGCGGTACCGACACATCGGGCGCGTCTATGACATCCTCTCGCTGGAGCGGATCCTCTACTCCAAACCTCGTCGCCACCTTCACGAGCTGATCGGTCCGCTCCCTGCCACCAGCATCCTCGATGTCGGATGTGGAACCGGGCTCAACTTCGCCGGTCTCTGCGATCTGGTCGGACCTGGCGGTCACGTCATTGGCATCGATGCCAGCCAGAGCATGCTCGACGCCGCCCGCCGACGCATCCGACAAGCAGGCTGGACCAACGTCACGGTGATCTGCGCAGACGCCGCACACCTCGGTCCCGCACTCGAGACCGCAGGTGTGGATCTCGACGACATCGACGCGCTCATCGCCACCTTTGTGATCTCTACCCTCACCGACCCGGCGTCGTTCTGGAACAGCGTCGATCAACTCTGTGCGCGCCACCCGCGTCTCATCGCCCTTGCGGACCTCGGTACCGTCACATCCGGTAGACGCGTCTCGCGGCTGCTGGCTCGAACGCTCGCCGCACTCGGCGGCAGCCAGCCGACCCGGCAGCCATGGCAAGACCTCTCCGACCGCTGCAGCGACGCCGTCATCGAAACGGACCTCGGTGGCCATGTCCGACTCGCCCTGGGCCACTGTCGCTGAGGTCGAACGACAGCATCGCACGGCTCATCCGAGGATGGTGTCGACGCGTTGGTTGGCGATATGTTCTTCGTCGTCGAGGGCCCCAACATAAGTGGATGAGGGTCTCGACGGCGTCGTGCGGTTTCGGCGAGGGGCATCCCGGCGCGTGACCATGTGGTCGCGGTTGCGTGGCGGCAGTCGTAGACGCGGAGCGGTTGTTGGCCGACGGAGGCGAGGGCGCGGTGCCAGGCCCGGATCCAGTTCGATCCGCTCGGACGGGTGTCGTTGCGGGTTCGGAACAACAGAGCATCCGGCTTGGTGAGGTTGTTCTGGTCGACCCACTCGCGGAGCATGGGGACTAACACGGGTGGGATCGGCACACTCTGAAGCGCGACCATGCACGACGAAGCGGCGGCATCGGTTGCGGCACTCTTCATGCCGGGAGTTCGAGATTGAAGCCGCACCGGCGTGGTGTCTCTTCGAGCGAGGTGAGGGGCCTACCGGCAGTAGTCAGACAAGTACCGGAACGAGGACCAGCGAGAGATGAATCTCCCGCCGTTCGTCGTCGCGACTCGCGAACGTGAACGATGACCGGCCACCGACTTGTGCCAAGCGTTTGAACAACGGGTGTGCTCGCAACTCTGCCGCAGACTTCTCGCCGATGTCGGACGGTGAACCCTCTCGTACGAAGACGACAAGGGCGACGGGTGGGTGGCGGCGGACATCTGATTCTGCCCATCGGTGGCCGTGTAGGGCTGCCCACTGACGGCCACTCGACCGCTGACAGTGATCGGCAACCGGACGTTCGCGAGCGCGGCATACCGGCACATCGGTGACGCTCCGGCGGGGCACGGTCAAACGAGATTATGGGACAGGCGATGGGTGGGGGATGACCGGGCACGCACGGTACATCGAGCCGTTCGTTGATGTCGGCGGAACAACCGGTGGATGATGGCTGCCTTGTTGACGGACAGGGCGATCAGACGCACCACAGTGCGCCGGGAGTGTGTCGCGGACTGCAACGTTGGCGGCAACGATTACAAGCGGCCGTCCATCGGCTCCGCCCGGGCTGGTCCGGCTGCCGCCGCAAACGTGCGCAGCCGAACATAGCGGCGGGCTGGCGAGCCGAGCAGACGCCGGCAAGTTCCGACTCGGTTCGGCCGCCGAGTCACTCCTCGGGCAGCGAAGCAAACTGGGCTTTGGTGTTCTTGTACCAGCGCATTCCGGAGAGGGGCCGTTTCCATCTCCCTTTCATCTCGGCCCGAGCGGGTTCGTGTGCGATGTCGCCGGACGCGACCATCGCCTTGAGGTGCTCATCCTGTTTCTTGATGACCTCGTCGGCCGTCTCGCCTTCGTGAGCGAGGTCGCATGGGCCGCCGAGTTGGGCGCAGGTCATTCGTTTCATTCCGATCGGTCTCCTGTCGTTTGGTTCGATGCTTCGTCACTTCTGATCGCTGTCTGAGAGCGGGTCATGTTGCTCGCCGGACTCGTTCCACCGTGAGCGTGGCAAGGATCTCGGGATCAGCGAGAAGCTCGACCTCGTGGACGAGACCGGCTTCGACGTGGAAGACGAATGCGACCTTGACATCGCTGGCAGCGATCCAAGCGGCACCGAGCTCGCCGTCGAGGGTGACAGGCACAGCGCCCTTGGATCCGTTGAACCGTTCCGCAACCGCAGCCGCACCGTCATAAAGAGGCTCGGTGCCCATCTCGATGCCAACCGAATCGGCTCGCATGACGGCATCAGGCGCCAGCAGCGACAACATGGCGCCCATCTCACCGCTGCGAGCTGCCGTGAGGAACGCGTCGACAACTCGTCTGTGCTCATCGCTCGCTGTCTTCTCGTCCATCGTTTCCGGGGCGTCTTGGAGCTTGTGTCGGGCGCGGCTGGCCAGCTTGCGGGCCGCAGTTCCCGATCGCCCCACGAGAGCGCCGATGTCCTTGAAGGGATAGCCGAACACGTCGTGAAGGACGAACGCCACCCGTTCGGCCGGCGCCAGAGAGTCCATCACCACATGCATCGCAGAGCCCACCTGATCGGCGAGCACCGAGTCCTCCGCTGGATCTCCCGCTGGCGAGCTGGCTGGCGCCTCCGACTCGATCCCGGTTCGGGTCGAACTCTTGCGAAGGTGATCGAGACACAACCGCGTGACAACTCTGGTCAGCCAAGCTGGCAGCGAATCGATGTCATCGGTATCACTACGCGCCAGCCGCAGCCACGCCTCCTGAACGACATCACCAGCGTCGTGGTTCGACCCGAGAATCCGCCCCGCGATCGCGGTCAGTCTCGAACGCTCAGCCTCGAACGCAGCCTCCGAATTCACTGTCATACCGTAGTGACGCACCCCGTCACCCGATTGTGACCGAACCCGCAGTCACACTCACCGGTCGACACACGTCAACCGGGTATGAACAGCCCATCGAAGCGCAGCCACGACGCACTCGCTGGACCGGCCAACTCGCGACCAACCGACGCGCCCGAACAACCGCGGCCGTGCTCACCGGGTTCTACGGTCTGGTCGCCCTCGTGTCAATAGCCGGCAAGCTCACCAACCAAGCCGCAGTCGTCGAGCTGCTCGACCACGTCGAGGTCCACGGACGGCTCCGGGACCCCCTGCCAGTTCTCCAGATCGCCGGCGGACTCGGGGCGCTCGCAAGCCTTCTCCGATTCCCGAAACTGGGCCTCGCAGCACTGACTGGTCTCGCGGTGTACTTCGCGGACGCGGTCATCGCCCACCTCTGCGTCGGCGACGGCGCCGCCGACATCGCGATGCCCCTCGGGTACGTCCTCGTCATGTCCATGACCGCCGCCCTTCGTGGCGCAACCATCGACACGGAGTGAGCGCCGGCGATACCAGATCATGTCGACTCCCCGCGGAACCGGCCAGGACCGTCAGGGGGCGTCCCGCCACCCACGCAGCCTGCCGAACCAGCGGCCCGTACCATCAAGGCAACAAACCCCGAAGGAACCCGATGAAGGACTACCCAGACGTCGACGCCTATCTCGCTGACAGCGACCAGTGGCCCGACGAGATCGCAGCAATCCGCCCGATCCTGCTGTCGTGCGGACTCGACGAAACGATCAAGTGGGGAAAACCCTGCTACCACATCGAAGACGACCACAACGTCGTCCTCCTCCAAGAATTCTCCGACCATCTGGCACTCATGTTCTTCCAAGGCGTCCTGCTTGAGGACCCCGAGAACGTTCTTCACCCGCAGGGACCGAACACGCACGGCCCTAAGCGCATGAAGTTCACCTCCACCGCCGACATCGAATCGCTCGCTGAGGTCATTGAGGCCTACGTGAAAGAGGCAATCCACCACGCCCAGTCAGGAACCGAACTCCCGCCTCGGCCCGACGAGCAGCTTGCACCCGAGCTCCAGGAACGACTGGCGACCGACGACGGCCTCGCGGAGGCATTTAACGAACTCACCCCCGGCCGCCAACGCGAGTACAACCTCCACATCTCCGACGCCAAACTGACCGAAACCAGGAACCGTCGAATCGACAACGTCGTTCCCCGCATCCTCGAAGGAAAAGGACTTCGCGATCGATAGCACCGTCCAGGTACGTACAAACGAACCGACTGCCCCGGCCCAGCTGCTCAGATCGAGCCCAACGAGAGTCGGGAGTCGGACATCTGTCCGAGTGCCAGAGGACCGAAGCGAACCCCACGATCGTGCAAACCTGTTCCTGGGTCGCCTCCCACCCGAGATCGGCACCGTAGCCCGGTCCACAATCGGCCCCCAGCCAGCTCGTGTCGGCCCATGTCGCACGTCCCATAATCCCAGGCGACAAGCCCCGGCCTGAGCGCCACCTACCGCCGGATACGCAGCGAGCCTGAGGGCAGTCGGACCTCGAAACTCCATCACGCAGAGCGTTCACCTCGACGACGGATCTGTTGGCCACCAGTGGGCATCTTGGGTTCTGAGAGTCGTCGCTACACCTTGAGCGAGAGGACTGGTGTGGCATGGGCACGGGATTTGGGCGTGGGGAGCCGCTGGTGGAGAAGCGGACTCGTTACCTTCACTTGATGCAGCAAGGTTGGACCAATGCGAACGCTTGTCGAGAGGTCGGCGTGCATCGCCGGACCGGGAGTCGGTGGCGCAACGGTCGTGTCGTGAAGGTGCCCGGCGGTGAGCCCCGGGTCTACCTGCCGATCTCGAGCGGTCCTGTTGCCGTGGAGTCCGACCGATATCTGACCCAGGACGAACGGATCGTGATCGCGGACGGTATCCGTGCGGGCTTGTCTCGTCGCGCAATCGCTGCGCTGCTGCCCGGTCGGGCGGTGTCGACGGTGTGTCGAGAGGTGATCCGCAACCGTGATCACGAGTCGGGTAACTACCGGCCACACGCCGCCCACCACCGGATGCTGCGACGCCGCCCACGTCCCAAGCCCCGCAAGCTTGCGAGCGACCCGGTGCTGTGCGCTGAAGTTCAGCGGTTGCTCGATCGCTTGTGGAGCCCCGAGCAGATCGCCGTCAGCCTGACGAACGCAGTGGCTGCCACAGCGATCTCGACAGAGGCGATCTACCAGGCGTTGTACTCGCCGGACACGCCGCTCATGCGTGAAGGCCGCCTCCGTACCGGGCGGACACGCCGGCTTCATCATCGGCGCGCTGAGCGGCGTCGCAGCCGGTTCGTCGCCCCGATGGTGCCGATCGCACAGCGACCCGCCAGCGTGCTCGACCGCCTCGTCGGTGGGCATTGGGAAGGCGACCTCATCATCGGTAAAGGCAACGGCTCCGCGATCGGGACCCTCGTTGAACGAGTCACCCGGTTCACGATCCTCGTGCATCTCGGCACGACGCGCTCCGCCGAGCATCTCCGCGACGAGATGATCGACACGCTCAACCAGCTACCCGCGCACTCACGGTTGTCGTTGACCTGGGATCAAGGCATGGAGATGTGTCACCACCACCAGATCTCGGCCGCCCTGAAGATGCCGGTCTACTTCTGCGATCCGCATTCACCGTGGCAACGCGGCACGAACGAGAACACCAACGGCCTCCTGCGCCAGTACTTCCCCAAGGGCACCGACTTGTCCATCCGCCCGAAATCCCAACTCACCCGGGTGGCGCTCGAGCTCAACGACCGACCACGCAAAATCCTCGGTTGGGATACACCCGCAGCCCGCTTCGCTACCCTCCTCACAAACACTGTGTAGCGACGGTCCTCAGAATCCGGCGCCTGACTGGCGGCCGAACCGTCGCAACGCCCACTACGAGACCGTCCTGTAGTTCGCGTCGATGGTGCTGAAGCACCGATCCGTTGACCTCCCTGAAGGTGCGGTCGAGGTGAACGGGTTCATCATCGACATGGCCAAGGTGTTCGAGGACTTTGTCACGGCTGCGCTGACCGAGTCGCTGGAACGCATCGACGGACGAGTCAGCGCCCAGGACCCACAGACCTTCGATTTGGGCGGCACGGTGAAGATGAACCCGGATCTCGTCTGGTAACGGGGTGGCGAGGCGCTGGCGGTAATCGATGCCAAGTACAAGTCCGAGAAGGTGGCGGGCTACCCGAACGCTGATCTGTACCAGATGCTGGCCTACTGCACGGCGCTCGGTCTGCCGGTGGGACACCTCGTCTACGCGAAGGGCAACGAAGCGGAGCAGCAGATGGTGCTTCGAGGGAGCGGTGTCGAACTGCATGCTCATGCGCTCGACCTCGAGCTGATGCCGGCCGAGTTGTTGAGGCAGGTGGACGATGTGGCACGCCGTGTCCTCGCCCGTTCGCCGATCGCAGCCGTACCGCCGATCGCTGTCTGAGCGTCGTCGCGGCTGGGTGCCGCCTGCTTCCACGCCAGCACAATCTGTGTATGGATCCGGTCGACTCAACCAACCGACGGGCCCTCGTGGTCGGGTCAACGACGAAGGCCGGCGGGAAGCTCCCCGCCGGCCTTCGTGGTATTTCAACTACTCCGGAACCCGCTTTTCAACGAGCCCCCCCTTGTGGAGCTGGGGGGAATCGAACCCC
>JAYTOR010000189.1:0-1727 GCA_043747685.1 Actinomycetota bacterium
GCAGCGCCAGAGGCGCGCTGACTTCCGGGAGGGATGCCCGATACAGCAGTTGAAACGTGGGTGGAGAACGGCGAACGAGATCTAGATGCCCACCGTCGGCCGCTGCGAGCGTACGGGCAAGTGCGAGTCCCACGCCATGGCCCGGGTTGCTGGAGACGTGACGATCGAAGATCGCGCTTTCGTCGCCGGCGGCGATCCCCGGTCCGTTGTCGCTCACCTGGACGATCGCTGCTCCGCCGCCGGCGATCACCGCCAGCCTGACTGTTCCCCTGCCATGCTGGACCGCGTTCTCGACCAACGTCTGAATCACCTGAACGGCACCTCCGGCGCTGGCGGCCGCGTGAGAGTGCTTCGGCGCAGAGATGACCAGCCTGCGCCCGGCGGCGGCACACACCTGCCGCCAGTCCGCTTCGTGCAGGCGGACGACGTCGACGAGATCGATCAGCTCGACCTGCTGCAGTGTGCCCTCGCGTGCGAGCAGCAGCAGGTCGCTGATCGTCGCCTCGAGCCGATCAGCCTGCTTCATGGCGGCAGACGACTCGACCCGAACCTGCTCGTCGCCGACCTCGTTGATCTCCTCCAACCGCAGCCGTAGCGCTGTCAACGGGGTACGCAGCTGATGGGATGCGTTGGCCGAGAATTCGCGCTCCGACATCACCATCGCGCCGATGCGCTGTGCGCAACTGTTGAGGGCATTGGCAACGGCGTCGACCTCGGCAAGACCGGTCTGATCAGCCCGTGCCGTGAAATCTCCGTCACCCAGACGGTGCGACACCGTCGCCAAGCTGTCGAGCGGCCGCGACAGGCGTCGGGCAAGCAGCGCACCGAGCGCAGCAGCGAGTACCACACTGGCGAGCGACAGTCCGGCGACGAAGATGACCACCAGCATCTGCCGGCTGTCCACGTCCCCGTCGGGAACCCTGAGCGTCACGATCGAACCGTCACCGAGAGAAATCGACGCCTGGAGCGCATCGCTGTCGATCCGATTGCCGAATGTCACCGTGTCCCCGCGCGCATCCGTGACGAGGATGTACCGGCCCTGCCCGACAAAGCTGGCAACCGCCGAATCCGGTATCTGCTCGCCGGCGTCGAGGTATCGCTGCACCGCAAATCCGACCGTGTCGGCCTCACGGTCTGCGCGCCTGCTGGCGTCCTGACGGACGAACATCCGCCCGATGAGCCCGAGCGGGATCCCCAGGACGACGACGGCGAAGAGGGCGACGGAGACGAAGGTCCTGAGCAGTCTGCGGCGCATCTCAGGCTGCTTCGAACCGCAGACCGACGCCCCTGATCGTGGCGATATAGCGTGGCGCTATCGGGTCGTCTCCGATCTTCCTTCGAAGCCACGAGACATGCATATCGAGTGTCTTCGTCGTTCCGGACCAGTGCTCGTCCCAGACCTCACGCATGATCCGTTCCCGATCGACCACATTGCCAATCTGACTGACGAGCAACGCAAGGAGATCGAATTCCTTCGGCGCCAGCAGGATCTCGTCGGCGCCGCGGAACACCTGCCTTGCGGCCAGATCGAGCCGCAGATCCTGGGCATTGACGATATCGGCCATCGGTACGCGCAACTGGCTGCGAACACGCGCCAGCAGTTCGGCGAGGCGGAACGGTTTCGTGACATAGTCGTCAGCACCGCTGTCCAACCCGAGAATGGCGTCGAGTTCCTCGCTGCGCGCTGTGACCATGATGATCGGCAACCGATGATGCACCGATCGGAT
>JAYTOR010000190.1:0-4989 GCA_043747685.1 Actinomycetota bacterium
GCAGGTCGCGGAACGGGAGATCCTTGTCTGGCGCCGGTTCCCTCGCCAGCCCGAGGATCTTCTCACCGAGGATGTTGTGCTGGATCTCGTCCGTTCCACCGGCGATGGACTGCCCGGGCACGGAGACCAGCACCTCTGCGATCATCCCACCGAACGGCGCAGTGTCACCATCGAGCATGCCCGTCGCGCCGCCGATCAGCGAGTGGACACCGGCCGCCCGACGGGCGACGATGCTCAACGACAGTTTGCCGAGCGAGCCCTCTGCTCCTGGTGCCCGACCGAGCGCGCGTGCCGCTGCCCCGCGTTCCGCCGTCCAGCCGCTGACCCGTTGGACCGACAACAACGTGGCGATCTCGTGTCGGACCACCGGGTCGCTCGACATGGCTCGTTGGCGGGCGTGCTCGACGACGAGATCGACCCGACCGGCACGTTGCGGGTACCACTGGTAGGTCTCGAAGAACTCCTTCGCTTCGTGATCCGCCTCGGTTCTCGCCAACCCACCACCGACGGAGCGGCGAGGTCTGGAGACACCGCCGAAGTTGCGTTCGAACGCCAGCGTCGTCATCGCCACAGCCCAGCCAGAACCGACGTCGCCAACCACGTGCTCCCTGGGGATCACTGCGTCCGACATGAACACCTCGTTGAACGAGGCGTGATGGTTCATCTGCTTCAACGGCCGGACCTCGACACCGGGCTGATGCATCGGCAACACGAAATACGTCAGGCCCCGATGCTTCGGGACATCCCAGTTGGTGCGCGCCACGAGAATCCCGAAGTCGGCGTGATGGGCGCTCGTGTTCCACACCTTCTGGCCGTTGGCGATCCACCGGTCGCCGTCGAGGACTGCATGTGTCGTGAGACCGGCGAGGTCCGATCCTGCACCTGGCTCGCTGAACAACTGGCACCACGTGTATTCGCCGGTCAACGTCCGACGCAGGAACTGTTCGCGCAACTCGTCAGGACCGTGGGCATGGATCGTCGGCGCAGCCAAGCTCATACCGCCACCTGCGGGCATCCCGACGGCGTCAGCCGACGCCAGCTCGGAGGCGACGATCTGGTTCGTCCAGCGCGGCAACCCGCGACCATGCCACCGTCTTTCCCACGACGGTGCACCCCAGCCCGAGTCGACGAGCAGTTCGCGCCACGCTTGCAACGACAGCGTCGGGTCCCAGTGTTGGGCGATCCACGCGTTGACTTCCGCACGAACCGATTCCGGCGTCGGCGTCACTTCGCTCATCGTTCCCGCTGCTCCGTCCGGGCGATTCGCTCCACTCGACGTTCCCACTGCGCCCACCCGGCGATCGCTGCAGTCACGATCCACGCTCCTGCAGGTAGGCGCTGCACAGTTCGATCAGGCGGGACCTGCCGAAGCTCGCCTCGTGTCCTCCATGGACTTCCGTCACCGGTAGCTCGAGCAGCCGCCGCATCGTCGCGCAGTAGTCGGCGTGATCGGACCCGTCGAGGTCGTCGAGCAACGGCCCGTCGTATAACGCGTCACCGGAGAAGAGCACCCCGGAGCGCTCCTCCCACAGTCCGATGCACCCGGGAGAATGGCCAGGCAGATGGAGGACCTCGAAAGCCCGATCGCCGAGGTCGATCACATCTCCCTCCTCCAACAGTTGCGTTGCCGGCGAGCGCCGCAGACCGAATTTCGTCGACATCATGCCGCCTGACGGAACGGCGTCGATCAGCACATCGGGAATGTCGTATCCGCCCGCACGATACGGACCGAGCACCGACTCGCCATAGCCGGCTGAGGCCAGATCGTACGGTCGATCGGTGTCGAGATCGGATGCCTCGGAGATGTGGATCGCACGATGGGCGAACTCGTGCATGCCGCCGACGTGATCGCCGTGTGAATGTGTGGCGACGGCGAGCAGCGGATTCGTCGACTCCGCCTCGACGATCGCCCGCAGCGGACGCAGGCCGAGCGACGTGTCGACGACCAGATCCTGCGTCCTGCCGCGGACGTGCCATACGTTGCAGCGCAGCAGCGGATGGACGTGCGGTTCGGTGATCAGCGAGATTCCCTGGCTACCGCGTTCGGTGACGAACCACGGATCGGCGACCGGGAGATCGAGCATTGCCGCAGACTACGACACCGGTCGATGACGCCCCCGTCACCGAACGTGGCGTCAGACGCGACATTTCGTGACACGAGGTGCGCTCGTCGCCTATGCGGATTTGGTAAGCGAATCCAGCGGACGGGGATGGCCGGGATCGACGGGGATGCCGAACTTCGCCCGGTTGTGCGCATGGGCCAGGTGCTGGATCGAGAACGCTGCCCGCAGCGCCGTCCACTGGCCCTGGGCTTCGGACGTCTGGTTGACGCTTTCCTTCGCCAACTTCAAGGCGAAGCTCGGCCGCTTGGCGATCTTCTCGGCCATCGCCATCGTGAAGCTGCGCAGTTCGTCGCCCGGCACGACGTGGTTGACCATCCCGAGTTGCTTGGCATCCTGGGCAGACACGAAGTCGCCGGTGAACAGCAACTCCTTGGCCTTGCGGGTCCCGAATTCCCACGGATGCGCGAAGTACTCGACACCGTTGACCCCCATGCCGACAACGGGATCGCTGAACGATGCGTCGTCGCTGGCGATGATCACATCGGCGATCCACAGCAGCATCAGCCCTCCGGCGATCGTCTTGCCCTGAGCGGCGGCGATGACCGGTTTTGGGATGTTGCGCCAGCGCCAGCACATGTTGAAGTAGACCTCCTCCTCCCATGCCATCTGCCCCTCCTGGCCGTCGCGGCCGTATCCGCCGGAGGTCGAGACGAGATCGAAATCCTTGTGCGATTCGGTGTCGCGCATATCGTGGCCACTGGAGAAATGCGGGCCGTCGGCTCGAAAGACGATCACCTTGACATCGCTGCGGCGAGCGGCATTGTCGAAGCAGGCGTTGATCTCATAGGTCATTCGTTTGTTCTGAGCGTTGCGGCTCTGCGGTCGGTCGAGGGTGACGATGGCGATGCCGTTGTCCCCTGGATTGCTGACCTCGTAGTGCAGCGTCTTCAGATCATCGAGTGAAACGGGCATCGTTGCATCCTCCTGCTTGCTTGGCAGTGTCTAGTGCCAATACGGTGCGCGCAGCGCACGCTTGTTGATCTTGCCCATCGGGTTGCGTCCGACGGTCGTGACGATCTCGACCGTACGCGGGCACTTGAAACCGGCGAGTTTCGAACGGCAGAGGCCGATCAGCTCATCGGCAGTCGGTGGGTCGCTCGGGTCGAGCGGGACGACGAGCGCCCTGACGGCTTCGCCGAAGTCTGCGTCCGGCACACCGATGACGGCGACGTCGGAGACCTTCGGATGCGTGATGATCACACTCTCCGCCTCGGCGGGATAGATGTTCGCACCACCGGAAACGATCATGTCGCTGAAGCGGTCCGTGAGATACACGAAGCCGTCCGGCGTGACATATCCCATCTCGCCGATCGTGAACACGCCGGGACGCAGATGTGACGCTGCCGTCTTCTGCGGATCGTTCGGATAGACGATTCCTCTGCCGGTCGAATCCTCGAAGTACAGCTTGCCCTCGACGCCCGGCGGCACTTCTGCCCCTGTTTCGTCGACGACGATCGCCCTGGTGAACGGCGCGATGCACTGGCCGACCGATCCGGGATGGGCCATCCAGGCAACGCTGTCGATCGTGCAGATCGTGCCGACCTCGGTTGCTCCGTAGGCATCGCGGAGTATGGGTCCGAACCACTCGATCATCCGTTTCTTGACGTCGATCGGGCAGACCGCACCGGTGTGCGACATGAGTTTCATACTCGACACGTCGTAGCGCGCCCTGACAGTCGCATCGAGTTCGAGGAGTCGCTTGAAATGTGTCGGCACCATCACCGTCGACTCTGGACGGTACATGTCGATCACCCTCAGGACCCGCTCGGCGTCGAACTTGCCGATCACGACCGTCGGCACGCCGGCGGCCAGGGTACGCATGCCGCTCAGTGGTCCGGTGTGGTACATCGGTCCGACGACCATATGCGTGCCGAGTTGGGCGAACGGGCCCTGTTGCAGCACGGCGATGTGTTCGTCGATGGTCCGGCCGCCGGCAAACATCTGAGGTGCGAGATCGACACCCTTCGGGAAACCGGTCGTGCCGCTCGTGTACATCAGGTTCGGCAGCGGCCTGACGTCAGAAGACGGCTCGGCGTTGCTCGCAGCGGCGAGCCACTGCTCCCAGGCGATCGGTGCGTCGGTACAACGCCAGCCGATGACGTTGGGGACCCCGGCGATCGCCGCTGCCTCGACGGCCCGCTGCAGGTTCTCGGGCCCGGTGAAGACGGCGACCGACTGCGAATCAGCGAGAATGTATGCGGTTTCCTCGGCATTGAGGTGGAAGTTCACCGGGACGGTGCTGACGCCGGCGAGCAGCCCCCCCAGATGGGCGAGCACGGTCTCGACGGCGTTCTCGGCGAAAACGGCGACGCGCCTGGCGGCTCCGAGATCCATCGCCGCGAGCGCGTTCACCACCCGGTTGAGGGCGTCGTCGAGCGCCGGCCAATCGAGCGTCACCTCGTCGGCGCGCAGTGCGATCTCGTGTGGGCGTTCCGCCGCCCGGTCCCGTGCAATTACGACCATCTCTGTCCCCCCTGCCCCCCGGTATTCGAATCGGCATCCGGCTATCACGCTGCCAGACCGACGAGCACGCTACTGCCCGACCGCTGACAGCGTCGTCCCGGCGAGGTGGTTGACTCGTGCCGTGACCGCACTCGACCACCACCTGCGCGTAAATATCATGAGCAATTTAGCCGCCCACGAGGTTCGCGCCGCACCGGAGGACGGTCGGCGTCGCGCCGCCGTCGGGATCGTCGTCGTCGACAGCGATGCCGGCATCGACGGCACCGACCCGTTCGACGTCCCCGGCGCCGACCTTGCCGCCGTCCCCGGCGACCTCACCGGCATCGACGGCAAGGTCGCCAACGTGTCAGGCGGGGCGGCGTTCCTGCTCTGCCGCCGGGCGTCGAGGATGCGCACCCACACC
>JAYTOR010000191.1:0-3765 GCA_043747685.1 Actinomycetota bacterium
CACCGGAGATCACGTGCGAGGCAAGAGCAAGAGTTCTTCTGCGAGATACAGCTCGCGACACTTCGCCCGTTGCAGTTTGCCGGACGATGTCTTCGGCAACGTTCCCGGCTGCACGAGAATCACGTCTCTCGGCGGGATGCCGCTGACGTCCAACGCCGTGTGGTGCACGGCGTGCGAGACACCCGCAAGATCGTCGGACTTGACTTCGGCGACGACGACGACGCTCTCCTTGCCTTTGTAACCTTCGACCCCGAAGGCGATGACGTTTCCGGCACGTACACCGTCGATGGCGCCCACCGCACGTTCGATGTCCTCAGGGAAGATGTTGCGTCCGCCGACGATGATGATGTCCTTGAGACGCCCGCAGAGCACGAGTTCTCCGCCGACCATGTAGGCGAGGTCGCCCGTTCGCAGCCAGCCTTTGCTGAACATCGCCGCCGTTGCGTCCGGCCGTTTGTAGTAGCCAGGGGTCACGGAAGTCCCGGCGATCAGCAGTTCGCCGACGTGACGCTCCGGCAGTTGTTCGTAGGTTTCGGGGTCGACGATTTTCATCGTCAAACCGGGCACGGGGAAGCCGAGCATCGGCAACCGGCGCAGGTGCGTCGCCTCGTCGTCGGGATCGGTGATCTCGACCGGTTTGGCGAGGTGGTCACGCTCGAGCACCAGACGGTCGACAATGTCGCACACCAGCCCGCGACCTCGTGGCGGAAACGACCCGGCGATGGCGACCTCTGCCATGCCGAAGGCCGGAAACACGGCACCCGGTTCGAACCCGAAACGCGAGGCCTCGACGACGAACGCTTCTACCGCTGCCGGGTCGACCGGTTCCGCTCCGCTCAGCGCCATGCGAACACTCGACAGGTCGAGGCGCTCCATCCGCTTGAGCGCACGCGTCGCCAGCACCCACGAGAAGTTCGGGCCGGCGGTCACCGTTCCCCGGTAGTCGGACAGCCACTGCATCCAGTTGCCGGGGTGGGCGAGGAAGTCCTGCGGTGCTGCCTGGACCAACTGCACGCCCGTCGTCAGCGGGATCGCCAGGAAGCCGACGAGTCCCATGTCGTGATAGAGCGGGAGCCAACTGACCATCACGTCGTCGATGACGAAGTTCGCGGCAGCGAGCGCTGCGTCGATGTTCGCACCGAGGACACGATCGGGGATCATCACGCCCTTCGGTTCGCTCGTCGATCCGCTGGTGTACTGCAGGATGACGAGGCGTTCTGGATCGTGAGGAGGGATCTCCAACGCCTCGGCGCTCGGCAGACCGGGATCTGAAAGAATCGAGTTCATCGCCACAGTCGGCGGGTCGCCGGGAGCCGCTTCGTAGAACGGAGCGAGCATCTCGTCGATCAGCAGCAGCTTGGCGTCGCCGTGCCGGATGCGGTCGCGGGTACTCGTGACGAAGGTGTCGAGCGAACCCATGCGCATCGGCAGCGGAAGCACCATGCTGGCGATACCGGCGAGCCAACAGCCTTGGACGATGGTCATCAGCGACCGGCTCGTCGGGCCGAGAATGGCGACGTGATCGCCCGGAATCAGGCCACGGGACTGCAGCGCTGCACCGACTCCACGGGCCTCGGCATGGAGCTGGGCCCATGGAACAGGGGTCGGCCCGTTCGGTGCGACCGAGGCACCGACGAAGGTGACACCGTTGCCGGAATCAGCAGCCTGCTCGAGCCGAACCGTGATCGGCTGACCTGTACCGGCAAAAGAATTGGACATCGTCTTCGGATGGCTCCCTCGGGCAGTCTGCTCTGCACACCCCCCTCGATCTGTGAATGAAAGCTAGTCGGCCAGGTGAGCCGAACAGCGAACTCACGCGAACCCACGCATGCACGTGCGTGCTCGACCTGCCCTGGAATATGCCTCGGCCGCATCCGACCCCCGGCCGTAGGATTGCAGGCCTATGTCGGCAAGCCCTGATCAGCCCCCCAACGAGTCCAGCCTGCCGTTCCGCTACACGGCTGCGCTCGCCGAGCAGATCGAGTTGCGCTGGCAGGATCGGTGGGACGCAGAGCGCACCTTCGAGGTTGCCAACCCAGCGGGTCCGCTGGCGAACCCCGAAGCGTTGGGTGACCGACCGAAGCTGTTCATTCTCGACATGTTCCCCTACCCGTCAGGGTCAGGACTGCATGTCGGGCATCCGTTGGGTTACATCGGAACCGACGTCTTCGGACGGTTCCGCCGGATGCGCGGCTACAACGTGCTGCACTCGCTCGGCTACGACGCTTTCGGGCTGCCGGCCGAGCAGTACGCGATCGAGACGAACACGCATCCGCGCGTCACCACCGAGTTCAACGTCAACACCTATCGACGCCAACTGCGTCGCCTCGGGCTGGCGCACGATCAGCGCCGGTCGATCGCCACCTCTGACGAGTCCTACTACCGATGGACGCAGTGGATCTTCCTGCAGATCTACAACTCGTGGTTCGATACCTCCTTCAACGCTGCCCGTCCGATCAGCACGCTGATCGCCCGCTTTGCAGACGGCACGCAAACACCGGGATCCGGTGCATCCTGGGCGTCGCTGTCGAAGGCGGAACAGAACGCCGTCATCGACGAGCACCGCCTTGTCTATGTGTCAGAAGCTCCGGTGAACTGGTGTCCAGGGCTGGGAACGGTGCTGGCGAACGAGGAGGTCACGGCGGACGGCCGATCCGACCGTGGCAATTTCCCCGTCTTCAAGAAGCAGATGAAGCAGTGGATGATGCGGATCACCGCCTACGCCGATCGATTGATCGATGACCTCGATTCGCTGGAGTGGAACGATTCGATCAAGACGATGCAGCGCAACTGGATCGGCAGATCAGAGGGGGCGCGAGTCGATTTCGCATCGGCTGCCGGACCGGTCACCGTCTTCACGACGCGCCCCGACACGCTCTTCGGGGCGACGTTCGTCGTGCTGTCACCAGAACATCCGCTGGTGCCCTTGTTGACAACGCTGCAACAAGACGCAGCGGTCGCCTCCTATCGCCGCGAGGCCGCCGCCAAGAACGACGTGTCGCGACAGGACCAGGACCGTGACAAAACCGGCGTGTGGACCGGCTCATACGCGACGAACCCGATCAACGGCGCACCCCTACCGATCTGGATCGCCGATTACGTGCTGATGGGCTACGGCACGGGTGCGATCATGGCGGTGCCGTCCGGCGACCAGCGAGATTTCGCCTTCGCCAGAACGTTCGGACTGGACATCGTCGCTACGCAACGCCCGCCGCAGTCGTGGTACGACGAACACGGAATCGCTGCGCCGGACGCATCTGGATCGACATCGGCAGCAGCGGTGTCGACCGATGCCTGGCCGGTCGCCTTCGTCGGTGAGGGCACGTACGTCAACTCTGCCAATGACACGTTGACACTGAACGGAGACCGCACCGTCGCCGAGGCGAAAGCGATGACGAATGCCTGGCTGCAGGCCGACGGCAGCGGTTTCGGCACGATCAACTTCCGCCTACGCGACTGGCTGTTCGCCCGCCAGCGGTATTGGGGCGAGCCGTTCCCGATCGTGTGGGACGTCGACGGCCAGCCGCATGCACTGCCGGACTCGATGCTGCCGGTCACGCTGCCGCCACTGGAAGACTTCCGCCCGACGGAGTTGGACCCGAACGATTCGCAGTCCGAGCCCGATCTGCCGCTGGGCCGCCTGCCGAACTGGAAATATGTCACCCTGGACATCGGCGACGGCGAACAGCAGTACACCCGCGACCTCAACGTGATGCCGCAGTGGGCGGGCTCGTGCTGGTACGAGTTGCGCTATCTGGACCCGAC
>JAYTOR010000192.1:0-2185 GCA_043747685.1 Actinomycetota bacterium
GCCTCGCTCGATCGGGCGATCGCCGTGCGCTTGAGGAAGGCCTCCACGGTGATGCCGCTGGACACCCTTGCGAATCCGTTCGTGGGCAGCGAAGCAGGGCAGCCGATCAAGAAGTTCGCCGCCGAGAAGGGAGTGTCTTGACCGAGCAGGATCTCGCCGGCGTGCACGAGTTGAGCCACGAGATCCGCTTCGGCGTCCGGGTCGACCGCAACCTGCAGATGTTCCGGCGCGAAGGCGTTGGCGACTGCCGCCGCGGCGGCCAGGTCGTCGACCAGCACGGCACCACCGTTGACGCCGAGCGAGGCGTGTGCAGCCGCTCGACGCGCCGGTGGAAGATCGGCGATCTGCACAGCAAGGTGTTCATCGACGGCGACGGCGAGACGCTCCGATGTCGTCACCAACAGCGTGCATGAATCGGTGCCGTGTTCGGCCTCGATCAACAGGTCCGCTGCCAGGCGGGCCGGATCGGCGGTGTCGTCGGCGATCACCAGGCTCTCGGTCGGGCCGAGGGCCATCATCGTCGCCGTACCGAATCGCTGCATCTCGACCTGCGCGCACGTCACCGGCCAACTGCCCGGTCCGACGACCTTGGTGACTTTCGGAATACGTTCGGTCCCGAAGCCGAGCGCAGCAATGCCGGCAGGACCGTTGACCCGAAACACATCGTGCAATCCGAGTTCGTCGGCGACGATCAACACGACAGGATCGACCGCCCCAGCGGTGCCTGGCTTCGGCGGGACGACAACGGCGATGCGTTCGACACCTGCCACCACCGCTGGCGTGCCGAGTTGGGCGAGCACACTCGGGTAGCTCGCCTTGCCGCTCGGGCAGAACAAGCCGGCGGAGGCGATCGGCGTCACTTTCTCGCCGATCATCAGGCCCGGTTCGCTCTCGAAACTCCAGCTACCGCGACGTCGCATCAACTCGGTGTTGAAGCGGCGGATGTGGTCGATCATGTCGACGACTGCTTCCTGGATCGCCCCGTCTACGAACGTGCGGGCATCTGCGAACTCGTGCTCGGTCACCGCCAGCCGATCCGGCGTCACCGTGACACCGTCGAACTGTGCCAGCGCTCGACAGACGGCATCGTCACCGTTGCGACGCACGTCTTCGATCAACTCACCGATCTGCTGGCGCAGCGAGTCCGGGATGCCGTTTTCGAGCCCGCGGTCGCACAGCGCGATGCGATCGGCGTCGGAGAGGTCATTCCAGTGCAAGGTTCTGAGCACGCCCATAGCCACGAGACGGTATCGACGAACCGTCGAAAATCAGGTCTGTCGTCGACCACCACATTCCCGGAGGACCCGTCGTTGCGAACAGCGCAGCATCTGCCGGCACCGTGATCTGCGAGAATCCGAACTGACATGGGCCACCGCACAGCACCGTTGATTCGCAGCGCACCGCTGATGGGCACCGTCGCCAGTATTCACATCTTCGACGATCAGCCCGACGGGCTGATCGACGATGCCATCGCCACGTTCCTCGAAGAGATGGAACGGTTGGAAGCGATGTTCAGCACCTTTCGCCCGACGAGTGAGATCAGCAGGATCAACGCCGGCGAACTCCATCTGCTCGACGCCAGCGCCGAGGTGATCGAAGTCCTCGACGCCTGCACGAGTCTCGAACATCTGAGCAACGGTGCGTTCACGGTTCACCCGATCGGCAGATCACCGACCGATCCGGCCGGCTTCATCGATCCTGCAGGCTTCGTCAAGGGGTGGGCGACCGAGCGATCCAGCGAACGCCTCACGGCTGCGCAGCTGCAGCACTGGTACGTCGGCGTCGGCGGCGACGTCCAGACGCACGGCCGTCCGTCGGCTGACTCACCGTTCAGCGTGGCGATCGCCGACCCGAACCAGGCCGGCAACATCGTCGTCGTCCTCGATGTCGCCGACGATCACGCTGTCGCCACATCGGGGATCGCCCAGCGCGGGAACCACATCTGGTCCCGATCACCTGCAAGCCACAGGCTTGCGTCGATCACCGTTGCGGGCCCACACTTGACGTGGGCCGATGCCTATGCGACCGCCGCTTTCGCCATGGGAGACGACGGCGTTCAATGGATCAGCGACCGCGTCGGCTATGAAGCATTCGCCGTCCGTCTCGACGGCAGCCACGTGACCACCCTCTGACCGTCGAATCGCTGACGACTGTTCCGACCGGCGGTAGCTACGGGGGTGCACAG
>JAYTOR010000193.1:0-14429 GCA_043747685.1 Actinomycetota bacterium
CCCTGACTCGGTGTCGTTGTGCTGAACTGTCCAGCGCAACGACACCGAGTCACCCGCCGGTGGGTCGCCGCAGATCACAAAACCCCTGCTAGACGTTGAAGCGGAACTCGGTTACGTCGCCGTCGACGAATTCGTATTCCTTACCTTCGATGCGCAATTTGCCGACTTCCTTGGCCTTGTTCCAACCGCCGAGGGCGAGCAACTCGTCCCACTGGATGACCTCGGCGCGGATGAAGCCCCGCTGGATATCCGAATGGATGCGGCCGGCGCATTCTGGCGCCTTCGAGCCGGCGGTGAACGTCCAGGCTCGGCTCTCCTTCTCGCCGGTCGTCAGGAAGGTACGCAGCCCGAGCAGGTGATACGCCGATCGAACCATGCGGAACAAGGCGCCTTCTCCGAGGCCGAACCCCTCGAGCATCTCGGCACGCTCGACCGGATCGGTGATCGTCGCCGCTTCGGCTTCCAACTGCACGCACATGCCGATGACCTCGACGTTGTCGCCAGCGGATGTGAACTCGTCGCGCACCGTTTGTTCGACCTCGGGAATACGGTCCAACTCGTTCTCACCGACGTTGACCACGGCCAGCACCTGGCGATTGGTGAGCAGGTAGTACGGAGCCAGCAGTTCGCGGATGTCGGCCTTCAGGCCGGCGCGGTACAACGGGGTTCCGTCGCTGAGTGCGGCATAGGCGACGGCCAGCGCATCCACCTCGGCAGCCAGCGACTTGTCGGTCTTCATCTGCCGTTCGGCCTGGCGCAGGCGCTTTTCGATCGTTTCGAGGTCGGCGAGTGCCAACTCGATTTCGACGACGCGCATGTGCTCCAACGGATCGTCGGGGCCCGACACGTCATCATCGGTGAACGCCCGAAGCACGAACACCATTGCGTCGACTTCGCGGATGTTGGCGAGGAACTTGTTGCCGAGGCCCTCACCCTTCGAGGCTCCTTCGACGAGTCCGCCGATGTCGACGACCTGTACGGCGGCATGGACGATGTTCTTGCTTTTCGACATCACCGCCAGGCGGTCGAGGCGCTCGTCCGGCACCTTGGCGACGCCGATGTTCGGGTCCTTGGTCGCAAAGGCATAGGGCGCAGCGAGGGCTCCACCGCCGGTCAATGCGTTGTACAACGATGACTTGCCCGCGTTGGGGAGGCCTACCAGGCCGAAGCGTTCCATATCGAAGGCCTGAGGCTACCTGCACCGCTGGCTACGCTGGCCAGATGACCCCTGTCGAGGCGTTGGAGCGTGTCGTGCACTGCCTCGACCGCGGGTTCGAGAACGGGTTCAAGACCAAAGCTTTCGTCAGAGCGCTCGATGTCATCCGCTCGCTGCCGCCTGAGGAGGTCGAGGAACGTTCGGCCAACGGGACGCTGAAGGAACTCGACGGCATCGGCGACGCGACGGTCCGCCTCGTCAAGGAGACCTTCGCAGGCGAGCATGCCTACATCGACAAGATCGAGGCCGAGACGCAGATCTCGATGACCGAGGGCGGTGCCGCGTACATGGCGGCGATCAGGGGCGACTGCCATCTGCACAGCAACTGGAGCGATGGGGGAGCGACGATCACGGCAATGGCGACGACGGCCCGAGCCCTCGGGCACGAGTACATCGTCCTCACCGACCATTCGCCACGCCTGACGATCGCCCATGGACTCGACCGCAAACGACTCGTCGACCAGCGCGAGGAGATCGTCAGACTGAACGAGGAGATGGCACCGTTCCGCGTCCTCAGCGGGATGGAGTGCGACATCCTCGAAGACGGCTCGATCGACATGGACAACGAGATGCTCGATCAGCTCGATGTCGTCGTCGCCAGCCTCCATTCCAAGCTGCGTATGGAGAAGGCGAAGATGACCGAGCGGATGGTGCTCGCCGCAGCGAACCCGCACGTCGACATCCTCGGGCATTGCACCGGCCGTCTGATCGGCAAGCGTCCGGAGTCGACATTCGATGCCGACATCGTCTTCATGGCCTGCAAGCAGTTCGGGACAGCGGTCGAGATCAACTGCCGCCCGGAGCGCCTCGATCCACCGCGCGAACTCCTCGACTTGGCGATTTTATACGGCTGCTACTTCTCGATCGACTCCGATGCCCATGCCACCGGTCAGCTCGAATGGCAGCCACGCGGATGCGATCGTGCCGCCGAGCGCAGTGTGCCGATGGACAGGGTCATCAACACTTGGACGCTGGAACAGCTCCTGGCGTGGACGAAGGACAAGACGCTCGCCGCCTGAGTGACCTGCGAGCGGCCACCCCGATTCCGTCATCGCCGAATCCACGTGACCGCAACCGTGTGGGTCGCTGGGCCGGTCACCCCGATTCCGTCATCGCGGAATCCACGTGACCGCAACCGTGACGGGCGCTGGGCCGGTCATCCCGATTCCGTCATAGCGGAATCCACGTGATTGCGGCCCTCGACGGACGCTGGGCCGGTCACCCCGATTCCGTCATCGCCGAATCCACGTGACCGCGGCCCTCGACGGGCGCTGAGCCGGTCACCCCGATTCCGTCATTGCGGAATCCACGTGACCGCGGCCCTCGACAGGGACGGCGTCATCTTCCGGTGGGCGTTTGCGGACCTTGGCGAGGAGTTGCTGCACCTTCGACTTCTTGTGTTCGGTGGGGCTGATCAGGCCGGACCGATTGGAGTCGTATGGCGGCATCGGCGACGGATGGGAGACCGACGAGGGGAGTGCGGGCGCCGAGACGTTGGCGGTCACCGTGCCGTACTGACGTTCGTGCAACACGACGTTGATGACTGCGGAATAGACGAGCAGTCGCCCGAGCAGCGCAAACCAGGCGAGGATGGCGACGATGCCGCCGATCACCCCGAATGCAGCGGACGACTTGGCGATCTGGCTCGACAGATAGGTCGTGCCGAACGTCGTGATCACGTAGAACAGCGTTCCGCAGACGAGTGCACCGGGGCGATGGGAGCTGGGCGGGAGGCGCACCGCGGTGAGGATCCAACCGGTCCACCAGAAGAGGGCGATGCCGACGAACAGCCCGGTCAGCAACAACACCGGTGCGAGAATTCCCGGCAGGAAGCGGATGAACGCCGAAGAGGCGACCACCGCGCCGCCAAGTACGAGTAGCCCGATGAGCCACGCGGCGACCCTCGCCAGGCTCGATGCAGCGCTGTCGGCCAACTGCCAGGCTCGATCACCGCCCGCCTTGATCGCCGAGACCAACCCCATGCCGGTCCACAGCAACGATAGGAAGCCGATGATGCTCGTCGCCGCCCGGTTGTTCTCGGAGGCCGAGATCGCCGACCTGAAGGTGTCGGCGGACGACCCTGTCAGTCCGAGCTTGGTGATCGCGTCGCCTGCGAAGTTGGCGTTCGAATGGGAGATGAAGCCGATCACGGCAATACCGACGATCAGCAGCGGCAGCAGCGAAGCGAACATCGAGAAGGCAATGGCCTTCGCCGAGGTGTCGCCCCCGACCTCACCGAAGCGTTTGTGCACCTCCAGCGTCGTGACCAGCCATGCAGGTTTCTTTCGCCTCCGCTTGGATTTTCCATCCTGCATGAGTGAGTCCGTCGGCTCGGCTGAGTCCGTCGGCTCGGCTGATGTCGTCGCGACGCCATCAGCCGAAGTCGCCGTGGGTCCAGCAGCGGGAGTGGCCGTCATGTCGTTGTCGGTACCCCTATCCGCCTGCGCTTCAGCCTTCGATTCAACCTTTGACTCAGCCTTCGATTCAACCATGTACGTGCCCGTCGTGCCGTGAGAACCTCCGCAGATCGTAACCGTCGCATCGGGGTGGGCTGGTACGACGAACACCGATAGCATCGAATCCCTATGTCAAAGAAGACCAAGAAGAAGAAGGCCAAGCTGCGCCGTTCGAAGGCCAACCACGGCAAGCGCCCGAACATGGGCCGCGGCTAGCCATGGCCCCTGTGTCGTCCACTGCCATCCGTGGCGAGGCCGGCACCGAACCAGTCGATCGTTCATCGGCGTTTGCGACTGCGAGAGCTGACCACGACGAGACAGTCGAGACGACTGCTTGGCCCGAACAATCGAATCGAAGTACCCGCAAGGCGCTCGCTGACCATCCGACGATGTCGAGGTGGCACGAGCGCCTTCTCGCGCCTGTGCACATTCCGCTGGTCCGTCGGGCTTCGCGCGGAGCGAGGTGACGCGCATAGTCGCCGTCGAGATCGGCGGAGAGATCGAGCCGTGGGAATCCATCGGCCTGCACATCGCCGTTGGCCGTGCTGTCGTCGGGTCGGTGGCCATACGTTTTGTCGGTGGCAAGCCCGGGATACGCCGTGTGCTCGTCGACGATCCGGACAAATCGATTGCGCTGTCGGCCTCGCAGCCGTCCGAGCGTGGCGGCGCTGACCCTTCGGCGTTCGAGATCGACGATTCCCCGTGGGGTCTTGCCTCGTCCGCATCTCCACTCGATTCGCCGCAGCACGCGCCTCATCCCGTCGGCGCGAAGATGATCGACCACTTTGTACTGATGACACCCGACATGCATCGCACCTGCGGTGCCATCGAGTTGGTACTCGGTGAGCCGTTGAAGAAAATCCGCAATGCGGGCAATGGCGTGCAACAGGGTTTCTTCCGCCTCGGCGAAGTGATCGTCGAGGTCGTCGAATCGCCGCAGGTTCCGCCGGGCGGCGCAGTGTGGTGGGGACTCGTGCTGATCGTCGACGATCTCGACGAGGTCACTGCGTGGCTCGGTCCCGATGTGATCTCATTGCCCCGAAAGGCCGTGCAGCCGGGCCGTTTCATCGCCAGCGTGCGCAGCTCTGTCGGCCTCGGCGTGCCCGTCGCCCTCATGTCCCGATAGCAAAAGCGGCTGGGGCCGAACTACGGGCAGCGATCTTCTTGATATGCACAAGATCGTCTGCCTGAAGCGCTGCACGGATGTGTTCATTGTCGGCGTGTGTGGTGCGCGACGTCGGTGGTCGCCGCTACTCGAATTGATCGCGCCTGCGTTGCTCGGCCTGACCCTGCTCACACGTCGCGAACAGCGGGCACCAGCGGCACTGCGGTCCTGGACGGACGCGGGGTTCTTCCCCCGCTCGGGTGATGGCGATCAGCCGTTTGATGCCGTCGACTGCCCGGCGCACGGCGGTATCCAAGACGGGTTCGGTCACGTCTTCCGGGTGTGCGCGCGCCGTGTCGAGGTAGTAGCTCGCCAACTTCCGCGGCGGTTTGCCGAGCTTGATCGTCTCGAGCAGCGCGTAGAAGCGCAGGTCCTCACGATGCATCGGTGACACCGAGCCGGTTTTGAGGTCGATGATGACCTTGTCGCCCGGCTTGCCGAGCGTCAGGTCGGTCTTGCCCTGCAGCACGATCCGCCCGCCGAACAGGTCGACGCGTGAACGGCTTTCCGTCCGGGGCACCCACTGAGGTTTCAGCGGCGGGAACGACTCCTGGAAGGCCGACACCTTGTCGACGGCGGTGCTGCGCAGATCAGCGAGATCGAACTCGCCGAGCCCGCCGATGAACTGGCCGGCGGCCCGATCGTCGTTGATCAGCCGCGCCAATGCTTCGTCGACCAACTGCATCGGAGCAGCCTCGGCACGCATGTGGATCGTCAATTCGATGCCGCGATGGGCGACGATGCCGCGCACATTGGCGACGCTCCATTCGAACTCGCCTTGGCCTGCGAGGTAGTGCGCTTCGCATCCGTGGACCGTGGCCAGCGCATGCTTGGAAACCCACAGCGGATTGTCGAGTTCGACGCCGTCGACGAACGGCGTCAGGCCGTCAGTCAGGTCGTCGAGCAGGCGGGGACCGATCCCGACGTCGATCTCCGCACGGTCAATCGACTTCCCGAGCAGGTCGATCACTGCCTGTTGGGCCGGGTTGTACGTCACTCAAGCATCGTACGAAATGGGTGTCGCACAGTTCCGGATACCCGCCGTCCGACATCGCCGACTTCCATCGCGACCAACGAACAGTATGGATGCGGCGATGGTCGCACGTCACACCGGAAACCAACGACGACGCCGGGGAGTCCGAACGATGTTGCTTGATCAGCTTGGAAGGGGTTACGGCTCGACGATGTCGATCGGTGGGAAGTCGAAGAGATGCAGCCCGTCGATCGCCTCGGGAATTCTGTCGCCTTTCCAGCAGGCCTGCTCGACCTGAGCGCGGCTGCGGCGAGTACAGCGACCTGTTCCTCGTCGCGAATGCACTGCAGGCCGGCGGCGGGGCGCACGTCCTGTGCATGCGTCCAGACGTCGAATACCACGAACGACACCTTCGCTCCAGCGGCAGTGATCGCTGCGTCGATCTCCGGCGCGCGCGACACCCATTCGAGCGCTGACCTCCTCGAGCGACTGATCCTGTCGGGCAGCCAACCGGCTCGCAGCCCACCCCGATGATCCGGCACCTTCCATGCGCCCATCGAGGACATCTGGCGCACACGCCGGTGAGATGTCGGCAGGCGTCAGTGACGACCCACGGCGGAGTGGCGAGTAGCGGCGCCGCTCGTTGTTCGGCGCTCAGCGATGGGCCGACGGAAATGAGTCGGTCGCGACAATCGGCGTAGATCTCTGCGAGTTCCATGTCGCCAAGATTCGGCCAATCACGCGCGTGTAGTGCCACGCTGGATCGACACGGGTTTCGAAGATACCGGATCGATGCCGGATCAACGGGAGCACGGTCGAGCGGGCGGACCGCTGGACGATGGCGGTGGAACCTGCGCTGCACCCTGATGTCGAATCGCTGGCGTTTCTGCTCGGGACGTGGGCGGAGCGCGGGCGCGGCGTCTATCCGACGATCGAGCCGTTCGACTACGACGAAACCGTGCAGTTCGCGCACGTCGGGAAGCCGTTCCTTTCGTAGACGCGACGATCGAAGCACGCGACGGAGGGACGGCCGCTGCACGGCGAGAGCGGCTACTGGCGACACGCTTCCCCTTCCGCCGTCGAGCTCGTCCTCGCCCATCCGACGGGCGTTGTCGAGGTGCAGCACGGGACGGTCGCCCGTACTGCGTCTGGTGCGACGATTTTCCTGGTGTCGACCGTCGTGGCCGGGACGTCGACGGCCAAGTCGATCACCGCTGTCGAACGGGACTTCGCCGTCGAACGGCGATGTGCTTCGGTACGAACTGCGCATGGCGACCGTCGGCCAGCCTCTGCTGCTGCATCTGACCGCAGTCCTCGACCGTCAGCGATGACCTGAGCTGCAGAGTGCAGGAAGGCCGAACGCGTGCAGGAAGGTCGGGCGCGGTGCACCGAGCTCAGCCGGTGAACATGTTCTCGATCGGCAGGTACAGCCGGGCCGCCGCTGACGCTGGGTCGTCCGCGAAGTGGCGTTGCAGCGCCCGGTTGGCGAGGGCGTTGTCAAGCGAGGCGAGGATCATTGCCTGATCGAGGACGAGGTACCGATGGCCGACTGCGCCGGTCGTCGGGTTGACGGCGTCGAAGAAGCCTGCGGGGCCATACACACCCGGATACAGGGTGCGCAATTTGGCGATGTTGGCGTACGCCTTCTGTGGGGCGACGTCGAGCGCGAGGAACGAAGCGTGCGGCGTGACGACGTCCTCGGTGGCGCAGCCGTGACACTGCGACAGGCCGAGGCTCGGATTCGCGGCATTGGCACCGACCCCGACATACGGGAACTGCAACCCTTCGACGCCGTAGGTCGCGTAGCCGCCCGTGTCGTCGGCGGTGCTCGACGGCGACATCCCCCAGACGGGAAGATGCAGCTGCTCGGTGGCGTACTTGATCTGCACCTGGACGGCCCGGGCGTCAGCGAGCCCGAAGCTGCGTAGGCCCCATGAGCTCTCGGGCACGACCTGGTTGGCCATCAGCGCTTCGAACATGCCGCCGCCGAAGGTCGGGATGAACGTCAACGAGCTGCCGGGATAGGTGTAGTGACCCTCCCACACCGTGAATTGGTCGCCGGACTGCGGATCGGTCTGCGTCTTCCAAGCGCCGTTCATCGGCCATTGCCCCTGCCATGAAAAGTCGGGATCGGTGGTCTGGCAATCGGCGAACGGCGCGACCGGCGGCAGTTCTCTCCAACTCTTCCACCAGACGTTTCCTGGCATCTGTCCGAGTCCCATCCCGATGTAGGCCGAGATGCGCGGATCACTGTAGAGCGCGCCGTTGTGGTAGTAGTGCGTCCAATTGTCGCCGGTCTCCGGCGGCAGTCCGGCGTAGTAGCCGCCGTACATCTGCCCGGTCGGCTGGTTGCCGGTGATCGCCGGGTTGGTGTTGCAATGCGTTTGCGGCCGCCCGTCGTAGAAGATCCCGAAGTCCATCGGCTGCATCAGTTGGTCGACGAGATGACGCAGCGACGGCATCGCCTGACGGACGATGATCAGGCCGGATGCGTACCAGCCGTTGTCGACGTTCGAGATGAACGAGCAGTTGTCGAACGCCGGGCCGGCCCCGGTCGTGCATGGGAGATCGCCGGGATTCTTCAGTACGGCGCCGGTCGACGTGTCGTACCACTGGTAGAGGAAGCCGTCGAAGCGCGGCAAGGTGATCACCGTCTTCAACGTCGCTCTGGCCCGCTGTGCCGCCTGCGCCGGACTGATCAGACCGAGATCCTGCGCTGCGACCATCGACCACAGGTACACGCCGATGTTGGCAGCCGAGGTGTATCGGCCGTAGCCCGTCGGTGTCTGCGAGCCGCCGGCGTAGGTGAGGTTGTCGAGCGGCAGCGACGTCGTCGGGTCGACGTCGGCGGCAAAGAACTTCCACGTCTGCTGGGCGACCGCATACAGATCGGTCCGTTGTGATCGGGTCAGTCCGGAATAGTCGAGGACACCAGTGCGGTGGCGCGAGTTGTCGGCGGTCTGATCCGCAGCTGCCGACGACACCTGGACCGTCGCACCGAGAAGGATCATCACGGCGACGACCGCGACCACGCGCTTCATCGTTCGTCGAGGACTGTCGATTCGGTTCATGAGTTCACCTTGGTGTCGTTCGGAACGGGCACCGGAGGCACCTCGTCGTTGGATTGCACGTCGTTGGATTGCACGTCGTTGGATTGCACATCGGTCGGGTTGTCATGGGATGACGCAGCGCTTGCCGAGGGCGCGGCGACGGCGTCGAGGAGCTTGACGGTGTAGGGGTCCTGGGGGTGCTGCAGCACCGCCTTGGTCGCGCCGCGCTCGACGACCTTGCCTTCGTTGAGGACGAGGATCTCGTCGGTGACGACGCGGGCGCTCAGCAGATCGTGGGTGATGTACAGCAGGCTGAGGCCGTGGTCCGTGCGCAGCTGAGTCAGCAGGCGGAGGATGCCGGCGCGCAGCGAGACATCGAGCATCGAGACCGGTTCGTCGGCGACGATCAACTGTGGGTTACACGCCAAGGCTCTGGCGATGACGACGCGTTGACGTTGACCACCAGAGAGCTGATGCGGCAACTTCGAGGCGAACTGTTCTGTCGGTGTCAACCCGACGATCTCGAGCAGTTCGTGGACCCTGGTCTGCGCCTGCTCGGCTGTCATCCCAAGGAAGTTCTGGCATGGCCGGCTGATGGTGTACTCGGCGGTGTGCAGTGGGTTGAGGGCGCCATATGGATCCTGGAAGACCATCTGCACGTTGCTGTGATATGCCCGCAGTTCACGCCGGTTGAGTTGATGGACGGCGAGATCGCCGAACATGATCGAACCGGACGTCGGGCGGATCGAGCCGGTGATCATGCTGGCGATCGTGCTCTTGCCGCTGCCACTCGCTCCGACGAGTCCGACGGACGCGCCAGGGGCGATGGTGAACGAGACCCCGTCGACGGCCATCATCGTCGTGCGGCCCTTGCCGCGCACTTTGTACTGCTTGGTGATGGTGTCGACAACCATCGGGGGGACCGTTTCGGAGTTATCCGGCATTGGAGACCATCTCCCGTTCGTTCGTCGTCAGCCTGGCGCGCACGTGGCATGCGGCTGTCCCGCTGCCGAGCGGTGTGAGTTTCGGTTCGACCTCGGTGCAGATCGCTTCGGCGAGGCTGCATCGCGACGCAAACGAGCAACCGGTCTGGGGCACCGACAGGTCTGGTGGCGACCCTGGAATGCCGCCGAGTTCGACGACATCGGCGCGCGGGTCGGCGTAGCAAGCGAGCAGCGCCTCGGTGTACGGATGGTGCAGACCGGTGAGGAGCGCAGCGGACGGCTGATCCTCGACGATCTTCCCGGCATACATCACCATCACCCTGTCGGTCGCCTCGATCACCAGCCCGAGGTCGTGGCTGATGAGGAGCGCCGTGAATCCGCTGTCGCGCTGCAGGTCCTTGATCGTCTGCATGACCGCACGTTGGACGATGACGTCCAACGCCGTCGTCGGCTCGTCGAACACGATCAACCTCGGCTCCAACGACAGCGCAAGGGCGATGGAGACGCGTTGGCGCATCCCACCTGACAGCTCGTGTGGATAGCGGCTGAGCACGTCTGGGTCAAGACGAACTTTCGTCAGCAGGTCGCGACTGCGTTGTTCGCCGGCCTCAGCAGACACTTCCTCGCCGTCGCAAGCGTGGGCGCGCATGATGTCGAGGAAGTGGTGCCCGATGGTACGTACCGGATTGAGGGCGTTCATCCCACTTTGCAGGACCAAGGCGAAACCGTTGCGTCGCTGCCTGCGGAGCTCTTCACCGGACAGTTCGCCGATGTCCGTGCCGTCGAAATCGATGGAGCCGCTCTCCATGTGCGCCGGCGGCTGGAGCATGCGCGTGATCGCGTAGCCGAGCGTCGACTTTCCGCAGCCCGATTCGCCGACGAGGCCGACGAACTCTCCGGCGTTGAGCGACAGGCTGATGTCGCGGACGGCCCAGATGTTCACGCCGCGCGATGGCCGATAGGTGACATTGATGTCGGTGGCTTGCAAGAGGGCCATCACTTCTCCCTGAGTCGCGGGTTGGACAGCGCGTCGACGCCGAAGTTGATCAATGTGAACGAGACGGCGAGCGTGGCGATCGCCAGGCCTGGCGCCAGTACGAGGACCCACTGCCCGGTCAGCAGGGCGTTCTGCTGTTTGGCGTAGTAGAGGATCGTTCCCCAGCTGACCGTGGTCGGATTCCCGAGTCCGAGGAACTCGAGGCTGGCTTCCGCCATGACGGCCGCCGTTGCCGCCCCGAAGAAGCTCCCGGCCACGAGCGAGGTCATGTTCGGCAGGATCTCGCGGAAGACGACCCGTCCGAGGCGTTCCCCGGAGAACACCGCCGACGTGACGAATTCGCGGTTGCGCAACGACGTCGCCTGGCTGCGGATCACTCGAGCCCCGGTCGCCCAACTCGTCAGTGCGACGACGAAGACGATCGTCCAGATCGAACGGCTCGGAACGTAGGCGGCGATGATGATCATCAACGGCAGCCCGGGTATCAGCAGCGCAAGGTTGGTGATGAAGCTCAACACCTCGTCGACGAAACCCGGCCGGTAGCCGGCGATCAGGCCGATCGTCACGGCGACCAGCGTGGCAATCAGCCCGGCGGCCAACCCGACGATCAGCGACACCCTCGCCCCGTAGAGCATCTGTGAGAAGACGTCCTGTCCGTTGCCGGTCGTGCCGAACCAGTTCGTGCCGCTCGGCCCGCGGTACGGCGTGAAGTCGGTCGAGTCGGGGGAGTGCGGAGCGAGCACCGGCGCGAAGACGGCGATGACGATCATCGTCCCGAGGATCACCAGTCCGATCTGTGCCTTGGTGTTCGACCACAGTGTCGCCAGTGCCCTGAGCAGAAATCGCAGCGGGCCGGGAACCGCGAGCGCCCTGACTGGCGGTGTCGGCGGCGTGTCGGCGACCGATGGCGCCGGCGAGGTCGTCGCCGGGATCATCGCCGCACCCGCGGATCGAGCTTGACGTACAGCAGGTCGACGATGAAGATCGCCACCAGCATCGTCACGGTGATGACGAGGAACAGTGCCTGCATCATCGGGAAGTCGTGGTTCGATACGGCGATGTACAGCAGGTTGCCGATACCCGGGTAGCCGAAGACTCCCTCGACGAGCACCGAGCCGCCGACGACAGCGCCGAGCGACAGCCCGAACGCGGTGACGTTCGGCAGCAGGGCGTTGCGCGCTGCGTACGCGAGGGCGATCGTGCGGCTGCGCAGACCGTTCGCTTCGGCGAAGGTGATGTAGTCCTCGCCCAAGGTGTTGATCATGTTGTTGCGCATCCCGAACACCCAGCCGGACAGCGAGGTGATCACCAGCGTCACGCCTGGCAGCACGCTGTGTTTCGCTGCGTCGGCGAGGAACCCGACGCTGAAGTTCGGCGTCGCTCCCGGCAGGTAGCCGCCCTTGATCGCGAACCAGTTCAGCTTGAACGAGAAGAAGTACAGCAGCAACAGACCGAGCCAGAACGGCGGGAACGACGAGAACATCGTCGCCCCCACGGTCACTGCCGTATCCGTCGGCTTGCCCCGACGCCATCCGGCGAAGACGCCGAGCAGTGTGCCGATGGTGAAGGCGATGATGGTCGCCGTGCCGACGAGGACGAGTGTCCACGGGAGCGCCTTCTCGATCGTCTTCGCCACCGTCTCGTTCGGGAACGAGTACGAGTGCCCGAAGTTGAAACGCGCCGTGTTGGCGAGATAGTCGACGTACTGTTTGGCGATGTTCGTGTTCGGCAGGCCGAGTTGGACCTCGACGGCATGCCGCTGGGCGTTGGTAATCGGCTGGCCGCCCTGCGCCAATTTGGCGAGGGCGGCGTCGACGGGTGATCCCGGCATCAGGCGCGGCAGTGCAAAATTGACCGTCAACGCCGCCCACAGCGTGAGCACGAACAGACCGATCTTGCGGACGGCGTATCTCATGGTGCTCCTCTCATGACCGTGCGTTCATGCCTTCTTAAGGTGGGTGACGACGGTGAGGATCGCGCTGTTGTAGTTCGTCGGCAGCGTGTACGGGTCGGCCGCTGACGGCCAACCGGTGAAGTGCTTCGTCGCGAACAGACCCCAGCTGCCTCCGTAGTACATCAGTACGACAGGCACCTTGGTGGACATCGCCTGCTGCAGCGTGTTGGTCGCGGTCTTCTGTGCCGCCTCGTCGGTCGCTGCGGCGAGCGTCGCCAGCGCAGCATCGACGTCGGGATCCTTGAAGCGTTCGAAGTTGTTCGACGTCGGTGTGTTCACGGGCGTGGCGAACGTACTGTTCAGCGCGTTGTTGAAGTCCGTATACGGGTCACCGGTACCGCCGAAGCCGCCCATCGCTGCGTCGAACGTGCCGGCCTGGATGGTCTGCGAATACTGCGCATACTGGGGGAGGTCGAGCGTGACCGCAATGCCGATGGCACCCAACTGATTGGTGACCTCCTTGGCTGCCGCGACCCAGTCACTGAAGTTCGTCGGCATGACGATCGTCATCGCCGCCTGCTTTCCATCGCTGCCGACGAGCTTGCTGCCCGTCAGGGTAAAGCCAGCTTTGGTGAAAGCGGCGAGGGCCGCAGTCGCGTCCTGGGTGACGTTGCCCTGATCGGCGAGGCTCGGGTCGAGCCACTTCTTGAGGTTCGGCAGGATCAGGCCGGACTGGCTCGCCTGGTCGAGGTAGCCGTTGACCGCCTTGGTGGCGATCGTCGTTCTATTCAGCGCCAAGGAGATTCCCTGGCGGAAGTCGACGTTGTTGTACGGCGCCTTGGTGAGGTTGAGGAACAGCCCGATGGCGCCGCCAGGCGGGAACCAGTAGATGTTGTGAGCTGAGTCCTTGGCGACGAACGTGTGCTCGACATCCGGCAGGAAGTTGTAGGCCCAGTCGAACTTTCCGCTGACGACATCGAGTTGGTTGGTGCTCTGGTCGCTCGCCTGTGCAGGGAAGACGACCGCGTCAGGGACGATTTTGGCAGCCTGCCAGTTAGTGGCGTTCTTCTTGAGTTTGTACTGCGTCGGTGCGAACTGGTCGAGGGCGAACGGCCCGCTCCCGATGGGTGTCGTGTTGGCGAACTTCACGGGATCGGCGACGCTCGACCAGACGTGCTCTGGTACGATTGCCGTTCCTCCGAGTACTCCGGCGAACGGCACATTGGCCTGTGTGAAGGTGAACGTGACGTCGCTGCCGCTTGCCGCCACGGCGGAGATTTGCTGCCAGACACCGTTGCTGTCGAGCGCCGGGAACTTCTTCAACAGGTTGAACGTGAAGACGACGTCAGCGGCGGTCAACGCAGTGCCGTCACTCCACTTCACACCGTCGCGGATCGTGTAGACGAGCGTCTTCGGGTCGGTGAACTTGTGAGCCGTCGCCAGGTATTCGGTGAACGAGCCGTCGATCGGATTGCGGATCTCGAGTGGCTCGTAGATCAGCAGCGTTCCGCGCAACGACGACGACGGCTGGAAGGGGTTGAAGTTCTCGACGAGCGTTGGGTTTCCGGCATCCCCCTGGATCGTCAGTGTTCCGCCGCCGCCAGCAGCAGCGCCGGTGCCGCCGCTGGTCCCGCCGATCGTTGCGGTGGGGCCGCTGCCCGAGCAGGCGGCCAGCAGCGAGGCCGCTGCCGCCAGACCGGCGAACCTCAGCAGGTTCGACCTGAGAAATGGATG